>JBBPZN010000164.1:0-43239 GCA_038198705.1 Mycobacteriales bacterium
AGAGCGCCACCCGAAGGATCTGTGTGCACGGCCGCCCCGTCTCCGACTGCCCACACGCTCGGGTGCGTGCGATGCGCGAAGGTCAGCGGATCGATGTCTACCAATCCATGTTCGTTGTCACCGGTCAGATCCGAGGAGTGCAACCACCGTGGGCCTCGGAAGGGCGGCACCAGGTGAAGGAAGTCGTACTGCAGTTGCTCGGTGTTACCGTCGACATCTGTCACGGTGATTCGGCGTTCTTCCGGCTCCAGTGACGTGACCGCCGTGCCGGTCAGTATCCGGACGCCGAGTTCCCGTAAGCGGCTCAGCAGCCGAGCATCAAGTTCTGGAACCCCCAGGAGACCGGGGCGGTCGACGACGAGAGTGATCTCGATACTGTCCAACCGGCCGGTCCGTTGCCAGTGAGCGACCGCGAGGAACAAGGGTTTGAGCGTCGTACCGGTACAACTGACCGGAGCCCTGGGCACGGTGAATACTGCGTGACCGGCACTGGGTATCGCCTCTACCAGTGCCCAGGTCTTCTCCGCACGGTCGAGGTAGTTGCTGGCCACCGCAGGCGAGTCGAGTGCACTGTAAATGCCCGGCAACGCGTCGAGATCCGGAACCAGACCGGGGCCAAGCACCAGGTCGCGGTATCGGTAGCGTCTCCCCGACGCGCACGTCACGGTGCGCTCCGCAGCGTCGACGACGGTGACCGAGTCTTTGATCCACATGCATCCATGCGGCGTCACCGATCGTTGGGTGCGTTGCGCGCTGCTCAACGAAGCCTGGCCGCCACCGACGTAGGACAACAACGGTCGGTAGGTGTGAACTTGTTGGGGTTCGATCACGGCGACGGAATCGAACCCCTTACGGATGAGGCGTGCGGCAGCGCTGATACCGGCATTTCCACCGCCGACGATCACAACGTCGAAGAAGGTAGCGGTGTGGTCCTTCACGTGGGGTCTTCGTGGGCCAAAGCGCGATAGCCGTGGGCGCCTGCACGATCGATCGCAGCTTTCACCAGCCCGAATACGGCGCCATGCACTGCTGCGGCGATCAACACCTCCCGTGCGGAGCGACCGAGATCTTTCGGGTCCGGGGCTTTGTCGTCGTCGTCCCCTATACGCTTCCACACCTGTTTGAACACCATTCCGGCTACGACTCCGCCGAGCACGCTCATTGCCAACGACAGTGGCTTGTACATCGTCTTCGACACTGCGCTCATCGGAGGACTCCTCGTTTCGACTTGCGTCGCCGGACGACAACGTAAGCAATGACTGCGCCGATCGCGGCTGCTGCCAGAGCAGCGACGATTCCCGGATTCGCTTCAGCAGTGGTCTTGGCCTTCTCGACGCTTGCCGACGCGCTGTCGTGGACGCGGGTCGGGACATCGGCCTTCGCTGCGAGCGCTGCCACGGTTTCGGAAAGTTCGGCGCGCAGCTCGTCGACGCTGGGTGACTGCTCGTTCAGGGGCTGGGTTTCGTCGGAGTGTTTTCCGGTCATCGGATGCCTTCCTTGATTGCGGTGATGTCTTTGTCGACGCTGGCGACAGTGTCTTCGGGAACGGGAGGGAGCGCGTTCTTCGCGCGCTTGGCTCCGACGAGGGCAAGGATCGCCCCGACGAGAGTCACTGCAGCCGCGATGATCAACGCGGCAAGCCAGGGATCCAACACGGTGGCCAGGCCGAGAACAGCTGTGGCAATGAACGTGGCGAGCCCGAAGAACAGTAGTAGCGCGCCGGCACCGGAAATTCCGATTCCGATTCCCAGACGGGTACCTTTGGATTTCACCTCGTCCAAACCGGCCGAGATTTCGGTGCGTACCAGGGTCGAAACTTGCTGGGTGAGGCGTTCGACGAGTTGGACGGTGGACAGATCTGCAACCTCACTCCTACTTTCCTGCCGTAGGTCGCCGGGTCGAGTATCTGGTCGGTCTGTCACGGTTGCTCCTTTAGTGCCGGTGGGAGAGTCGGCGTCCTCTGACTGATCTGGATTGTGTTGTGTGCGCAAAAGGCGGCCTTTTTCGACGGCTTCAGCATCCTTTTGCTCGTTCTTGTCCGAGACCCGGGTATCGCGTGGCGGCAATTGAAGCTGATCCTCGGCGACGATCCCTGCCTGTAGCTGACGGCCTCGTTCCAATTCGGAGTCGAGTTCTGCTCCGAACAGCAACGCCAGGTTGGTAATCCACAGCCACAGCAGAAATATGATTGCGCCGGCGAGTGACCCGTACGTCTTGTTGTAACTGCTGAAGTTGGCGACGTAGAAACCGAAACCAGCCGATGCGAGAATCCACGCGAGGATGCCGAGTGCCGCGCCTGCGCTGATCCAGCGGAATTTCGGCTGTTGGACATTGGGTGTTGCGTAGTAGAGAACGGCTACGGCAAGGACGACAAGGACCAGGACGATCGGGAAGCGGGCGATGTTCCAGACAGTCAACGCGGTTTCGCCGAGCCCCACCGTCTCACCTACCGCTCTGGCGACCGGACCGCTCAAAGCCAACATAGCTGCCGCGCATGCCAGCAGGGCGAGGGCAACCAACGTCACCACCAGCATGATCGGACGCAGCTTCCAGACGGGCCGACCTTCATCGACCTCGTACATCCGATTCATCGCCCGCCCGAAAGCTCCCACGTAGCCCGAGGCCGACCACAGTGCACCCAGCAGGCCTGTGACGAGAGCAAACCCGGCAGCCGGAGCCTGAACCAGCTGCTCGATGGGGCCTCGCAACGTGTCCACGGCGGAGGACGGACCGAGATCGCCGACGACCTGCAGCACGCCGTCCACCGTGGCCTGGCCCTGGCCGAAGACTCCCAAGAGCGACACGACAGCGAGCATCGCCGGAAACAGTGACAGCACAGCGTAATAGGTGAGAGCCGCGGCGAGATCGGTACATTGATCTCGCGAAAACTCTCGTGCGGTCTTGCGGACGACGAACAGCCACGAGGGCTTGGTCAGCTCAGTGGGTGAATCTGGCTTACGAGGGTCGTCGGGGTCGGCGTCGACCGGGGCTGGTGAATCGTTACGTTCGTGCACAGATCCGACATACCCGTCCGTCGATTCGGGAAACCGCGTTGCCCCAGAGAAAGTGAAAGCCGACCCGAGCTTGATCAGCTCGGGCCGGCTTCCACTGTTCGAACCATAAGCGATCAGCGCATGGACACAACTTCTTTGGCGATCGCAGCCAATCGTGTCTGTGCCGAGGATACGACCCCATGACGATTCTTGTGCGCTTCTTCGAAGGCGAGCACGACGCGAATGTCCGAAGGATCATCCAATTCCTTGATCGCAGAGACGGATTCGGAAACATTCAAATCCTCGTAGCCGCCGATGGGAAGCTCCTCGGGCTCGAGAATGCCACCGGCTGCGCGTGCGGAGTGAAGAGCGTCGGCTACTGCGTCGGCGCCCTCGTCGCGAGTGACACCCTCGGCAGCTTCCAGAGCTGCGTCGCGGCTTGCGGCGAGAGTCTTTACTGCAATATCGCCTGCGTGCGCACCTCTACCGAGTAGCTCGGTCAGACGGTTGGGTGTGCCGCGGGCTGCGTCGAGTGCTCGATCGAGACTGCGGGCGGACCACGTCGCGGGCGCATTGACCAACTTGACGGCGCTTCCCGCTGCAGCCTGCAGCGGTGACCGACGCAATGCTGCGGGGCCGCCCAGTGCGTCTTCGGCGAGGACGGTGTCGAGCCATTCCACGGTAGCGCTATGTGCGGTGATCAAACGGTCGGCCAGGGCAATCACCTTCGGCTCGTGGGCGGCTGTCGCGAGAGCCTTGATGTACTTTGCGCGGCCGAGCAACTGTTGTTCGAGGGCAAGGTCGCCGAGAAGCGCCTCGTCGAAGGGCTGTGCCTGCTCGCCGAGGGTCTTGAAGAGTGCGAGGGTGCGCCCGACCAGTGGTCCGACGACGTCAGGAAGACCGCCAAGGTCACGAAGTGCGGATTCGATGGCGTCGGCGCGGTCACGGCCGTTAGATGCATTCTGTTCGAGCTCTGACCGGACTGCTTCGGTGCGAGCTTGAGCTGTGCGGGTCTGAGCTGTCTGGATCTCGGTGTTCGTCAATTGGAGAACGGCCCGCAGCTGTGCGAGCAGGGTGGATGTAGCCATCGTGCGCTCCTTTTCGAGTTGTGTGGGTCTCTCGTTTCTGGTGTGCCCCCCACGTAGTCAATGGCACTGCTCAGTGCGTTACCCGTCGATATCGGCAACAAACACCGAAGGCCTGAGAGTGATGCGCCTCACGCACTTCCGTCGGTGGGCCGAGTTGAAGATGCGTTTGCGCAGACGCCGTCGAGGTGTCCATTTCGGCTGAGGTGATGGGTGTGGAAATCACCTCGGCGAGGAGGTGGCAAAGTTTGTGTATATCACTGTGCTGCAATGAAATACGGACTGAATCTCGGAGCACCCCGTCCGGTGGATTCGGGATTTCGGCACCAAACATGCGTGACCGGGGTTAACGTGTACATCGTGGCAGAGCGCGGGGCCAGACCCCAGGTTTCGATAGTTCGCAGGACGATGCTGAGAGCCGTCCGACTACTGTTCAATCCGCTGAGACCGGACGACTATCTCTCGATGATCAACCCGCTCTGGACCACTCGTGAGCTGCGCGGCAAGGTCGAGCGAGTGTCGCCCGAGGGGTCGGAGGCAGTGTCGGTCTACATCCGGCCAGGCTTCGAATGGGCCGGTCACACCCCGGGGCAATATGTGCGTCTGGGAGTGCTTATCGACGGTCGATATCACTGGCGAGCGTATTCGATCACCTCGGATCCCGACCCGATCGACGGCCTGGTGAGTGTCAGCCCCAAGCTTGTTCCGGAGGGCACGGTGTCGCCCTATCTGGTCGGCACCATCAGGGCCGGCGACATAGTCCGGCTCAGTGAGGTCGAAGGCGAATTCACGCTGCCCGATCCGTTGCCGGCGAAAATGGTGTTCATCAGTGCGGGGAGTGGCATCACACCGATCATCAGCATGCTTCGTAGTGTGGACCACCACGACCAGATGAAGGACATCGTCGTCGTCCACTCGGTTCACAACCGTGAGCAGTTGATGTTCGCCGACACCCTTGCCGAACTGGAAGCGAAGCATCCTGGCTTTCGGTTCGAACTGCGCATCACCCGCGACGAAGGCCGAATGAAAGCTGCTGAACTGGACCAACTCGTTCCGGACTGGCGTGAGCGTGAGGCGTTCTGTTCCGGTCCGGGGGAACATCTGGACGACCTGCGGTCCTACTGGAAGGACGAGGGCGACTACGAGCGGTTCCATCATGAAAGCTTTCAGCCAGTCATCGGTGGCAATGCCGACGACGGCGAGGGCGGCACTATCCGGTTCGTCAACAGTGACAAGGACGTGGAGTGCGACGGCGGAACGACGATATTGGTAGCCGGTGAAGATGCAGGCCTCGACCTGACATTCGGATGTCGCATCGGGATTTGCCACACCTGTATCGGAACGCTGAGGTCCGGGCGTTTACGCGACTTGCGCAATGGGGACGTATCGGAACCAACGGGACAAGCCGTGCGAATTTGTGTGAACACGGCCGAGGGCGACATCGAAATCGAGCTATGAGATCTCCGGAGGGATTTTTATGACCATCGACCACTCGACTCGCACGGAGCCGGTCAATCCGCTGGCGCACCTGAGCGAGGAGACCATCGCAGAGTTGGCCAGAGAGTTCGACGCCATTCACGACGAGGTGTACGCGAGTCTGGGGGCGAAGGATCGGAAATACATCACCTCGGTGATCGCGGCACAACGCCAACTTCTGGTCGCGAGTCGTGTACTTCTGCTCGGCTCGACGAGCAAGCCCGCTTGGCTGGCGGGCACGGCCTGCCTCGGAGTTGCGAAGATCCTCGAAAACATGGAGATCGGCCACAACGTCATGCACGGGCAGTGGGACTGGATGAACGATCCAGAGATCCACTCTTCGGTGTGGGACTGGGACACTGCATCGACGGCGCAATCGTGGAAGCACTCACACAACTACGTGCACCACACGTACACGAACATTCGCGGCAAGGACAAAGACCTCGGGTACGAGATCATGCGTATCGACCCGCGGCAGAAGTGGCACCCGATCTATCTGGCGCAGCCCTTCTACAACGTTCTCCTCATGGCGTTCTTCGAATGGGGTGTGGCGCTGCACGATCTGGATCTCGATGCGTTGCGACACGGTGACAAGTCGCCGAAGGAACTGCTGGCCGATCTCGAGGGCATCGCAGGTAAAGCACGTCGGCAGTTCGTCAAGGACTACATCGGCTGGCCGGTTATCAGTGCGGGCGCGTTCGGCTTGGCGCAGCTGATGTCCGGAGGGCATCTGCGCGAGAGCAAGAAGTCGAGAGTGGCTGCGCGGTTGCGTAAGTCGACACGATTTGGAAAGAGTAACGCCGTATCCGACGTGCTCGATGCGCGCTTCAGCGGCATCGAAAGCACGTTCCTCGCAACGTTCGCCGCGAATTTCTTCGCGAACATCATTCGCAACGTCTGGTCGCACGGCATCATCTTCTGCGGGCATTTCCCGGATCAGGCTTACACGTTCAGTGAAAAAGAAGTGGAGAACGAAACCCGCGGCGGCTGGTACGTTCGCCAACTCGTCGGGGCTGCCAACATCGATGGCGGGCCACTGTTCCATTTGATGAGCGGGAACTTGAGTTACCAAGTCGAGCACCATCTGTACCCGGATATGCCGAGTACGAGGTATTCCGAAGTGTCTCCGAAAATCAAGGATATCTGCGAGCGTTACCAACTGCCGTACAACAGTGGACCGCTGTTGCAGCAGTGGGGGATGGTGCACCGCACGATCGCCCGACTCGCTTTTCCCGGTGGCAAGCTTCGTCCGAAGCCCGGCCCCTATCGGCCCGACGAGGGCTGGCGTAGGAAGTTCCACGAAAGCGAAGCCGCCAATTCGCGCAGCCGCGTTCCGGCGAGCCATCCTGACGCGGGGCCCGAGCACCGGGGCGGAGGCGTGGACGTCGAGCCGCCTCCGCGCGGCGACGACTGATGTTGCTGACGGTGCGGTGCCCGATCGAGCAGGACAGGCGCCGCACCGTTCGGTCCATCAGTAGTGAGAGTGCTTGGGGTGGGTCAGCTTTCGGCTACCCGATCGCTCTCCGACATACCTGTGGCGGAGAGGGCCGATTCGAGGTCGGTATGACGGAAGATCGACGTGACCTGGTCGTGCACGACCCGGAAGCTGGCGGCCTCCGTAGTGGGTACCGTCGGCTCGGCCTCGCTGGTCGCCGACTCCTCGACCACAACGACGCCGTCCCGGTAGAACATCGCACCGGGAGTGAGCGTCACCCCTGGAGTGCGCACCCACTCCTGTAGGTGCTCGAGCCCCTGCGCAGCGCCATCGGCCGAGCCCACCTCGATGTCGTCACTCGATAAAGACAACACCGTGTCCACGTCGGTCGAGTTGAGTGCGTCGTGCCAGGCCAATACAGTCGCGATCTCAGAAGTACTCACCGGTCGAGTATAACGACGTCCTCGAGAGTTTTCGCTGATGCAGACAGTCTTCGGTACCGGTCTCGGGTGCGTCGGGGCCCGCGTGCCGCGACGTCCTCGATGAGCGCGTCCACAGTCAGTTCTGCGTCGACCTTGTTGTCGCCGATTCCGCCTGTGGCGCCGCGCTTGGCCCAACCGACCACATAGCAACCGGCTACGAGTGTTCCGTCGTGGTCGGACACTCGGCCGTCGATATTGTTGATTGTCCCCGATCTCTCGTCGAAAGGAACTCCCGCAGAGGGTGTTCCGCGATATCCGATCGCGAGAAGCACCAGCTCGGTGGAAATCGATCGTGCATCGTCTCCGGTGCCGACGAGGACCGACTCGACACGGTCGCCGCCGTGAACGGCGAGAGGTGCCCGTCCGAAAGCGAAGACGATCCGGCGCGAAGAATGCGGTGAACCCAGTTCGACGACGTCCGCGCCACGCAGCGCCGACGCCGGAGCCGAGGCGGGAATCTCGTCGATTATCGACAGGGTCTCCGGCGATCCGGCTACCACCACATCGACGTGTGGGCGGTCGAGCAGTGCCTGGCACTCGGAACGGGTGAATGCAGCGAACTCCGGACCACGACGAGCGAGAACGACCACTTCCTCGACTCGGTGCTGCCGGAGTGCCGCGAGGGCATGAGGTGCGATGGAGGTGGATGCTAGAGCGTCCGGATCGGCGGTGAGGATGCGCGCCGCATCGAGGGCCACGTTGCCGTTGCCGAAGATCGTGACGCTCCGAACGCCGGCCAGGTCGACGGCATCGGCGGCGACGTCGGGATGGCCGTTGTACCAACCGACTACCGTGCGAGCGCTGATCGAACCGGGCAGTTCGAGGCCTGGAATGTCGAGGGTGCGATCGTTCTCCGCACCCACGGCGTACACGACGGCGTCGTAGCGTTCGGACAGCGTCTGCTGGTCGATGTCGACTCCGACCTCGACGCCGAGCTTCATGCTGACGCGGGGGTGCGCGAAGATGCTGCGGAAATGCTCGTTGATTCGACGGGTTCCGAGGTGGTCGGGTGCCACCCCGTAGCGGGCCAGTCCACCTGCTGTCGTCAGGCGGTCGTAGAAGGTCACCCGACTGCTCGGAATCCGGAGAAGTGCCTGCGCGGCGTAGCAGGCAGCCGGGCCGGTCCCGATGATCGCGACATCGATTTTTCGAAGTTCGTTCACCGCCAGGGCTGGGAACCGCGGAGGTGCCCAGGCCGGATCGATCGGTTTGTCCTTGTAATAGTCGGCATTGATATCCGCGTAGATCGACTGCTCCGGTGTCAGACGCGAGACGGGGGTAATCGCGTCGACCGGACATGCGTCCGCGCATGCCCCACAGTCGATACAGGAGCGTGGGTCGATGTACAGCAACTCGGTCTTACCGAAATCCGGCTCGTCAGGCGTCGGATGGATGCAGTTGACGGGGCAGACCGACAGGCAGGACGCGTCGTTGCAGCAGTTCTGGGTGATGGCGAAAGCCATAATCAGTCAATCCTTCTTCACAGCATGTGCAGCCGACGGTAAATTGCCTCCGCCGGCTTGGTGATCAGACCGCAGTCCAGCAGGAAAGCCATCAGGTGTTCGCTACTGGTTCGCATCATGGCGTGGTGGTGGGTGTTGTTTCTTGCTTCCTTGATTGCACGATCTGCGTCGAGGCCTGCTGCCTCGTACACCCCTTTGTTGACCATGTTCGAGACGATGATGCGAGCGGCGATGGCAACGACCAACGCACTCGACTTACGTCGCGCGACGCTCTTGCCTTGGATGCGTTCACGCATCTGCGCACGGGCAAAGGTCATGTGTCGTGATTCTTCGACTACATGGATCTTGCTGGTGGTGCGCACCAGCGGGAGGACGTTCTCGCCGCGCATCCAATCGCGCTGCATCACGTCGAGAACTTCTTCGGCCACCAGTATTCCGCCGTAGGCGGCTTCGGCAGACGCTATAGCTTTGAAGCCGCGGCCGAGTTCGATGCTCATCCGGCGCGGTAGATAAGCCTTGATACCCATGGTCGTACACGCACGAGCGAACATGATGGAGTGTCGGCACTCGTCGGCGATCTCGGTCAACGCAAACTGGAAGTCGGAGTTCGACGAGTCCTTGCAGTACTGGTCCCGAAGAACCATCTGTTGCAGGATCATCTCGAACCAGATGCCGGTGCTCATGATCGAGCACACCTCGTGGCGGGTGAGCAGGATGCGCTGTTCTTGCGTCATCTCCTCCCACATCGCTGTGCCGTAGAGAGTGCTCCATTCCGGATTGAGGCCGAACAGGGTGGGGTCGAGGGGCTCGTCCCAGGCGACTTCCTCGGCCGGGTCGTACGACAATTGCGCGGCGGAGTCGAGCAGCCGTGCTGAGACATCCTCGGCTTCGATGGTGTCGTTCGAGCTGACAGTGCTGGTCATCGCTGGTGCATCCTTTCGTCTTCGTTCTACCCAATGTAACTGTTACGGAGATTACCAGTTACTTAAAGAAACGGGTAGAGCTCGACTGGATCGTCGACGGCTGCGCCCTGGCGGCCGTAGACTGCGCGACGTGACGACACCTCCCACACGGCCATCCCATCTCGACTCACCGATCGTTCCCTCGGTGATGAAATACGGCGCCAAGGCGCAGGTGTGGTTGTACCGACGCACCGGTGGTCGGATCGGTGGGAAATGGCGTATCGGCAGCGGATTCCGCAAGCCGGTGCCAGTGCTCCTGCTGGGGCATCGAGGCCGCAAGTCGGCCACCGAGTACACCACTCCGCTGATTTATCTGCTCGACGACGACAACGTGATCGTGGTGGCCTCGCAGGGCGGAATGCCCAAGAATCCGCAGTGGTATTCGAATCTGATGGCGAGCCCGGACACGTGGCTGCAGATCGGCTCCGAGCGACGCGACGTGAGTGCGCGCACAGCAGACTCGAGCGAGCGCGCTCGGCTGTGGCCGTTGCTGGTGAAGAGATACGCAGACTTCGCGAACTACCAGGCGTGGACCGACCGCGAGATCCCGGTGGTCGTTCTCACCCGCCGCTAGCGCACGCGCGCTCTCCCGTTCGCTAGATTTCTCGGTATGACATCGCGTCCCGACAAAGAAGACCCATCGACATTGGCGTTCCTCACACAAGCGGTACACGCGGGCAATCGAACAGACGGTGGTTCGGGCGCGATCAGGCAACCCATCGTCATGGCGAACTCGTATGCACTACCCGAGGATCCGTCGTCGTTGAGTTGGTCGGCCACCGATGTGCCGCTCTACACGCGCAACTCCGGTGCAAATCAGATTGCGTTGCAGGAGAAGTTGGCGGCACTCGACAAAGGCGAGGACGCCGTCGTTCTTGCATCCGGAGTGGCCGCACTGCATGCCGTGTTCTTCACGTTTCTCTCGTCCGGTGACCACGTGGTGGTCGGTGATGTCACGTACGAAGCGACCTTCCGGCTGTTCTCGGAGCTTCTGCCACAAAAGTACGGAATCGAAGCAACGTTCGTCGACAGCTCGGACGTCGCCGCGGTCGCGGCTGCTGTGCGAGAGAACACCGTTCTGGTGCATGTCGAGGCGATCGCGAATCCGACGACCAAGGTCACGGACATCGCGGCAATCGCGCGGGTAGCGCACGACGCAGGTGTCCTGTTGTCGGTGGACTCGACATTCACCCCGCCTCCGATGTACCGCCCGCTCGCCGATGGCGCAGATCTGGTCGTGCATTCGCTGACCAAATACATCAACGGGCACGGTGACGCAATGGGTGGTGCGGTCATCGGATCGAGCGCGCTCATCGGTCGGATCAAGAACGACGCAATGGTCGATGTCGGCGGTGTCATCTCGCCGTTCAACGCCTGGTTGATCAGTCGCGGCTCGATCACGCTGCCGCTGCGGCTGAACCAGCAGACTAGCTCTGCCGCGACCATCGCCAGGTTTCTCGACAACGATCCGAGGGTGGCGTTCGTCGCCTATCCGGGATTGCAATCGCATCCTCAGCACGAGGTTGCCGCGCGCCAGTTCGACGGTCGGTTCGGCGCGATGATGGCTTTTGCGATCGACGCCGACTCCGATACCCACAATGAGTTCGTCGCGAATCTTCGAGTGATCACCTCGGCGGTATCACTCGGTCACGACGAGTCGTTGATCGTGCACGTAGGAACGGAAGGTGCGCGGGTCGCCCGATATCCGGATTCCTTCCGGACCCTCGGACATTTGCGATTCTCCGTGGGGTTGGAGGATCCGGCCGATCTGGTCGCCGATCTCTCGGCGGCTCTGGATCTCACATTTCCGTCGAGTTCTTGACGACCCAGGCTCGGTCGGTGTCCGGGGAACAAGAACGACCGGGAGGCTGTGTGCTCAACCTGCCCGGGCGCTCCGGCGGCGAGGTGAACAACACGGCCCCGCCTGCGTATCGCATTACCCGTTCCGCCGGTCAGTACAAACATCGAACTTTCCGCCCACGCGTGGTGTGGCCTTCGACCGTGGAATGACAAGAGAACGCGCCGATCGGTGTCGAAATGTTTCGAATGTGGCGGGGTCTGGGAACATGAGGGTATGGATCGGATAGCTTGCGCGCCCCTCACCTCAGGCACCGGCAGTGCCCGATGCTGACCGAGGAGGTCGTCCTCGTCGACGATGCCGGCCGGAAATTGGGAACGCAGGCGAAGTCGACAGTGCATACGACGACGACTCCGCTGCATCTGGCGTTCTCGTGCTACGTATTCAACAGCAAGGACGAGGTGCTGATCACCGAGCGTGCCCACCATAAGTCGACCTGGCCGGGGGTGACCACCAACAGTTGCTGCGGGCATCCGGGACCAGGGGAGAATCTGGGTGACGCGGTCCTGC
The DNA here is from genome assembly GCA_038198705.1 of Mycobacteriales bacterium. Classification (GTDB taxonomy): domain Bacteria; phylum Actinomycetota; class Actinomycetes; order Mycobacteriales; family Mycobacteriaceae; genus Rhodococcoides. Next base: position 12,265 of record JBBPZN010000164.1, read on the forward strand.
GTAGGTTGAGCCAGGAGTTGGGAATCGAGGCCGGAGGCGTGCGCCTGCTGCTGCCCGGTTTTCGATATCGAGCCGTCATGACAAACGGAATCGTGGAAAACGAACTGTGTCCGGTGTTCGGCGTCGTCTACGACGGGCCCGCTCCGAAACCGAATGCCGAAGAGGTGTCGCGCGCGGATTGGGTTCCCTGGCAACAGTTTTCGAGGTTCGTTGCCGAGGGTGGTGCGGTATCGCCGTGGTGCCGTGAGCAAATGGAACGCTTGCACAAGCTCGGCGAATCTCCAGCACGTTGGCCTGCAGGTGACCCGGACGCACTCCCGATCGTCGTGCGTGACCCACAGCAATGGCAACCGACGTTGTCGTCGGAGTGAGTCGATAGCTGTCTGGACGAGTCGGCTTGCCGTGGAAACTACGACGGCGGTGCGCCGACCATCCGAAGCGCCAGTTCCACATAGCGCGAGGCCAGGACGTCCGGGTCCGAGAACGACTTACTCGGAAACCACCGGCTGACGTCGATTCCGAGCGAGGTAATCGCCAAAGTGGCAGCGTCGGTATCGGCGATCGAAAAATCTTTCGTGACCACGCCCGCGCCGATGATGTCGGTGAACACCTTGGAGGTGGCCCGTCGAACAGCGGCGATCGTGCGAAAGTGCTCGGGTGTCAGCGACCGCAGTTCGTATTGGATGACGCGTGCCAATGCGTGATGACGGGCATGGAACCGGACGTACGCGCGGACCGTGGATGCGAGTCGAACCGGCGGCGTGTCGGTTTCGATATCGGCCTGCTTGGTTTCGGCGAGCGCACGTCGGTGTCCGTCGAGGCTCGCATCGAACAGCAGCGACTCTTTTGTTTTGTAGTGCGGATACATGGCCCCGGGACTGAGATCGAGGCTTGCGGCGATCTCGCGCGTCGACGTTGCGCCGTACCCTTTGGCAGCGAAAATCTCGATGGCTGCGCTTCGGATGCGGGCGGCGGCTTTGGAGGTGCTCACCTCGTCGACACTCATGGTCGCTCGATCCCTCCTCTCCGGGCCCAGGGTTGACACGATCGGGTGTCCGGTCGATTATAGGCAGGTGCATAGAAACTATGCACCTGCATAGTTCCCACTGCGACTTTCCGACACGAGGCCCGCCATGACCGACGTACTCTCTCGCCGCGATCTCGACTTTCTGCTCTACGAGTGGCTCGACGTCGTATCGCTGACGAACCGCGCGCGGTTCGCCGAACACTCGAAGGAGACGTTCGACGCGGTACTGGACCTATGTGCCGACATCGCGCACAAGCACTTCGAACCGCACAACAAGAAGTCCGACGCGAACGAGCCGACAATGCGTCCCGACGGCTCGGTGGACATGATCGGCGAGGTCAAAGCCGCACTGGACGTTTACTCTTCTGCCGGGCTCATTGCGAGCCAGTTCGACGAGAGCGTCGGCGGGATGCAACTGCCGACGACGGTCGCTCGCGCATCGATGGCGTACTTTCAGGCGGCCAATGCGTCGACGGCGTCGTACCCGTTCCTGACCGTCGCCAATGCCAATCTGATCTCGACCTACGGAACTGCCGACCAGATCGACGAGTATGTGCGTCCGATGTTGGAGGGCAAGTACTTCGGCACGATGTGCCTATCCGAACCGCAGGCAGGTTCCTCGCTCGCCGACATCACGACCCGGGCCGAGAAGCAGGACGACGGCAGCTACCGGATCACCGGAACCAAGATGTGGATCTCGGCAGGCGACCACGAACTCACCGAAAACATCATCCACCTCGTGCTGGCCAAAATCCCGGGTGGGGGAGCGGGAGTCAAGGGCATCTCGCTGTTCATCGTCCCGAAGCTTCTGCCGAACGCCGAGCGCAACGAGGTGACTCTCGTCGGTTTGAACCACAAGATGGGCAACCGAGGAACAACCAACACCCTTCTCGCTTTCGACGGATCGGTCGGCTACCTCGTCGGCGAGGAGCATCGCGGTCTCTCCTACATGTTCCACATGATGAACGAGGCCCGAATCGGGGTCGGGTTCCTGGCAATTGCGTTGGGCTACGTCGGATACCTGAAGTCGCTCGAATATGCGAAGGTTCGCACTCAAGGTCGGCCACTGGGGTCCAAGGATCCGTCATCTCCTGCGGTGCCGCTGGTCGAGCACGCCGACGTCAGGCGAATGTTGTTGGCACAGAAGTCATATGTAGAGGGAGCGCTTGCGCTCGGTCTCTATTGCTCCAGGCTCGTAGACGAGCAGGATTCGACGACCGACGACACCATCAAGGCTGATTCGACTCTGCTGCTGGATGTGTTGACGCCGATAGCGAAGAGCTGGCCGTCACAGTGGTGCCTCGAGGCCAACAGCCTGGCGATCCAGATTCACGGCGGGTACGGCTACACCCGTGACTACGACGTCGAGCAGTACTACCGGGACAATCGACTCAATCCGATTCACGAGGGGACGCACGGCATTCAGGGGCTCGATCTGCTGGGCCGAAAGGTAACCATGCAGGCGGGGGCAGGGGTAGCGCTCCTCGGTTCCAAAATTTTGGCCACCGTCGAACGGGCCCGGCCGCTGAGCCCCGACACGTCCCGGTTCGCCGGTGAACTGGAAGCGGCATGGAATCGCGCGGTCGAGGTCACCGCAGCACTGTGGTCGACGGGTGATCCTGCTGTGGCACTGGCGAATTCGACCGTGTACCTCGAAGCGGTCGGTCATGTGGTGATTGCCTGGATGTGGCTCGAGCAGCTTACCGCCGTCGAAGGGAAGACCGGAGCCTTCTACGACGGTAAGCGTCAAGCAGCGCGGTATTTCTTCGGCTACGAACTACCGAAGACAGGCCCGCAATTCGACCTCCTGGCGTCCCTGGACCGTACGACCCTGGATATGAATCCCGAGTGGTTCTAGGTTCCGCCTTCTAGTCTTCTGCTGCCAGGAGTGTGAACGAGTGCTCACGAATCAGGATTGTCGGGCCCTCGCTTTCATAGGCCTGATCGGGGTCACTCGATAGACTCTGCGCCCACTTTCCCTCCGGCAGTGAGAAGTCCACTGGGCCGGAGGAAGAGTTGACGAGCCAGGCGAAGGTGGTGTCATCCTCGGGCGCCGTCATGCGCACGAGCATGGACAGTGCGGCGCCGTCTTCCCAATCCTCTGCGCCGAGTTTGGCACCGTCTGCCCGGTAGAAGTCGACCGAATTTTCGGGATTGCTGTCACTATCGTGCCGGAACCACTTCGGACGTAGCGCCGGATGCTCGCGGCGCATGCGTAGGAGTTCGCGGGTGAAGTTGCGAAGATCGAGATCGGCGTTTGCCCAGTCGAACCACGACAGCTCGTTGTCCTGGCAATAGGCGTTGTTGTTCCCCTGCTGAGTTCTGCCGATTTCATCGCCACCGAGGATCATCGGCACGCCCGCAGACAGCAACAACGTCGCCAGATGATTTCGTTGTTGCCGTGCGCGCAGGGCAAGGATGCCCTCGTCCTCGGTCGGGCCTTCGGCGCCGCAACCCCACGAACGATTGTCGGACTCGCCGTCCTCGTTGTTCTCGCCGTTGGCATCGTTGTGCTTGTCGCCGTAGCTGTTCAGGTCGGCGAGGGTGAAGCCGTCGTGCGCAGTGATGAAGTTGATGCTCGCCAAGGTCGGCCGACGGCTGGCCTCGTAGACGTCGGGGCTGCCGGTGATGCGCTGCGCGAAAGCGCCGAGCGATCCGGGTTCACTGCGCCAGAAGTCTCGAACGTCGTCGCGGAACTGGCCGTTCCATTCGGACCAGCGAGCGGGAAATCCGCCCACCTGATATCCATGGGTGTCCCAAGGCTCAGCGATGAGCTTGACCGGCGCCAGCGTCGGATCCTGGTGAACCAGATCGAGGAACGCGCTGTGCTTGTCAAGATCGGAATCCTGGCGGGTCAGCGTGCTCGCAAGATCGAATCGAAACCCGTCGACGTGCATCTCGGTAACCCAATATCGCAAGGAGTCCATGATCAGAGCCAGTGCGGCTGGGTGGCCGACGTTGAGGCTGTTGCCCGTTCCCGTGGTGTCGAAGTAGGACGCTCTGTCGTCCTCGACCAACCGGTAATAGGATCTGTTGTCTATTCCCTTGAGCGACAACGTCGGTCCCAGGTGATTTCCCTCGGCTGTGTGGTTGTACACCACGTCGAGGATCACTTCGATTCCGGCGTTGTGGAGAGCTTTGACCATGGCCTTGAATTCATCGACCTGGCCGCCGGTGTCTCCGGCACTGCTGTACTCGTTGTGCGGGGCGAAGAAACCGATCGAGTTGTATCCCCAATAGTTTCGACGGCCCGCTTCCAGGAGATGGGAGTCCTGGACGAATTGATGGACGGGAAGCAGTTCGACGGTAGTCACGCCCAGTTCGACAAGCTCGGCGATCGCTGCGGGATGGGCCAACCCTGCATAGGTTCCGCGGATGGATTCCTCCACGTCGGGATGCGTTGCGGTGAAACCCTTCACGTGGACTTCGTAGACGACCGTGCGGTCCAACGGAATTCGAGGTGCGGCATCGCTGCCCCAGTCGAACTCGGACGCCGTGACCACCGACAGCGGCATCGACGCCGCGGAATCGTCGTCGTTGCGGGTGTCGGGCTCGTCGTGGTGGTGGCCGAACACCGACTCGTTCCACTCGACTCCGCCGGCGATCGCTCTCGCATAGGGGTCGAGAAGTAGCTTGTGCGAATTGTGACGTAGACCGGACTCGGGATCCCATGGTCCTTCTACCCGCAGTCCGTACCGTGAACCTGGTGTCAGATCCTCGACGATCCCGTGAAATACATGGCCGGTTCGGATGTCGAGCGTAGTCGAGGAAATTTCGGTGCCGTTCTCGTCCACCACAACGACGGCGACCGAGTCGGCGGTTTCGGAGTACACGGCCACATCGGCCCCGCCCGTGTGAAGTAGAGATGCACCGAGTGGGTACGGCCTGCTGATGGTCGTGGGGGTGGCGTCGTTCATTGCTCTGATTTACCCCGGACCCCCCGGGTGACAAACCACGTTTGAATCCGAGCGAATCGCGGGTACATGCAGATATGGCAAATTACAGAGTTCTGGATCCCAAAGGCGAAGTCGTCGAGACCAAAGACATAGACAGCGCGGACGACGCACACGCCTGGTTCATCGACCAGAAGGCCGACAACTCCGAATTGGGTTGGCGCCTCGAGGTCGACCACGACGGGGAGTGGGCATTCGTCAGCGACACCGAAGGCAGCTGACTTCTTATCAGCTAAATAGCACCGCGGCGGAGTTTCGCCGCGGTGCTGTTTCGTTCTGTCTTTGTCACAGGAGTGGGACACTCACTCGACGTAGGGCGCGGCAAGCGGATCGGAGCAGTGTATGAATGTCGTCTTCTCAGCGGGGTCCGTGGAGGTCTTCGGCGTCACTCTCGTCGGTATCAGTACGACCACCGGTGTCAAACTGCTCGTCACTGCCGTTTTCGTGGTGGCAGTGCTGGCGCTACGCGGGCTCGCGCTGGCGGTGACGCGGCGAACACTCGGTGGTGAGGTGGGAGATTCTCGCAGATTCTGGGCACGCCAAGGGGTGCACGTCGTTGTCGCGGGTGTCCTTGTGCTGGGGTTGGTATCGATCTGGGTGACGCCGAGTACCGATATCACCACCGGTGTCGGATTGATCAGTGCTGGACTGGCATTTGCTCTGCAGCAGGTCATCACCTCCTTCGCCGCCTACTTCGTGATTTTGCGTGGTGACACATTCGGGATCGGCGATCGGATCACTCTCGGCGGCGTCCGCGGTGATGTGGTGCGGCTCGGGTTTCTCAAGACGACCATCATGGAGATGGGCCAGCCACCGTCGGTGTCGGACTCCGATCCAGCTATCTGGGTTAATTCACGCCAGTACACCGGACGCTTGGTCACGGTCACCAACGGTGTCATCTTCACCGATCCGGTGTACAACTACACCCGCGAGTTTCCGTACCTGTGGGAGGAGATGATGCTCCCCATCACCTACACAGACGACCGCGCCCGTGTGGAACAGATACTTCTCGATGCCGCTTGTGCTCACGCCGTCGTCGACAACCGGGAGGCCGAAAAAGCGTTCGCGTCCATGCGTGCGCGATACGCACTGTCTGAGACATCTCTTGCCCCCGCCGTCTACTGGCGAATCACCGACAACTGGCTCGAACTGTCTCTACGTTTCCTGGTGCCGCATCGCGGCGTGCGAGCGATCAAGGACCGAATGAGTCGAGATATCTTGACCGGCCTCGACGCCGCAGGTATCGGTATCGCCTCGGCTACCTATGACATCGTCGGGATTCCCACGATCACCATCACTGATCCTGATGATCGAGAATTACCGCGTACGACCCCACCCCGATAAGGGCGCGTCCTTCGATCTGCTGGGCACCGACGATGAGCGAGGTGATCGCTCCCGTTTCAGGATCAAAATCGACGTCGTCGACTTTTCCGAGCTCGACACCACCGGTGCTGAGTACGCGCTTTCCGACGACGTTGTGGATCTTTCCTTCCAGCGCCGAGAGTGAGGCCTCGTTGTCGGCATCGACGATCGCATCCGAGGATCCGACGGTGACGGCATCGATTCCGAACGCGGAAATTCCAGACCACGCGAGCGCATTCCCGGACTTGGCCTTCTTGAGATGAACCCCGGCGATGGTGCGGTTGTGGGGATCGATAAAGAACCCGGCAATGGTCCCGACCGTGTCGGCGGTGCTGGTGCTGACCACTTTGCGGCCGATGGACTCGGAAAATAACATCAGTTCTTACCCCCCAATTGCGCGCGGAATGCGTCGACGGCAGCACCGAACCCGGCGAGATCATCACGCACGAAGTCGGTGGCGCTGGCGGGCACCATCAGATGTTCCCCGGAGGCGGCGAGTGTGTCGGGCAGGGGGATGAGCACGGTGGTGCCCTTGTTCTTCATCGACTCCGAGGACTTGATCTCGTAGCCGACTACTTCGCAATTTCCACCGTAGCGGCCACTGACCTCGATGATGACGTCGACAACGGTGCCCAGTTCGGTACCGGAGTCGGTGAGGACGGTGGAGCCGAGGATGTCACCGCGCCGTTCATGCGAGGGTTGCGGAGTGTCATCGCCGGAGTCTGGAGCGGGGAACATTTCGCCTGCGGGGGAAAGCATGTCCTCGCGGAGAATCATCACTGCGTCGGGCCCCAGTGCCGCGACGGATCGCCACGGAAGTACCTCTTTCCGGGGACCGGAGAACAGTCCGCGACCGGCGAGAGTGAAACCGGCGACTGCCCCGCCGTCGGGGGCGTAGATGATGTCCTTGATCTGCGAGATATCCTCGCCGGTGAAAGTCACGACCGGACGTTTGGCGATCTCACTGGACCGCATCAACTGCTCGATCATGGATTTCTCGACCTTCCGGTCTTGCCCGGCCGGCCGGTGATGATCACACCGCCGGATCGGCGCTTGGCCTGAATGGCCAGCACGAGCGCCACGATCGCCACGATCACGACCAGGGCCACGATAACCCATCCCCACCACTGCATGTTGTTCTCGACTCTCTCGTGACCAGATCCTTCAGGGGTACAGCATCAATGTCGTTGGGCAGCGGACTCCACCAGTTCGCTACCGCGCGTACGAGTCCAATCTACCCGGTCGAACCGCGCCTGCTGGACGTTGTTCGACCGAAACTTCCACATTCACTTGGATTCTCGCACCAAGGGGATGACAGGAACTCCGTTGTCGATGACCTCGTCCCCGCACGGCACGAATCCGTGCCCGGTGTAGATGTCCACGAGGTAGCTCGGCGAATCGATTCGGCATCTGGCCGAACCGACATCGGCCAAGGCAGCCTGGAGCAGACGGGTGGTATGGCCCTTCCCTCGTTCGGAGCGTCGGGTACACAAATGGCCGATGCGCAAAACCCGATCAGGTCCGTTGCCAACTTCGGTCAGTCGTAACGTGCACAGCACTTCGTCGTCACGCTCCAGCCAGAAGTGCCTGGTCAGCGAGCCTAAGTCCTCACCGTCGAGCTCGGGATAGAAGTACGCCTGTTCCACCACGAACACCTCTACGCGCAGCTTGAGCAGCGCGTACAACCGCTGGGTACTGAGGTCTGCAGCCCATTCCCGCTTGGTTGTCACAGCGCGCGCAGCTGGTGCCGACGTGCCGGTGTTGATCACTTGGTTCATCGGTACGGACCCTCGCATCCTGTGTGGGCACCGGTGTTCAGTGCACAGCACACTCGGCTTACCCCGTGTTCGCGTGGTTCATGCAATGCGATCGATGGATCCGTCGGGACTGCGCACGATCCGGCCCGTACGTTCGAACTCGTCCAGCCACCCGGCCATCGGCCATCGGCCCCAACGGCGATGAAACAGTGCCGCATTGCGGACGATGTCGTCGAGATGTTCGATCGGGGGTGACGACACACGATGATGCTGGTGGTAGGCATGTGCGCCGCCGACCCAACGCAACCCGACACCGATCGAGCGAGCTACAGCAGCGAAATCGGTGTCCTCGCCGCCGTATCCGAGGTATTGGTCGTGAAATCCGCCGATACGGTTCCAGGTGTCGGTCGAGAGGGCGAAGGACAGTGACCAGAAGAGGTCATAGTTCCTGCCTGTCTCGACCACTCCCGCAGCCGGATTCGGACGCGCCGGATGAGGGTCGGTGTGGGCGTGCAACTCCTCGACCGCCCACACCGAGGTTCGAGCCGGTAAGTAAGTGACCGGTCCGCAGAGTAAAGACGTGCGGTGCTCAGGCTGTGTTGCGCAATCGTGATAGCGCGTAAGCAGTTCGGGTGACGGAATGCAGTCGACGTCGAGAAAGACGAGAAAATCGGCTCCGCCGTCCGATGCCACTCGGGCACCCTCGTTTCGTGCCTGCCCGATCGGAAGCCTGCCTTGGGGTGCGGCGAGCTCGACCACCTGCGCCGTGCTTTCGGTGTCCGCGACGACACCAGCGATCTCGTCGTCGTCGATGGCAATGATGATGTGTTGTTCGGGTGCGAGCATCGACTGGGCGAGGCCACGTAATTGTCCCCGAAGATGCTCGTGCCGTCCCGACACGACGGTGATCACGGATGTCTTCATCCGACGGCCGTCTCGGACAGCAGCCGAGCTGCGCGGCGGGCGGCACCGGACGCTTCGACGCGATGCCAGCCCGCCGACCCCAGGCGTACTGCCTCGGCCAACAAGGATCGCCAACGATCGGGGGGAGGCCACGACGGCGCCACTACAGCTACTCCTGCCCTGGCGAGGGCATCGGCGGTGGCGTCCTGTTCACCGTAGGGCCGATCCTGGGGCACGACGACTGCAGGTACCCGAGCGGAGGCCACGTCGGCGAGTGCATTCTGTCCGGCGTGCGTGATCACCACCGACGCCGCACACAAGTGTGGCCATACGTCGTCGATCCATGATTGTGTATCGAGTCCGGCTGCCGTCCAGGTGTATTCGGAGTTGTGTTCGGCCGCGGCATCGATGTCTTTCTCCGTCAACGACGTTCCGCCCGCGCCCCCGAGGACGAAGACGTTCGGTCCGGTTGTCGTGGCAGGAGGGCGCGTTCGCCCGGCGAATCGGCTGATCGAGCCCACGTAGGTGGTCTTGGTAGAAAACGCATGAAGCGAGGCCGGGTCGTACACATTGTTCGACCACGGGGCGATGATTGCTGTTGCGATCCGATACACCAGCTGGTGTTGCTCGTCCGTTCGATCGCCAGGCATGGCGACGACGACGACAGGAATGCCGAGCAATCGCACGAACAGGGCGATTTCGACAGACACGTCGACGACGACGAGCCGCGGATGTGTTCGTGCGACCCACTCGGCAATCATCGCCATGCGCTCGGTGAACCCGCGGACGCCGATCGGTGCCCAATGGACCACCCCCGATGCAGTCGGGTCGAGATCGGAAGTCCGATCACCCATCGTTGTCGTGTCCACGTCGAGAGGCAACGTCAACCAGTGGAGATGAGCGTGTTCGGAAGATCGCGGGCGCGAGGACAGTACGGTCATCGGTTCTTCGAGCTCAGCGGCGATCGACGCCGCACGAGTCACATGCCCCGATCCATGATGATGCGCGTAGTACCCGATCATGCCGCACCTCGCCGAGTCGTCGTCTCGAGAACCATCTGTTCGTAGAGCTCCGAATAGTGGTCCACCATCGCAGTTTCCGAGCATGCTGTCTCGGCACGGGCCCGGGCATCGCTCCGTGCGAGTGCTGCGGCGTCGACGAGGGCAGTTGCCAGATCCGTCACCGAATCCGCGGTGGCGAGACGACCGCACGCGGGGGTGAGAATCTCCGGAATCCCGCCGCGTTCGAAAGCGGCCACCGGAGTTCCACACGCCAAAGCTTCGGCGACGACCAGTCCGTAGGGCTCCTCCCAGACGGGCGTGACCAGAGCGACAGCCGCGCCACCGACGAGTGTCGCGAGCTCCCGCTGACGAAGATGGCCGGCGTAGGTCACCGAGTCGTCGAGTCGCGGCTCGATCTGGTCACGAAAGTACTCGGTATTCGAGACAGGTCCGGCGAGGCGAAGCGGAACTCCGGCCATCCGCGCGGCATCGATAGCAAGATGCGGCGCCTTCTCCGGCACCATACGACCGGACCAGACCGCGTAGTCTCCGCCGGGTCCTTCCGGCCAACGCTGCGTCGAGATGCCATTGGGGACGACATGAACCCCACCGAGCACGGGTGCCCACTGGCGAGCGGCATGCTCACTGACCGCGACGAACGACGACGCAGGACTCGCCGAGATAGCGATCGCAGACTCCAGCCAGGCGAACGGGGGAGTGTGCAACGTGGTGAGCATCGGAGTCTGCACTGTCGGAGACATGGCAATGGGAAGGTAGTGCAGGCTGTGATTGTGAATGATGTCGAATGAGTCCCGCAGGTCGCCCGCCAGATCCATCATCAACGACAGGTACGCGTGATGCTCGCTCACTGCCCGCGCGGGCGTGGTGATGTCGGCTGTGGAAATCGCACTCAGTTCCAGTCGTGCGACGCGAAGATTCCCGCCGGTGACGTCCACCGACGACCCCTCTGCGGCGAAAAGCGTCACGATGTGGCCGCGTTCGGTCAGGGTGTGAGCGAGTTGCCAGATGTGCGCCTCCATACCACCGGCAAATGGTTCGGTGATCGGAAAATTCGATGAACCGAGCAGCGCGATGCGTAACGGTCGCATCAGCGGGCCTCGGTCAGGATGCGGCTACCTCGCGACAGAGCACGTTCGTAGATTTCGTAGTGTCTTCGGGAGAGCATGGTGCGTTCGCGTTCGCGTTCGGCTCTGGACGCGACCGGAGTCCGGCTGCGGGTGGTGTGGACATCCCGCAGCGCCTGCGCAAGGGTGTCCGGCTCGAATCGGTCTATCCCGAATTCATATGTGGTACAAGGTTTCTGATCGCTGTAGTATCCGCAGTCCGGGGCGACGACGGCGGTTCCGAGGTCGTAACATGCTTCGAGCCAACCCGAGTGGGTGCCGAATCGATACGGTAGTACCGACACGTCTATATCTCGCAGATAGCGCCACAATTCGGTGTCGTCGAAGCGGCGATGCACCCGAACGTCGACGCTGCGGAATCGGTTGTACGCAGTCAATGCTGCACCGATTGCTCCACGCTGATCACGGTGGGCGAACACCTCATCGTCGATGTCGAGTTGTACTCGTGCGTTTCCGAGTTCTGCTGCAGTGCAGACTACGACGTCCATGACCGCCAGCGGATCGAGATTTGCACGAAGGCTCTTCGCGTGAATCCCGATGACGAACTCCCGCTCGTGTTCCGCTCGCGCCGGTCCGATCAGGTCGAGCGGAGCGACGTGGGGATGTGGCAGCACAGTGGCAGGGGTGTTCCATCGTGCAGTGATCTCCGCGGCAGCGGCATGAGTGAGAGTGATGACCTCGTCCGCGGCGGTCACGAGAATGTCGAGTTGTGCCCGGTGCATGGAGTTGTCCGCGAAATGTGGATTGTGCAGGTCGTGCACGGTGAGCACGAAAGGCTTGTCATGCGCGCGCAGAATCACGACGATGGCGGCCAGTCGCGCAGGCTCGACCGCGTCGAACCCGAAGTGAAGATGGAACACGTCGAAAGTATCGATGTGCTCGGTCAACCATCGAGGTTCGAGCCACCGAGGAGGCCACCACCGGGAGTCTGTCTCCTCGGCGTCGACCGGCCGTGGATCGGGAAGTCGGAGACAGGCCGGCTCACCCATGTCCACGGTGTCCGGTGCGAGATTGGTGATATATCGGTGGTCAGTGGGCACCGAGGCGATCGTGATCAAAATAAAGGGTTCCTCTGTCGGCAGAGTGGATATACGGGGGAGTGTCGAACCCGGCCCGGCTGCTCGAGAGGGAGTGTATTTGCGTGACAAACGAATACTACAGCGCGTGACTGCGGACGGCCGAACCCTGCATTACGGCACCTTCTACGGCGTCGATGATGACACTTCGGACACCCGTCCGGTGCTGCTCGTATGGGGAAACTGTCAGGCGGAAGCGCTACGTATCGTGCTGGAATCTTCGGCGAGCAGCCCATTCCGCACCGTCCGCGTGCCGCCCGTTCACGAGCTGACTGCCACTGACATTCCGCATGTCGAACGTCTACTGCAGCAGACTCGGGCCGTGATCGCACAACCGGTCCGGGCCGGTTATCGAGGGCTGCCCATCGGTACCGCAGACATCACGGACATGGCCCCGTCCATCACGACCCGGCTCATCTGGCCGGTCATCCGGTACGCCGGGTTGTACCCGTGGCAGATCATAGTTCGGCACCCCAGTGATCCCTCGGCCGTACCTCCTGGCGTGCCGTACCACGACCTTCGGACCGTCCTGGCGGCCCGCGACGGGCGAATGCGGTTCGACGAGTGGGATCTCGAAATCTCGTCGGCAGGAATAGTCGATGCCGCGCAGGCGAGCGTTGCCGAACTGGACCGACGGGAGCGGCGCGACTGCGACGTTGCGATCTCCGATGTTCTTCGCCCCCTCGGTGGCGCGGCCTCACACACCATCAACCACCCGGGCAACGCGGTCCTGATCGAGCTCGGTAGTCGTATCCTCGACGCTCTCGGTCTGCAAGGGCCGTCTTCGCTCGACCGCGAACTGCTCGGCGTCGTCCGAGCACCGATCGAGCGACGGGTGATCGATGCGCTCGATCTCGATGCCGTAGCGCGCTCCTCCTGGACTGTCGACGGAGTAGCAATAAAGGAGAAGACTATTCACGATCAGCAGATGTCCTGGTATACGAAGCATCCGGAGTTCGTGGACGCTGCGCTGAGCCGATACAGCGGTCTGATGGACATTCTCGGCTTGCCGACATGATGGGCACCGTGTGTCATCTGGTCGTAGGTCCAGAAACGCACGGCGTCGTCCGGTACGGCCTTGCCGTGTACGACGCAGCGCGGGCCGAAGGTTTCGAACACCGTCTGATTCGGTCCGACAGTGCAGAGACGATCGACGTACTCGAGTGTCTTCTGGTCCACATCCATGTCACCGACAGACTGTTCGGCAGTAGTCCTCGGCAAGCGCTGACCGATCTTCGAGCATTGATCGCAGCAATCGGAAGGCCCGTTTCGGTTACGTTGCACGACCTTCCGCAACCCTCGGATGGACCGTCGATGTCGGACCGGGTCGAATTCTATCGATCTGTTCTCGATCTCGTTGTGGGAGTAGTGGTATCGAGCGAACACGAAGCCCAGCTGCTCCGTGAGTTCGTCCATCCCGATGCGGACTCGCTCGTCGAGGTCGCGGTAGTACCGTTGATGATTGCCGGCCCGGTGAGACCGAAGCGAGTACCGCCGACGGTTGGACGGACTGTCGGGGTGCTCGGGTTCCTCTATCCAGGTAAAGGCCACATCGAGACGATGCGGGCAATGCAGTCGCTGCCTGCTTCCGTGGGGTTCACGGCTCTGGGAATGCCGTCCCCGGGGCACGAGTATCTGGTCGATGAATTGCATACCGAGGCGGCAGTATCGGGGCGGGAGTGTCTCGTCACGGGATTTATAGACGACGACGAACTTGCGCAACGCTTGTGGGAGGTCGCGGTTCCAGTTGCCCATCATCGACACCTCTCGGCATCGGGTTCGATCAATACCTGGATCTCGGCAGGACGGCGTCCACTCGTACCGCGAACCAGGTACATCGAAGAGTTGAACCGTCGGTCACCGGGAGTGCTCACCATGTACGAGAACGTCGACGGTGCACTCGACGCGGCGCTTACGGCTGCTACGGCGAACCCCGCCGAAACCTGGACGGACCCGTCCGTCGTTCCATCACCGTCGCCTGCCGAGGTGGCGAACGCGTACGACGCGATTCTCCGAAGTTGGTCCGCGTGAGCAGCACAGTAGATATCGGTGATGGCCGGATGCTGGTGCCCGACAACGAGTGGGATCGTGTGCACGGCCCGTCGCGATATCCCCTCGTCAGCGTGATCATTCCCTATTACGACCAACCGAGTCAGTTGTCCCTCGTCTTGGCCGCGTTGACCGAGCAGACCTACCCGGCGGATCGACTGGAAGTTGTCGTTGCCGACGACGGATCGGCGCAACCCCCGCCCATCGATCGATGGGGCGCACAGCTGAACATCTTGACCGTCCGACAGGAAGACAAAGGTTTTCGAGCTGCTGCCGCACGAAACCTCGGGGTGTCCGCCTCGCGCGGTTCGGTTCTGTGCTTTCTGGATGCAGACACCGTGCCGACACCCGACTACATACGCGCCGCAACACGCTTGCCCTCGATTCTTCCCGATGCGTTGGTGGTCGGGAGGCGCAAACATTTTTCGTCGGCGGTGACCGAACCAGCCTGGCTGGTCGACGCCTACGAGCGGACGCAGGATCTCCTGCGCCCAGGATGGGACGCGTACAAGTACATGATCAGCGCCGTGATGACCTGCGCACGTGCACTGTTCGAAGCCATCGGAGGATTCGACGAGTCGTTCGTGCAGTACGGAGGGGAGGACTGGGAGTTCGCCAACCGCGCCTTCATGGCCGGCGCCGTATTCGCCTACGAACGCACAGCCCTCGCTTGGCATGATGGCCCCGACTGGGCTGAGCGATCCGTGTCGGGGCGAACGGACTCCAAGAATGCCGAGGCATTGAAACTTGCACCGTTGATCACCGACCCAGCAGCCAGAAGGTCGGGGCTTCGATACCGCGTTCCGGACTGTGTCGTGATCGTAGCGTCAGACTCGCACAGCGCGGCGTCGTTGTCGGTGACGATCGCATCTTCGGTCGGTGCAGCAGAGGACCGTGGTGTCTGGATCGTAGGAGCGAACGCCGCGAATCTCTATCACGAACTAGGACTGGTTGATTCGCGTATCCGTCTCGGTGAACCCGACGACTGGATACGTGCGCGGTGCCGATTTCTCGTCGAGGTGACCGGTCGGGTGGTGTTCGGCGAGGACTCGTTGCGGCGGTTGTGTGCGGAGGTGGGACCTGGTGTGGCAGGCGGTGTGAAAGTCGACTTCGCCAGCGACAGTAGTAGTGGAATCGGTGATGCAGCAGTGTCGGTGTGGACGTCGCGAGCTCTCCATCGAAGCCGCCGGTGGATCGCCGAATCAGGACGGAGCGAATCGGAGTTGATGAACTCGTTGTTCGGCGTGCGCCGAGCACCCGCTGAGTCCGTAGGTGTGCAGGTGGCCCAATCGGAGCCATGGTTGTCCTGGTGAAGGTCAGTGCGGTACTCCAACCCCCGCTTGACCATCGAATCTATGCAGAATGGCCTTGGCACAGCGAACTACCGTGCAGCGATCGTGCGAGATGACGTAGTCGAACTCTCGGTCCGGTCCCAAGTCTCCGGTGTTCATCTCACGCGCGGACAGTACACAGCAGAAGTGAGCCCCCAGAACCACCACGTTCCATTCCTGGGTCATACCGTCGGCAGGGTCGAGGGGCGCCCGGTGAAGATGCGTCTCGGACTTCCCACCCATTCCGACACCGCACACGCCGGTGTAAGCGCTGTGTTCGGCCATCGTCTGCCATCGAGCCTTCGTATTGCCTCGGAAATATCGATCATGCTGAAATGTTCCGAGTATCAACGTTTCCGGGCCGGCCACCGACGCCTGCCATTCGATATGTGTGCTCATTTCCACGAGCAGGTTCTTGCGGCTTCGGGTCGCAACACGACCGGCAGATGCGATGGCGAACGGCGACGTCGAGTCGGCATCGGGGGTACTCCAGGTGCGTGATGCGAGGACGGCACGAGAAGTGCTCTCCGACAGGGACTTGGGTGAGGACATGGGTGGATACAGCAGACCGGTTCCGAAGGTTGCCCCCAGCTCGAGCGCCCTGATGCGATGCGCTTCGGAATCGACGCCACTGGCGATTATCACTGCGCCGGTCCGCTCGGCTTGGGCCGCGAGAACATGCGTGGCCCTGGCAACGTACGGGTCGGGATCGGAAGCGCTCATCTGGGGTGCCAGGACGATGATGTCGGGTTCGATCAGCTGCAGGATCCCGAATGACGCGAGCTGCCCGCCGACGTCGTCGACCGCAATTATGTTGTTTCGTGCTCTTGCCTTCTCGACCGCAAGCAAGGTCTTCGCCGGGTTGTCGACCATCGAACTCTCGTTCACGACGAACGTCCCGCAATCGTTCGACGCTATTCCGTTGCCGATCAGCAACGGCGTCATCCACCCGGTGCTGTCGAGCACCGCGCTCGACGCGTTGTGCAGCGCATCGTCGAAGTCACTGGTCCCGTAGGTGCGCTCGCCCAGATAAATCTTCACCCCGCCGATGGCGTCGTCGTCGAGTCTGCAGATGGGGGAGTAGTGAAGAGTCATGATGTGTCGCTCGTGGGGCGGGGAGATCAGAGGGTGGCGGCGAGGAGACCGACGATGCCGAGTACAAGAGCACCGATCATCAGTGTGACGGAGTGTCCGCCCACCGACAAGGCGATCGCGGCGGCGATGATCGCTCCGAATGCAGAACAGAGGACCAGGCGATGATGCACCTGGGGAATCAGTGCCATGCGTTGGGAATCCTCGTCGAGCGTTGCGTAGTTCATGCCCACTCCTCGTTGCAGATCGTGCTGAACTAAGCATGAAGCAAGGAAGTAGCTGCCCTGCAACCCATTGGATAACAGATTGATCACAAAAGTAACGAATGGGTAACGTAGCACTGACTTCGAAAGCTGTAAAACGTTGTCGCGCAAAGCTATCGCTGTCTTGCTCGACGGTCTTGTTCGGTCGAACTCGATCCCATCGGTCGCCTGGGTTGTGCCGGTGGGCACGGGCATCAGTAGGTACCGTGATCCCTGCCGAGACCATCCAGATCCCCGTCGGTATGTCATGGCACACTGGCCACCATGAACAACGTCGAGCTGCCAAGCGCCATAGTCACACTCGCGCGTAGTGCGTCGCGGGTGACGGTGCTGACGGGTGCTGGGATGTCGGCCGAATCCGGGATACCGACCTTCCGTGATGCGCAGACGGGACTGTGGGCCAACTTCGAACCCGCTGCTCTGGCGAGCCCGGAGGGGTGGGCGCGCGACAGCGATCTGGTGTGGGGTTGGTACCAGTGGCGCACAGAGTTGGTCCGCCGGGCGCAGCCGAATGCGGGTCATATCGCACTCACTACGTGGCAACAGCGTTCGCATCTCGACATTGCTACCCAGAACGTCGATGACCTGCACGAGCGCGCGGGTTCCAAGGTCATCTCACACGTGCACGGTAGTTTGTTCGATCCACGCTGTTCCGAATGTGGGGTCCACTCCGAGCCTGCATACGAACCGAGCGATGAGCAGTCGGATCGGGTCCCACCGCCGCCGTGTCCGGAGTGCGGGGGACCTATGCGTCCGGGCGCAGTGTGGTTCGGCGAACCGCTGCCGGAGTCCGAATGGACGTCGGCAGTGAACGCCGTCGAAAGCGCAGATCTCGTACTGGTCGTCGGGACGTCCGGCGCAGTTTTCCCGTTCGCTGGGCTGCCTGCAATGGCACGCAGCTGTGGCGCAACCGTTGTCGAGATCAACCCCGTGGAGACGGAGATATCCGACATCGCCGATCACCGCTGGCGAACCACGGCCGCAGTCGGATTGCCGGCATTGGTGCAGGCGCTCTAGCTTTCGGCGTAACGCTGTCCGCTGATCCTGACCGTGTCTGCGCAACCCGCCGAGGTCGAAGCCGGCCGCATTCGCATTATGCGTCTCGGATGGTCGCGGACCCGCTACGCCATGAGCGCGGCGTTTGCCATCTCTCTGAGCACTTCTCGCGATCGGCTTGACATGCTTCGTCCGATGCTGTGCGGGGTCGAATTCAACAGGCCGAACACGGCGTGCGCTTTGGTGCGGGCATCTTCTTCGTGCAGTGTCGGCTCGGATCCGCGGAGTGCGCCGACCCAGACCTCGACGTATTCGCGCTGCTTGCGCCGGACATCGCGTCGTGCGGACGTCGGCAGATTCGCCAGATCGCGGTCCTGAATTCGGATCAGCGCCGGTTTACTCAGTGCGAAGGCGAGGTGGAAGTCGACCAGCTCGGAGATCGTGCCGCACGCGTCCGCGGCGTTTTCCACGACCCGTCGGCCACCAGTCAGTAGGTAGTCGGAAATGTCCACCAGTAGCTCGACGAGGACTGCTTCCTTATAGGGGAAGTGGCGATACACCGCAGGCCCACTGATGCCGACGGCGGCGCCGAGATCCTCGAGCCGCACGGCTGCGTAGCCGCGCTCGGCGAACAGTTCGGCAGCTGCATCGAGAAGCTCGATTCGTCGCGCGGCCTTGCGCTGCTCGCGAATGGTCGGTGTCGACTCGGTAGGCGGCGACACTGTGCTCATGGTGAAATCTCCGACCTCGGTTCGATACTGGACAACTCGGTTAATGAAAGTTTACTATCGATCTCAGTTAGTGATGATTAACCGAAGTTTCGGTCAGGGAGTGGCACCACTATGGCGATCGATATCGAGGCCAACAGGCTCGAACATAAGAGGCTCGTCGCAGAACTGAGCGAGAAGCTGGACCGCGCTGCACTCGGAGGCAGTGAGAAGTCACGCGAGCGACACATTGCCAGAGGCAAGCTACTACCTCGCGATCGTGTGAACGAGTTACTCGATCCCGGCAGCCCCTTTCTCGAGATTGCCGCGCTGGCAGCCGATGGAATCTACGACGACGAGTGTCCCGGCGCCGGAATGATCGCGGGAATCGGCAGAGTATCCGACCGTGAGTGCGTCATCGTCGCCAACGATGCGACCGTCAAGGGCGGCACTTACTATCCGCTCACGGTGAAGAAGCACCTGCGCGCACAGGAAATCGCAGCGCAGAATCGACTGCCCTGCATCTACCTCGTCGATTCAGGCGGTGCGTTCCTTCCGCGGCAGGACGAAGTGTTTCCCGACCGCGAGCACTTCGGGCGGATCTTCTTCAATCAGGCGACGATGAGCGCGGCAGGCATTGCGCAGATCGCGGCTGTCATGGGCTCGTGCACGGCAGGCGGCGCCTACGTTCCCGCGATGAGCGACGAAGCCATCATTGTCAAAAACCAGGGCACAATCTTTCTCGGGGGACCGCCGCTGGTCAAGGCAGCGACAGGTGAGGTTGTCACCGCCGAGGAGCTCGGTGGCGGTGACCTGCATTCGAAGGTATCCGGGGTGACCGATTACCTTGCCGACGATGACCGGGACGCGTTGCGCCGAGTGCGTCGGATCGTCGCCACGCTCGGGCCGATCCCTGCGGCACAATGGCCGATACTGCAGGCCCGCGATGCCACCGTCGATCAGCAGGACCTCTACGATGTGGTGCCGATCGCCTCGCGCACTCCGTACGACGTTCGCGAGGTCATCATCCGCATCGTCGACGGCGGGGAGTTCGACGAGTTCAAGTCCGAGTACGGCAAGACGCTCGTCACCGGGTTCGCGCATGTGCACGGACATCCGGTCGGCATCATCGCCAACAACGGCGTGCTGTTCGCAGAATCGGCGATGAAGGGCGCGCACTTCATCGAACTGTGTGACAAACGCAGCATTCCACTCGTGTTCCTGCAGAACATCGCCGGCTTCATGGTCGGCAGAGACTACGAAGCAGGCGGCATCGCCAAACACGGCGCCAAAATGGTGACCGCGGTCGCGTGCGCTCGGGTCCCGAAGTTCACCGTCGTCATCGGCGGTTCCTACGGCGCAGGCAACTATTCGATGTGTGGCCGCGCCTATTCACCGCGCTTCTTGTGGATGTGGCCGAACGCCCGCATCTCCGTCATGGGCGGTGAACAGGCAGCCTCGGTACTGTCCACGGTCCGCAGTGAACAACTCGATGCGGCAGGCAAGCCGTGGTCCGGCGAAGAGCAGGAAACGTTCAAAGCGCCGATTCGAGAGCAATACGAATCGCAGGGCAACCCTTACTACTCGACCGCGCGATTGTGGGACGACGGAATCATCGATCCCGCGGACACCAGAACTGTTCTCGGACTTGCTCTGTCGGCAAGCGCTCACGCGCCCCTCGGGCCGGTCTCCTACGGCGTTTTTCGGATGTGAGTTGTGATGACGAGACAGATCGACACAGTGTTGGTAGCCAATCGCGGCGAGATCGCGGTTCGTATCATCAGAACGTTGCGGCGCATGGGTATTCGATCCGTTGCGGTGTTCAGTGACGCCGACAAAGACGCACGGCACGTCCATGAGGCAGACACCGCGGTACGCCTCGGCCCAGCTGCTGCCCGTGAGAGCTACCTCGCGATCGACAAGGTCGTCGATGCCGCGCACCGCACCGGAGCGCAGGGCGTCCATCCGGGCTACGGATTTCTCTCGGAGAACGCCGAATTCGACGCAGCCTGCGAAGCCGCCGGACTGGCGTTCCTGGGTCCACCCGTTGCGGCAATCGAGGTGATGGGCGACAAGATCACGGCAAAGAACGCAGTCGCCGCGTTCGGTGTCCCGGTAGTGCCCGGTATCGCTCGCCCAGGACTTTCCGACGCGGACCTCCTCGATGCCGCCCAGGACATCGGTTATCCGATCCTGGTCAAGCCGTCGGCAGGCGGAGGCGGCAAGGGCATGCGACTGGTCGAGGAGGCGGGAGCGCTTGCCGGGGCGTTGGCGAGTGCACGACGCGAAGCGGCCTCCTCTTTCGGTGACGACACGCTGTTCCTCGAACGGTTCGTCCTGCGGCCTCGGCATATCGAAGTGCAGATACTTGCCGATCAATACGGGCACGTCGTGCACTTGGGTGAGCGCGAATGCAGTCTGCAGCGCAGGCACCAGAAGGTCGTGGAGGAAGCGCCGTCGCCACTTCTGGACGAGGCGACACGAGAACGCATAGGGAAGGCGGCGTGCGACACCGCCCGCAGTGTCGACTACACAGGTGCGGGCACCGTGGAGTTCATCGTCTCGGCGGATCGCCCCGAAGACTTCTTCTTCATGGAAATGAACACCCGACTTCAAGTCGAGCATCCGGTGACGGAAATGGTCACTGGACTCGATCTGGTCGAATGGCAGGTTCGAATCGCACGCGGTGAACCGCTTGCGATTCGGCAGGACGAGGTGACACTGACCGGTCATGCGATCGAAGCGCGCGTCTACGCCGAGGATCCCGGTCGAGGATTCTTGCCCACCGGAGGGACCGTCCTCTCGCTTCGGGAACCCTCACCCACTACAGCAGTTCGCGTCGACTCGGGCCTGTCCGTCGGGTCCGTCGTCGGCAGTGACTACGACCCGATGTTGGCCAAGGTGATCGCGCACGGTCCCGATCGAGGTTCGGCGCTCGCGACCCTCGATCGCGCGCTTGCCGACACCGCTGCATTGGGCATTGTCACCAATATCGAATTCCTTCGGTTTCTGTTGGCGGACAGCGATGTCGTCGCGGGAAGGCTCGATACCGGAGTGCTCGATCGCAGGTTGGAGGACTACGAAGCAGTGCCTGCTCCGGACGACATCTTCACGGTGGCCGGCGTCCATCTGTGGTCGTCACTGTGGACGGCGTCGAACTCTGCCCAACCGTGGTCGGTCCCGAGCGGTTGGCGAATCGGCGGTCGAGCCCAGCCAGTGACCTATCGACTGTCTTCGGGAACACGGACCGTGCATGTGCATGTGCACGTGCGCGGCACCCTGTCGGACGCATGGGTAGCGGTCGACGACGGAGAATTTCAACCGATGTCGTTCGCTCGTATCGAGGACGGTGACGTGGCCATGGTGCGCGCAGGCGTGCGATCGCGCTTTCGGCTTGCCGACGACGACGCGACTGTCTGGGTGTCCTCACCGGCCGGTACGTGGGCCGTCACATCCGTCGAAGAGACCAGTGTCCGTGGTGAAGACAGCCACTCCGGAGATGCCGACATGACCAGTCCGATGCCGGGAGCCGTCATTGCCGTCGGTGTATCGAGCGGCGACACCGTGGAGGCAGGCTCGACGATCGTCGTCGTCGAGGCGATGAAAATGGAACATGCAATGACAACACCGATCGATGGAACGGTGGAACTTTTTGTTGCAGTGGGAGAGCAGGTACGTGTCGATCAACTTCTCGCCCGTGTGACCCCGAGAACCGAAGTGGAAGAGGGAAAGTCATGACCGATCATCTCGCCACCGGAAACCTTCCCGACGAGTACCAGCAGCTGATCGAGAGTGTCGCCGACTTCGCCACGTCGGTGGTGGCCCCGGTATCGGCCAAACATGATGCCGAGCACTCGTTTCCGTACGAGGTCGTTGCCGGCATGGCCGAGATGGGATTGTTCGGCCTACCGTTCCCGGAGGAATACGGCGGAATGGGCGGCGACTACTTTGCGCTCTGTCTTGCCCTCGAAGAACTGGGGAAAGTGGATCAAAGTGTTGCCATCACGCTCGAGGCGGGAGTCTCCCTCGGCGCGATGCCGATCTACCGCTTCGGTAACGACGAGCAGAAGCAGGAGTGGTTGCCCAAGTTGACGAGCGGGAAGTCCCTCGCAGCCTTCGGGCTGACCGAGCCGGGGGCAGGCAGTGACGCAGGGGGAACGCGGACCACCGCCACCCTCATCGGCGATGAATGGATAATAAACGGCAGCAAACAGTTCATCACCAACTCGGGTACCGACATCACCGAACTGATCACCGTCACCGTAGTAACCGGCGTCGACGAACCGACCGGTAAGAAACAGATTTCCTCGATCCTGGTCCCGACGTCGACTCCGGGCTTCGTAGCGGAGAAGGCGTACGACAAAGTGGGCTGGAATGCATCCGACACACATCCGTTGTCCTTCACCGACGTCCGGGTTCCGTACGAAAATCTGCTGGGCCAACAGGGGCGCGGATACGCCAATTTTCTGCACATTCTCGACGAGGGACGCATCGCCATCGCCGCACTCTCGGTAGGCGCTGCGCAAGGGTGTGTGGACGAAAGCGTCAAGTACTCCAAGGAACGAGAAGCCTTCGGTGGACCGATCGGACGGAATCAGGCAATCGCATTCAAGATTGCTCGGATGGAAGTGCGAGCACACACCGCCCGCGCCGCGTATTACGACGCGGCTGCGCTGATGTTGTCGGGAAAGCCATTCAAGAAGCAGGCCTCGATCGCGAAATTGGTTGCCTCGGAAGCAGCTATGGACAATGCGCGCGATGCCACGCAGATTCACGGGGGATACGGGTTCATGAACGAATACACCGTTGCCCGGCACTATCGCGACAGTAAGATTCTCGAGATCGGGGAAGGGACCACCGAAGTGCAGTTGATGCTCATATCACGAGGGCTCGGACTATGACTACGGACAAGCGTGTCCGTCAGCGCGGACTGTGGTTCGAGGAGATGGAGCTCGGCACCGTCTACGAACACCGGCCCGGCCGAACGGTCACCGAGGCCGACAACACCTTCTTCACCGCGCAGACGATGAATACCCAGGCGTTGCATCTCGACGCGGCCTTCAGTGAGGGCACAGCGTTCGGCGCACGACTGGTCAACTCGATGTTCACCCTGTCGACAGTCGTCGGCCTCTCGGTAGCGCAACTGACGCAGGGCACCATCGTGGCCAATCTCGGTTTTTCCGAGGTGACGTTCCCGAAGCCGATGTTTCACGGGGACACGCTGTATGCGGAGACGCTCATCGTCGACAAGCGAGAATCGAAATCTCGCCCCGGGGAGGGCATCGTCACCTTCGCCCACACCGGACGCAACCAACACGGCGACGTCGTAGCGACGGCGGTACGCAAGACTCTCGTCCGGCTGCGCCCCACGGAGGACGCGTCGTGACGTGGGTGCCTCCGGGGCCCGGATGGTTGTTCTGTCCGGCGGATCGACCGGAACGCTACGAGAAAGCTGCACAACGGGCCGACGTCGTCATCCTCGACCTGGAGGACGCGGTCGCTGCCGAGGACAAGCCGAAAGCCAGGCAGTCGTTGATCTCTACCCCTCTCGACCCGGCGTTCACCGTCGTCCGAGTCAACGCGCACGGCACTGCCGACTTCGACCTGGATATGGCAGCACTCGCTCAGACGTCGTATTGCAGAGTGATGCTGCCCAAATGTGAAAGCTCGGTTCAGATCGATGCGGCCGCCCCGTACGAGGTGATTGCACTCGTCGAATCACCGCAAGGCGCCGTCGCTGTGTTCGACAGCCTCGGTGCAGCCAATTCGATCGGGGTGATGTGGGGTGCCGAGGACCTGATCGCAGCACTGGGTGGTAGATCGAGTCGATTCCCTGATGGTAAGTACCGCGATGTGGCACAACATGTTCGGTCGACGACATTGCTCGCAGCCAAAGTGCGCGGTGTGTTCGCCCTCGATTCGGTGGTGCTCGATATCGGAGACGTCGCCACCATGACGGCCGAATCCGAGGATGCCGTGGCCGTCGGATTCGACGGGAAGGTTGCTGTTCATCCGTCGCAGGTACCGATAATTCGAGAGGCTTTTGCGCCGACTCAGGCGGAGATCGATTGGGCCGACCGTGTAGTTGCGGCTGCCGCCGATGCGCGCGGAGTATTCCGCTTCGAGGGGCAGATGGTCGATGCGCCCGTGTTGCGGCAGGCCGAGCAGATACTGCGTACTGAAAGGCTGGTTCCCTGACGCGGACTCGAAGAGCGTGGTGGAAACGAACGAGGCCCCGCGCTGGTGCGCGGGGCCTCGTCTGCGTGCAAGGGCACTACCTAGTGATCAATACCAGGTTTTGCGGCCGCCGATAGCGCGCCCGGTTGCACCGAGGATGGTGAGGACGGCACCGACGACGATCAGGATGATGCCGATCGTGGTAAGGATGCTGATCGACGTGAAAAAGCCGATGAGTGCGAGGATGATTCCCAGGACGATCACTGTTGTTCCTTCTTTCGAATTGGATTCTGCGTGCGGCATCAGATGATTGCGTTGATCGCCAACCACCTGAGAACTTACCCTGATGTCTCTTGAATCTACAGTGGCGGTGGATATTTCGAACTTCTCACAAAGTCGAATTCCAGCCGACACCGCTCGGGCCCACGACGACATAGCCTTCTTAGTGCCATTGTTATGACACATGAAAGATGTCCGCGCAAGCGGCTCGCCACTGGCTGGACGAAAGACACGACGCTCCTCAGTGGAGAGTCAGGCAAATGATTGTACCCCGATTTATCTCTTCTGAAACGCGATCGGTGTTTCGACGTACGCTGTGTCAGCCCGCGTCTGCGGCAGCTTGCTTCTCGCTCGATGCATTGCTTGTGGAAAGCTCGCCACCGGAGTTCTCCAGGTGCGCCCGCACGAACCAGTGGAAGAGCTCGAGTTGACCACTCTGGCCGATCAGTAGATCCTCGGTGACCGGATCGACCTTGCCGATCTCTTCGATTGCCTTACGCGTGTCGGTGATGACGCCGGTGTACACGAGGTCGAGTGCGCCGAGGTGCTCGATAGCTGTGGCTCGCCCGATCGAGTAGTCGTCCCATGATCGCTGCTCGACGATGGTGCCCGGCGTACCTTTTGCCGAGGATCCCAATGTCGCAATGCGCTCGGCGACATCGTCGGCGAAGCCACGCACGGTCTCTACCTGTGGGTCGAGCATCTCGTGGACAGAGATGAAGTTGGGGCCCACGACATTCCAGTGAATGTGCTTGAGAGTCAGATGAAGATCGTTGTATGCGTTCAGGCGATCCTGAAGCAATGCCGCGACGCGCGCTCCCTCGTCGGTGCTCATGCCGGGAACTGTGTATGAGTTCGATGTCGTCATGACGAATGTCTACCCAGGATGAACCGGGGTGAAACACAGTTCCGAGAAGGTGGATACGAAAAGGGGCAGCCGACCGGACCGGTCGGCTACCCCCTTTGCCTTGCCCGTGTTACTTCTCGCCGGAAGCCAGCTCGGAAGGCTCCTCCTTTGCCGGGCGCACGAAGCTGAGGATGATCGAGCCTGCCAACACCGCGATGATGACTGCGAGGCTGACCAGCGATGGAATCTCGGGGATCGAGGTGCTGATGACCTTGTGGCTGGCCTGCAAGATCAACTTGACCCCGATGAAACCGAGGATGATCGCCAAGCCCTTGGACAAGTAGTGGAACTTATCCAACAGGCCGGAGAGCAGAAAGTACAACGCGCGCAGTCCGAGAATCGCGAACGCATTCGACGAGTAGATGATGAACGGATCGTCGCTGACGGCAAGAACTGCAGGGACACTGTCTACGGCAAAAACGAGGTCGGCAGCTTCGATGGCAACCACGACGGCCAACAACGGAGTGGCAATGCGCTTTCCTGCCTCCTTGACGAAGAACTTCGTCCCGGAGTACTCGTCTTGAACCGGGATGACCCTGCGCAACAGGCGAACCGCAAGCGAAGTGCTCGGATCATACGAATCGTCTTCATCCTTCATCAGCTTCCACGCGCTGTAGAGCAGGATGGCTGCAAAGACGAACAAAACGACGGTGAACTTGCTGACGATAGCTACACCTGCGGCGAGGAAGATGCCGCGGAATACCAATGCGCCGATCACGCCGAAGAACAGAACGCGGTGCTGGTATTTCTTCGGAACTTTGAAGTAGCCGAAGATCAATGCGAATACGAAGAGGTTGTCCACGGACAAGCTTTTCTCGAGGAGCCAGGCCGTCGTGTATTCCACGCCTGCCGTCGTACCGAGAGTGGCGAAGACGACTCCGCCGAAGACGAGTGCGACGCCGACCCACAATGCACTCCACCATGCAGCTTCCTTGAAGCCGATGAC
The DNA here is from genome assembly GCA_038198705.1 of Mycobacteriales bacterium. GTDB lineage: Bacteria > Actinomycetota > Actinomycetes > Mycobacteriales > Mycobacteriaceae > Rhodococcoides. The sequence goes on from JBBPZN010000164.1 coordinate 39,236, forward strand.
GTGTGCACCGCGATGCGCAAGCAAATCGATGGCGAGCAGGGTGAGCACGACCGCGGCAAACGCCGCCCATGCCCAGAGAGGAACGTTCATCGGCGGTAGTCCTTACTGGTGAATTGAGACAGCTTCTGGGTCAGGGACGCCATGGAACGGGCTCCTTGTCGCTTCGATTTCCTCTGCGGCAACTCTGTTTACCGTGACTACTCAAGTGTGCCTGTCGTGAAAGCGGCATGCACCGTGCGATCGCAGACATGTTTGTCCAGTTTTCATTGCCGTAATCCGGCAACTAAGACTGTGAGGCGGTGCTGGTCGGCCAATCCAATAACTTCGCTCCGAATACTGCTGTCTGCAGTGCGAATCTCTCGCTCGGGTGGTTCACATCGTGGCCGGTCAGCTCGGCAACACGAGCTAGTCGGTAAGTAACCGCGCGAACCGAGAGGTGCATCGACCTCGCCGTCATCGCGGAGTTACCCCCGGATTCGAAGTAGGCGAACAACGTGCGCAGAAGGGGAACGGCGCCGCCGCGGGCCGCCAGCAGTGGCGTCAGTACTGTCTCGACGAGATCGGTGATCGCGGGTCGATCATCGAGCAACACTCGATATACCAGCAGGTCTCGCGCATCCAACACCGGTGTGTCGAGTCCGAGTTTGCCCGCCAGGTCCAGCGCGTCGAGTGCCTGGCGGTAGGAGGACGCCACCCCGGCAGCGCTCTGACCGGGACGTCCCACTCCCAAACGTTGAGTCCACCCATCGGTGCCGTGAACTTGGCCGACAGTGCTTCGGACACGTTCGGTCACCAGTTTCACCGCATGATGGTCGGGCGCCGCGAACACGACGACAAGGCGGCCTTCTTTGCTGGCAACCAACGTCTCGGTGTCACCTTTGCTTCCGGCGATCGCGCGCTCGACGTCGGTGATCATCGAAGCATCGTCGGTGAACGGGGAAGTCGCCTCTACGACCACAACAGCGTGTGGTCCGGTCAAGTCCAGTCCGAACGACTCTGCGCGACCCAGCACCCCAGCGATATCGGCGCTGCCCGAGAGCAGATCATCGACGAACTCGCGTCGAGCGGACACCTCGGCGCGGACCAACGCTCTGCGGGCGAGCTGATACGCCTCCGCGAGTTCTGCCACCGCGTCGTCGACGGCATGCAGCATCACTTCACCTGCAGTCACGACTGCGCTGGGGTTCTGGGCTGCGTCCACCACCGCGGGCAGCTCGCGCCACAGGCGCCAGGCCGAGGACAAGTACAGATCGAGCAACGCCCGTAGGGCGACGCCTTCCTTGGCTGCAGTATCACCATGAACCCGCAGTGCGCGCAGTTGACGACGCGTCAATGGGCGTCCGACAGCGACGGCGTCGGTGAGGACCGCGAGGAAATCTCCGAGAAGTTCGGTGGACAAGCCACCCGCGTCGGCTGCTGCGAGGTCGGCAACCTGCTGGTACTTGCCGTCCGGGTCAGGTGCGTCCGATCGGTTGGGCATCGGGCTCATCGTATGCGCCCGATGTCCACCGAGACGTACACCGGACCACCGTCGAGTCGCTGCCGCATCCGCTCGACGATGCTCGCGACCCCATCGACCTCGTAGTCATCGGATCGGATCACCTGGAATCCGAGAACACGGTCGTCTTCGCGGTCTTGCTCGGTATAGAGCGGCCCCCGGATACCGATGTGCTGGCAGCGTTCGAGGTCGATGAGACCCTCCTCGCTCGCGCGGCGAAACGGAGTGCCGTGGGTGTACGGGCGCCGAAGTAGGTGTCCCACGTATCGAGGTGGCCATCGAAATGGAGCACGGCGACCTGTTGTTCGGCGAACCGCAGGACCTTTCTCGCGTCGACCGGTCCGATCGGTGGCGTTTCGGTGCTCATAGGAAGAGCTTTCTGATAGTTCTTCAGGTACGTCCAGCGTCGTTGGTCGAATAATTGTCTATAGCTCCATGTTGCCCGGCAGTGCCTCGTTGTCGCACGATTATCGAACAAGCGCGCCTGTCGACCGGACGCGACATCTGCGGAAAGGACCAGCCGATGACTACCGCGATACGAGTGTCACTGTTTCAAGGCCCCGAACTGGCAGGCGACGTCGAGGCCAACCTCGCTGCCATATCGCGCGCGGCGATTGCCGCTGCGGACGCAGGAGCGTCGATGCTCGTCACTCCCGAGATGTCGACGACTGGCTACGACGTCGGACGCCTCGTAGAAGAACGTGCAGAGGCGGCAGACGGGCCGATCTTCGACGCCGTCGTCGAGATTGCCCGAAGCTCCGGTCTCGTTGTGGTGTACGGGTTTCCGGAACGAAGCGAGGAAGGAATCTACAATTCGGTACAGGTGGTGGGTAGCGACGGGGCCACCGTGGCTCGATATCGCAAGACGCATCTGTTCGGTGAGCTCGATCGTGGGCACTTCGTTCCAGGCGACGAACTGGTCGCGCAGTTTCACTTCGGCGGGCTGACCTGCGGACTTCTGACCTGTTACGACGTGGAATTCCCCGAAGCCGTTCGTGCGCACGCCGATGCAGGAACCGAATGGTTGATCGTCCCTACTGGGCTGATGCACCCGTTCGACATGGTTGCCACACAGGTCGTGCCTACTCGGGCCTATGAAAGTCAGCTGTTCGTCACCTACGTGAATCGGTGTGGAATCGAGGGCGATCTGCAGTACTGTGGTCTCACCTGTGCCATAGCACCCGACGGATCCGAACTCGGCCGTGCCGGCAGCGGGGAGGCGCTCTTCACGGTCGATATCGATCCCGGTATGCGCGCCACGTCGCAGGAGATCAATACCCACCTGGGCGACCGAAGACACGATCTCTACCCCCTGGCTGGAAACAGTGGCAGGTGACTACCCCCGTCAGCCCGGACAGCGCCGTCGAAGACGACCACGAGTTGCCGCTGACGATGTTCGGTCCGGACTGAAACCGATTGTCTACGAGTCGAGCGAAAACCAACCCGGGGCCAGGAGACGTTTTCGGTGATATTGTGCCACTTCGCTTGGGGGACTGAGAAATAGGGGCAACTGGTCAGCTGTGTGGTGTTGCGGCGGCGCGATTCAGTAAAGGCCGCGTGCGATACGGAATCAGTTCGCTCATAGCGATCGACATGTTGGTGCGCTCCACTCCCGGAATTTTCAGTATCAGTCCGGCGACTCGGTACAGATCATCGGCATCGACCGCGGCTATTCGAATGTGCATGTCCGACGCGCCCGACAGTCCGAATACCTCGAGTACCTCCTCGATGGTGCGGAGATGATCGGTGACCTCGGCGAGTTTGTGCTGATCGACACGGGTGGTCACGAAAGCCTGCAATGCGTACCCGAGACTTCTCGGACGCACCCGATGATCGATGGAGGTGAGAGCATCCTTCTCGTCCCATCGAGTCAACCGAGCTTGCACAGTGTTCCGCGAGATTCCTAGGTCTCCCGCGAGTTCGACGCCTGTGACGCGTGGGCGATCGCACAACGCGAGCAACAAACGGGCATCCGTTCTGTCCAGATCGGTCATGCAGTCCACGATATGCGTAGTCCACGACGGGTGCGCCGAAAGGCGCGCTCAGGCATCGGGTGGGGCAGCGAAGTCGCGACCAGGGGCGAGATCTGCGGCGGCCAGTCCGCGATCGACGACGTCGGACGGCAGATCCGTTTCTCTGATCAGTGCAGCTCCGACGCGAGAGAGGGCCGCACACGTCTGGATGCCGTAACCGCCTTGTCCCGCACACCAGAAGAAGCCGTCGAGCCGCGGGTCGAATCCGACTACCGGCGTACGATCAGCGACGAAGCTCCGCAGACCGGCCCAGGACGATCGCACGTGGCGGGCGCTCAGAGTCGTGGTCTCGTGTATGGCTTCGAGGGCACGTGCGATTTCGATTTCGTCCGGCCGTGCATCGCTGGGTTCCACCGGTGTCTCATCGGCGGGCGAACAGAGCAGCTGCGCACCTTCGGGCTTGATATAGAAGGATTCGTCGATGTCACTGAGCGTGGGGAGCGCGTTCGTGTCCATCTCCTCCGGGGCGTCGA
>JBBPZN010000165.1:0-13521 GCA_038198705.1 Mycobacteriales bacterium
CGACACCGCGCTCAAGGAACAGCCCGAACTCTTTCGCGAGTACTTCGGCACGGTCATCCCTGCAGGAGACAACAAGTTCTCGGCACTGAACGCCGCGGTCTGGTCGGGTGGATCCTTCATCTACATCCCGCCAGGCGTCCATGTGGACATCCCGCTGCAGGCCTACTTCCGGATCAACACCGAAAACATGGGGCAGTTCGAGCGCACTCTGATCATCGTCGACGAGGGTGCCTACGTGCACTACGTCGAGGGCTGCACCGCACCCGTCTACAAGTCGGACTCGTTGCACTCTGCTGTCGTGGAGATCATCGTCAAGAAGGGTGGTCGCTGCCGTTACACGACTATCCAGAACTGGTCCAACAATGTCTACAACCTGGTGACCAAGCGTGCGAAGGCAGAATCAGGCGCCACGATGGAATGGGTGGATGGAAACATCGGCTCCAAGGTCACCATGAAGTACCCCGCTGTATGGATGACAGGGGAGTACGCAAAGGGCGAGGTCCTGTCCGTGGCGTTCGCCGGTCCCGACCAGCACCAGGACACTGGCTCGAAGATGTTACACCTGGCGCCGCACACGTCTTCGAATATCGTGAGCAAGTCCGTCGCTCGCGGTGGCGGACGGACTTCGTACCGAGGATTGGTCAAGATCAACAAGGGAGCCTACGGTTCCCGCTCGACCGTCAAGTGCGACGCACTTCTCGTCGACAACATCTCGCGCTCGGATACATACCCATACGTCGACATCCGCGAGGACGACGTGTCCATGGGCCATGAGGCGACAGTCTCGAAGGTCAGTGACGACCAGCTGTTCTACCTCATGAGCCGAGGCCTCACCGAGGACGAAGCGATGGCGATGGTGGTGCGCGGATTCGTCGAACCGATCGCGCGTGAGCTTCCCATGGAGTATGCACTCGAGCTGAACCGGCTCATCGAGCTTCAGATGGAAGGGTCGGTCGGTTAAGTGACCAATTCGAATACAGAAGAGTCGCTCATTGGAGTTCAGGGCGCCATAGCGTCGGAGAATCCAGCGGCCGAGGACAAATCGGTCATCGTTGCGAACAAGGGTGCCCAGTTCACCTCGTACGATGTCAACGCTTTCGAAGTCCCCTCGAGCCGCGACGAGCTGTGGAGGTTCACGCCGATTCGTCGACTCAAGGGACTGCACGACGGTTCCGCGGTGGCTACCAGCGGGGCCGACGTAGTCGTGCAGGCACCCGAGGGTGTGACAGTGGAGACGGTCGGCCGTGGCGATGCACGTATCGGTTTCGCCGGCGTTCCCGCTGATCGCATTGCTGCGCAAGCATTCTCGGCATTCATCGAGGCTACGATCGTCTCGGTGGCGTCCGAGCACGAGGTCTCCGAGCCGGTGCAGATCACGGTCACCGGGCCTGGTATCGACGCTGTCTCATATGGACACCTGCAAATTCGCCTCGACAAGTTCGCCAAGGCGACAGTGGTGATCGACCAGGTCGGATCGGGCACCTATGCGGAGAATATCGAGTTCGTCATCGGTGACGGCGCCAACCTCTCGGTGGTGCTGATCCAGGAATGGGAGTCCGATGCAGTGCACGTCGGAGCCCACCACGCTCGGCTCGGCCGCGACGCGACACTGAGGCACTTCAACGTCAGTCTCGGTGGCGATCTGGTCCGCATCAGCCCAACCGTGCACTACGACGCTCCCGGCGGCGATGCAAACCTTCTCGGCGTCTACTTCGCCGACGCCGGCCAGCATCTGGAGCAGCGTCTGCTCGTCGATCACTCGGCGCCGCATTGCAAGTCGAACGTCATGTACAAGGGCGCCCTGCAGGGCGAGGTTGGTGTCGGCAAGCACGATGCGCACACCGTATGGATCGGCGACGTTCTGATCCGCGCTGAAGCAGAGGGAACCGAAACCTTCGAATTGAACCGCAACCTGGTTCTGACAGACGGTGCGCGCGCCGATTCGGTACCGAATCTCGAAATCGAAACCGGCGAGATAGTCGGCGCAGGCCACGCCAGTGCGACCGGCAGGTTCGACGACGAACAGCTTTTCTACCTTCGGTCCAGAGGAATCTCCGAGGAAGCGGCTCGACGACTCGTCGTGCGCGGCTTCTTCCACGAAGTCATCGACAAGATTCCGGTCCCCGCGGTTCGTGAGCGACTCGATGCCGCGATCGAGGCCGAACTGGCCCTCGCCGGCTCGTAAATTCCGGCTCCCGTACTTCTCGACATTCGTAAGGAAAATTCCATGTCCACGCTCGAAATCCGCGACCTGCACGTCAGCGTCGCAAACTCAGATTCCACCGCAGAGCCCATCAACATCCTCAAGGGTGTGAACCTGACCGTGAAGTCCGGTGAAACACACGCGATCATGGGCCCCAACGGATCGGGCAAATCGACGTTGTCCTACGCCATCGCCGGTCACCCGAAGTATGCAGTGACCTCGGGCACCATCACGCTCGACGGCGAAGATGTGCTCGCGATGACTGTCGACGAGCGGGCTCGCGCAGGTTTGTTCCTCGCGATGCAGTACCCGGTCGAGGTTCCCGGAGTGTCGATGTCGAACTTCCTCCGCAGTGCCGCGACGGCGGTCCGCGGCGAGGCTCCGAAGCTTCGGCACTGGGTCAAGGAAGCCAAGACAGCACTGTCCGAACTCGAAATCGACGCGGCTTTCCTCGAACGGAACGTCAACGAAGGTTTCTCCGGCGGTGAGAAGAAGCGCCACGAGATCTTGCAGCTCGGAATGCTCAAGCCCAAGATTGCCATCCTCGACGAAACGGATTCCGGTCTCGACGTCGATGCGCTCCGAGTCGTTTCGGAGGGCGTCAACAAGTACAAGGAACGCGAGAACGGCGGCGTTCTGTTGATCACGCACTACACGCGGATTCTTCGCTACATCAAGCCCGACTTCGTTCACGTGTTCGTCGATGGCGAGATCGTGAAGTCCGGTGGAGCAGAGTTGGCAGACGAGCTGGAGGCCGACGGCTACACCGATTTCACTCAGCCTGCGACCACAGGAGCGTAAATATGGCTGCACCAGCAGCTCTGTCGAACAGCGCATTGGATGTCAGCTCGATCCGTGCCGATTTCCCGATCCTCTCGCGTACGGTTCGCGACGGTAAGCCGTTGGTGTACCTGGACTCGGGCGCCACATCTCAGCGCCCGGTCCAGGTTCTCGATGCAGAACGTAAGTTTTTGCTGACGTGCAACGCCGCAGTTCATCGTGGTGCACATCAGCTCGCTGAAGAAGCGACCGATGCATACGAGGGCGCCCGCGCCGCCATCGCGTCGTTCGTCGGTGCGGACGCCGATGAACTCGTGTTCACCAAGAACGCCACCGAGGCGCTCAATCTCGTCACCTATGTTCTCGGCGACGATCGATTCGATCGCCATGTCGGACCTGGCGACGAAATCGTGATCACGGAACTCGAGCATCATGCCAACCTCGTGCCCTGGCAGGAATTGGCCAGACGAACCGGTGCCACGCTGCGGTGGTTCGGCGTGACCGACGAGGGGCGGATCGATCTCGACTCTCTTCAGCTCACCGATGCAGTCAAGGTTGTTGCGTTCACGCATCAGTCGAACGTGACGGGCGCTGTGTCACCTGTTGCCGAGATTGTTCGACGGGCTCGTGAGGTCGGGGCGCTCGTCGTGCTCGACGCCTGTCAGTCCGTGCCGCACATGAGCGTGAACTTTCATGCACTCGATGTCGACTACGCGGCATTCTCGGGGCACAAGATGCTGGCGCCGTCGGGCGTCGGCGTGTTGTATGGCAAAGCAAAACTCCTCGACGCGATGCCGCCGTTCGTGACAGGCGGTTCGATGATCGAGACAGTGACAATGGAGAAGACCACCTACGCGCCGCCGCCTCAGCGGTTCGAAGCGGGCGTACCGATGGCGTCTCAGGTGGTCGGACTCGGCGCAGCGGTCGCTTATCTCGAGTCGATCGGTATGGACGCAATTGCGGCGCACGAGCACGCCCTCGTCGGCGCGACGCTCGACATGCTTTCGAGAATCGAGGGTGTTCGAGTGATCGGACCGACCGAGAACATCGATCGAGGGTCAGCGGTGTCGTTCGTTGTCGACGGCGTCCATGCACACGATCTCGGTCAGATTCTCGACGATGATGGCGTTGCTATCCGCGTCGGGCATCACTGTGCCTGGCCGTTGCACCGTCGATTCGGTGTCGCAGCCACCGCGAGAGCGTCGTTTGCTCTTTATAACACGCTCGACGAAGTAGATGCGCTGGGTTCGGCGATCGAGCATGCCCAGAGGTTCTTCGGGACCAGAGGTGCTGCCTGACATGCGTATGGAACAGATGTACCAAGAGGTCATTCTCGATCACTACAAACACCCGCACGGGCGCGGTCTCCGCGAGCCGTTCGGAGCCGAGGTCCACCACGTCAACCCGACTTGCGGTGACGAGGTGACGTTGCGGGTGAACATCGACGTTGGTGGAACCATCGCTGACGTGTCCTACGACGGTCAGGGCTGTTCGATCAGTCAGGCAGCGACTTCGGTCCTCACGGATCAGGTGATCGGACTACCTGTCGAGCAAGCGATGAAAGTCGTGGATGCCTTCAGTGAGATGGTTGGCAGCAGGGGTACCGTAGATGGCGACGAGGATGTCATCGGCGATGGAATCGCATTCGTCGGAGTGTCCAAATATCCCGCCCGCGTCAAGTGTGCGCTGCTCGGATGGATGGCTTTCAAGGATGCAGTTGTTCGAATAGTAGAAGAGACTCCTGCAACACCCGCACGATCCGGAGGACAAGTATGACCCAGACACAGACAACCGATTCGCAGAATGGTGCCACTGCCGCGCCCGAGACCGACTCAGCAGGCTCGACTCCGGCCGAGTCGTCTCCTACGACGGTGCCTGCATCGCTCACCCCGGATGAGATCAAGGTTCTCGAAGACCTCGAAGAGGCAATGCGCGATGTGGTCGACCCCGAGCTCGGGATCAACGTCGTCGACCTCGGTCTGGTGTACGACATCAATATCGACGCCGACCACATCGTCACGGTCGACATGACGTTGACTTCGGCTGCGTGCCCTCTGACAGACGTCATCGAAGATCAGGCGCGTGGCGCGCTTGTGCGAAGTGGTCTGTGCGCCGACTTGAAGATCAATTGGGTGTGGATGCCGCCATGGGGACCGGACAAGATTACCGACGACGGACGTGAGCAGCTCAGGGCCCTCGGCTTTACCGTGTGACCTTCCCCCGTGGGTGGTAACGACGCGTAGGTTCACCAGTACGTTCAGTATCTCGTGGACGTACTGGTGAACCTACTATTGCTCGAAGGCGTCTTAGCTCAGGAAACCTGCAGATTCGCGGTCCAATCAGGTTCGGTTATGCGCCTTTTCGAGCCGACGTCGACTTGTCTGCAGCAGGTCGCTTTGTCGGCGCTGCTTTTTTGACAGCAGCCTTCTTCTGCGGAGTTTTCTTCTCCGAAGCGTCTTTGTTCGTAGCCGTCTTGGCGTTCTTGCCCGCGGCCTCGACGCTGCGTTGGAGGGCGGCCACCAGGTCGACGACCTCGGCGTCTTCGCCTTCGCTGGTTGTCTCGTCCTCGGGACGGATGACCTTCTCACCGCCGTTTTCGATCGTGTCTTCGATCAGCTTGCGTAGTTCCATCTGATAGTCGTCGGTGTACTCCGTGGGATCGAAATCTGCCGACATACTCTCCACCAGTGAGGTAGCCATCTTGACTTCCTGAGGCCGTGCTTCGGGTGCGTCGTCCAACGACGAGAACTCGGCGGCCCGCACCTCGTCCGGCCACAGCAATGTCTGGATGACGAGTGTGTTCTCGCGAACCCGCAAGGCGGCCAGTCGCGTCTTTTGCCGCAAGGTGAAATGCACCAGTGCGGTGCGTTCCGTATCCAGGAGTGTCTGTCGCAACAGCACATATGCCTTCGGCGACGAAGAGTCGGGCTCGAGGAAATAGCTCTTGTCGTACAGAATGGGATCGATTTGGTCGGTGGGGACGAATTCCAGGACAGGGATTTCGTGTCTTTCGGCGGCAGGGAGCTTGTCGAAATCTTCGTCTGTCAGGATGACGCGTTCACCGTCGGGTGAGTCGTACGCCTTGTCGATGTCGGCGAATTGCACCGATTTGCCGCATTCGGAGCAGAGACGATCGTATTTGATCCGACCGCCGTCTTTCGCGTGTACCTGATGGAACCGGATGTCGTGTGTCTCCGTCGCGGAGTACACCTTCACCGGCACGTTGACGAGCCCGAAGGCGATAGATCCCTTCCATATGGAGCGCATGAGGTTCATGATTCACGAGGCACGGGCGTCGTGTCGAGTGTTGCGTTATCGAGACGACAAGTGGTGGCCGTTCCCCCGCCGTGGATTGACTACCGTGTGCGCTATCGCCATGCGAGCTCGAGGTGGCAGCGTCGGGAACATTCGCATCATTGCGTTCATCGTTGCGAGTGGATCCGCTCGGTTGGACAGGTAGGCAGTCTGCTGGGCGACCGTAAGCTCGAAGAAGCTGGCGAAGAAGTGGGGGATCAGCTCGGGTTCGAGGTTGAGGGCGGTCCGTAACCCGAGGTTGCGTAGCCGTTGGACCGCCCAAACCGACAGGGGGCGAACGGAATTGCCGGTGCGGAGTGTTGCGACAACGGTGTCGGCTGCGGCCAGTGATGCTGCGACGCTGTAGCCGGTGGCCGGGTGCATGAGACTGGAGCGTGCGCCGAACCGCACAGCGCCGCGTTCACCTCGCAGGTGCCCTGGCGGCTGTACCGGGAACCGGACACGTTCGATCGGCTCGGTACCCGTCGGGCGGGCGCCGCGGTTGTGTAAACGTTTCGCGAGGCGATCTCGTAGGACATCGAGACCCAACGGCGGACTTCCCACGAGGCAGGTCTCTTCGAGCAGGATTCGATCATCGTCGAGCGGGACCGCATACAGAAAGCTCGGTACCTCCTCAGGCGAGGTGCCGTTGTCGTATCGCCAGTCCATGAACCAAGCACTGGTGTCCTCCAGGAGCGGAACGCCCACCGAGCGATCGACGACGATGCCGTATGCAGTCTGTTCGGCAAGACCTACCACGCCGGCGGATCCGCGCGCGTCGACAATCGTGCGTCCGGTGACCGTTCTCCCGTCGGCGAGACGAACGGCGTCCTTGGTCACAGATGTGGCTGTTCCTTGGAGCACACGAGCGGAGCCTTCGCTGAGGACCCGTTGTAACGCAGCGGTGTCGAGGACGCAATACGTCCGATCGATCGTGTGACGTCGCACTGTCCACGCCGCCGGCCGAGCGATGGTCGACGCGACGGCTGTGGCGGGGAGCCAGTGGGGGAGCTCGTCGGACCAAGCCGAATATGTCGGGGTCCAGCGCCTGTTGGGGTGAGGATCGATGGCTACGACGTCGACCCCAGCGGCGGACGCTCGACGTGAGAGAGCGCGACCCGCCGGGCCGAGCCCGACCACGACGAGGTCCGCTGCGACGTCTTCGGACAGCATTGAATCGTTCACAGTCCGCCGGTGGCCAGCAATCCGCCATCCACTCGGACGGTTTCGCCGGTGATCCAGGACGATGCGTCGGATACCAGGAATCCCACGAGACTTGCGACGTCTTCCGGAGATCCGAGCCGTTTCATCGGATATGCCGCGGCAGCTTGCTCTTCGCCTCCAGCCACCAGCGCCTCGGCAAACTTCGTCTTGACCACGCCCGGCGCGACCGCGTTGACTCGTATCGATGGTCCCAGCTGCCACGCGAGTTCTTCGGTCAAGCGGATCAGGGCCGCTTTGGAAGCGCCGTACGCAGCGATGACGCCCGTGGAGCGCAGGCCCGCGACGCTCGCGACGTTCACTACGGCACCACCGTGCACTCCCATCCAGGCTCGGTAGGCCTCCTGGATGTACCCCAATGTGGCTACGACATTGGTGTCGAAGATCTTCTTGACGCCGTCGAGATCGGCGTCCATCAGCGAACCGTAGACAGGATTGATACCGGTGTTGTTGATCAGGATGTCGAGCGAACCGAACACCTCGATCGTCTTGTCCACCGAGTCGCGCCGGGAGTCTGCATCGCCGGCGTTGCCTGCAATTGCCAGGACCCTGTCGTTCCCGCTACCGCTGGATTCGCCGAGTTGTCGGGCCGCCTCGGCCAGTGGTTCCGGTTTACGAGCAGTGATCGTTACTCGTGCGCCACGAGCAAGCAGCTCGGCGGCGATTGCCTTGCCGATTCCTCGGCTGGCACCGGTGACGAGAGCCACCCGGCCTGTCAGATCCTGCACTTGGGCTGCGTTCGTGGCGGTCATGTATCAAGACGTTACCGGTGTCACTGCTCGGACGGTCGGTAGCACGGCCTCCAAGGGGTTAAAATGGGAGGTTCATGGGCCATGAGTGGTTTCAGGGCCAGGCCCAGCGCACATCCGACGAGTCATCGTTCGCTACCGCCTGCGACTCGACCGCTCGTGAAAACGGCCAGACGCCGAACTTCGCCCGCTATAGCTAGGAGCACCCGCGTGATTACCGCCACCGACTTGGAAGTTCGTGCCGGTGTCCGCACGTTGCTCTCGACTCAAGGACCTGCACTTCGCGTACAAGGCGGAGACCGTATCGGGTTGGTCGGCCGCAACGGAGCGGGCAAGACCACCACGCTGAGGATTCTTGCGGGTGAGGGCGAACCCTACGCGGGCACCGTTGTGCGCACGGGCGATCTTGGGTACCTGCCACAGGACCCGAAAGAAGGCGACCTGGATGTGCTTGCCAGGGACCGTGTTCTCTCCGCGCGTGGTCTCGATACTTTGTTGCATCGAATGGAGAAGCAGCAGGCATTGATGGCCGAGGTCGCAGACGAGGCGCTTCTCGACAAAGCGGTCCGCAAGTACGGCGAACTCGAGGAGCGATTTGCATCGCTGGGCGGCTACGAAGCCGAGAGCGAAGCAGCGCGAATCTGCAACAGCCTTGGGCTTGCCGATCGCATCCTTGCCCAAGCACTGCGCACGCTGTCCGGTGGCCAACGTCGGCGCGTGGAGCTTGCACGCATTCTGTTCGCGGCCTCCGACGGGAGCGGCGGACGCTCCGACACGACACTGTTGCTCGACGAACCCACCAACCACCTCGACGCCGACTCCATCACCTGGCTCCGTGGGTTCCTGCAGAATCACGATGGCGGACTGATCGTGATCAGCCACGACGTCGACCTTCTGAGTGACGTAGTCAACCGCGTGTGGTTCCTCGATGCGGTGCGCGGCGAAGCCGATGTCTACAATATGAACTGGAAAAAATATATCGCTGCTCGGGCAACCGACGAGCAGCGCAGGCGGCGTGAGCGTGCCAATGCAGAGAAGAAGGCAGGCGCGTTGCGCGTGCAGGCCGCGAAGATGGGTGCGAAAGCAACGAAAGCTGTTGCCGCGCAGAACATGGCAAAGCGTGCTGACAAGCTCATGGCAAACCTTGACGCCGAGCGAGTCTCGGACAAGGTTGCGCACATTCGCTTCCCTGAGCCTGCACCCTGCGGCAAGACCCCCCTCATGGCGAAGAACCTCACCAAGATGTACGGGTCGCTGGAAATCTTCGCCGGCGTCGATCTGGCCATCGACCGCGGCAGCCGCGTCGTAGTACTCGGACTCAACGGTGCGGGTAAGACAACCTTGCTCCGCATTCTTGCGGGCACCGAAAAATCTGATGCAGGTGAGATCCTCGCCGGCCACGGACTACGCGTCGGATACTTCGCACAGGAGCACGACACACTCGACGATCGCGCGTCGGTGTGGGAGAACATTCGTCATGCGGCTCCGGACACGGGGGAGCAGGAGTTGCGCTCGCTGCTGGGGGCGTTCATGTTCACCGGACCGCAGCTGGAGCAGCCCGCGGGCACGCTGTCGGGCGGTGAGAAGACCAGACTTGCACTTGCCGGTCTTGTGTCCTCTGCTGCGAACGTGCTGCTTCTCGACGAGCCGACGAACAACCTCGACCCGATTTCACGTGAACAGGTGCTCGATGCTCTCCGTAGTTACAAGGGAGCCGTCGTGCTGGTCACTCACGATCCTGGTGCGGCCGAAGCCCTGTCACCCGAGCGGGTTATCTTGCTGCCAGACGGCAACGAGGACCACTGGTCACAGGACTACCTGGAACTGATTCAGCTGGCCTGATCGGCGATTTTCTCGTGGCCGAAGTGTGGTGTCCTCTACCCTCGTTGTGCGGGGGTGTTCGGTGAGTGAAGTGCTGCTGACTGGAGGAACGCCATGCCACCACTACCGGCCAGAGGATCCGTCACCGAGTCCGAGGCTCCGCCTATCGGTAAAGGCGCACGAATAACCGGCGAATCGCGCGATCGGCTCCGAGCGTCACTGCAGGAGCGGTACTCCGCAGGTGCCAGCATTCGTAGTCTCGCCCACGATCTCGGCAGATCCTACGGATTCGTGCACAAGATACTGGCCGAATCGGGTGTCGCGTTACGTTCGAGGGGCGGACCGAATCGGCAAAAGTCACACCACACCGAGTAGCTGTACATCGGGCTAAGCGCTGTCGGGCCTGCGAACCGATGCTTCGACAAGGTCCAGTACCGCCGAGAGATTGGGTCCTCCCTGGCCCGAGGCGATGCGTGCGACAAGACCGTCGAGTACGAGATCGAGATAGTCGTGCATCACATCCTTCGGAACGTCTTCACGCAGTTTGCCCGCCGTTCTCTGACGTTCCAGCCGGGCAAGGGTTGCATCGGTGAGCTCCGAGGACTTCTCTGCCCAGCTCCTCCTGAATTCCGGGTCGGTGCGTAAGCGCCTCGCTATCTCCAGCCGAGTACCGAGCCACTCGAACCGATCCGGCTGCTCGAGAATGTCCCGCATGACCTGAACCAGGCCTTGACGAGCAGCCACTTCTGCCATCCGCCGAGCATCTTCCTGCGCGAGCGCGAGAAACAATCCGTCCTTGTCCTTGAAGTGGTGAAAGATCGCACCTCTGGACAGGCCAGTGGTCTCTTCGAGGCGGCGGACCGTCGCACCCTCGTAGCCGAATTCACCGAAGCAACGTCGTGCGCCGTCGAGAATCTCGCTACGTCGTGCTACCAAATGGTCCTCACTGACCTTCGGCACACTGCCTCCTTCATCGGCTGATACGTGGTCCCGCCTTCAGCGCAGAACGCGCACGCCCACTGTCTGTTCGTGCCTGAACCGGGCCCGAAGTGGTCGTGCGCGTTCTGCGTGCTCACTGGTCGAGCTCACTCACCAGTGTGGAGCTTGAAAAGAAGTGCCTAGCCTCGGATCATATTGCGGAGGACGCACTGCAAGATGCCGCCGTTGCGGTAGTAGTCCGCCTCACCGGGGGTGTCGATGCGCACCACGGCGTCGAATTCGACCTTCGTGCCGTCGGTCTTGGTCGCAGTGACTGCCATCGTCTTGGGTGTGACGCCCTCGTTCAGCTTCTCGACGCCGACGATATCGAATGTCTCGGTGCCGTCGAGCTCCAGCGATGCAGCGCTCTGGCCAACTGGGAACTGAAGCGGAACAACGCCCATCCCGATGAGGTTGGAGCGGTGGATACGCTCGAAGGACTCCGTGATGACGGCCTTGACACCGAGCAGACTGGTTCCCTTCGCTGCCCAGTCACGTGAGGAGCCGCTACCGTACTCCTTGCCACCGAGGACCACGAGCGGAATGCCGGCGGCCTGGTAGTTCTGCGAAGCATCGTAGATGAACGCCTGCGGTCCATCTTCCAGGGTGAAGTCACGGGTGTAACCGCCCGAGACGTCATCGAGGAGCTGGTTCTTCAGGCGAATGTTTGCGAACGTTCCACGAATCATGACCTCGTGGTTACCGCGGCGCGAGCCCAGCGAGTTGTAGTCCTTGCGCTCGACGCCGTGCGAGTCCAAATACTGGGCGGCAGGCGTTCCGGCCTTGATCGGACCGGCCGGGCTGATGTGGTCGGTAGTGACCGAATCTCCCAGCAGCGCAAGGACGCGAGCGCCCTTGATGTCCTTGACCGGCTCCGGATCCATCGTCATACCGTCGAAGTACGGGGGCTTGCGCACATAAGTGGACTTCTCGTCCCACGCGAACGTATCGCCTTCGGGGGTCGAGAGGTTCTGCCAGCGACTGTCCCCGTCGAAAATCGTCTTGTACGACTTGCGGAACATGTCCTGGCTGATGGACGACTTGATCGTGTCGTCGATCTCCTGCGCGGACGGCCAGATGTCCTTCAAGTAGACAGGCTTGCCGTCGTGGTCGTCTCCGAGCGAGTCGGTTTCGAAGTCGAAGTCCATCGTGCCGGCGAGGCCGTATGCGATGACGAGCGGAGGAGAAGCCAAGTAGTTCATCTTGACGTCGGGAGAGATCCGGCCTTCGAAGTTTCGGTTACCGGAGAGCACTGCAGTGACCGAAAGGTCGTTGTCGTTTATCGCTTTCGAGATCGGCTCGGCGAGAGGACCGGTGTTGCCGATGCAGGTGGTGCAACCGTAGCCGCCGAGGTAGTAGCCGAGCTTCTCGAGGTAAGGCCATAGACCGGCCTTCTCGTAGTAATCGGTGACAACCTGCGAACCGGGCGCCATGTTGGTCTTGACCCACGGCTTGGTGGTCAAGCCCTTGTCGACGGCGTTACGCGCGAGCAGTGCAGCACCGAGCATGACCGAGGGGTTCGAGGTATTGGTGCAGGAGGTGATGCCTGCGACGACGACCGCACCGTGGTCGAGGACGAACTCGACGCCCTCTTCGGACTTGACGGTGATTGGCTTGCTCGGGCGACCGTCGGAACCGTACGCGGCGGACTGAACGGCGACGGCGTCGTCCTCGGTGAAGGACAGGGAAGCGGGGTCGCTGGCCGGGAACGACTCGTTGAGTGCCTCGTCGAGCTTGCTGTCACCTTCGTGTGCGGGGTGGCTCTCATCGACGTAGTTGTGGATGTCCCTGCGGAACGCAGGCTTGGACTCCGACAGCAAGATTCGGTCCTGTGGGCGCTTCGGCCCGGCGATGGACGGAACGACGGTGTTGAGGTCGAGCTCGATGTACTCGGAGTACACGGGCTCGTCCTCCGGGTCGTGCCACATACCCTGCTCTTTGGCGTACGCCTCGACAAGCGCTAGCTGCTCGTCGCTGCGGCCGGTCAGACGCAGGTAGTTGATGGTCTCTTCGTCGATCGGGAAGATTGCTGCAGTGGAACCGAACTCGGGGCTCATGTTGCCCAGCGTTGCTCGGTTGGCCAGCGGCACCTCTGCGACGCCCTTGCCGTAGAACTCCACGAACTTGCCGACGACGCCGTGCTTACGCAGCATTTCGGTCGCGGTGAGGACGACGTCGGTCGCGGTCACGCCGGGCTGAATCTCGCCGGAGAGCTTGAAGCCGACGACGCGGGGAATGAGCATCGAGACGGGCTGGCCGAGCATTGCAGCTTCGGCTTCGATCCCGCCGACGCCCCAACCCAACACGCCCAGGCCGTTGACCATCGTGGTGTGTGAATCGGTGCCGACGCACGTGTCGGGATACGCCTGGCCGTTGCGGGTCATGACGGTGGGCGCCAAATACTCGATGTTGACCTGGTGCACGATTCCCATGCCGGGAGGAACGACCTTGAAGTCGTCGAAGGCGCCCTGGCCC
>JBBPZN010000166.1:0-15360 GCA_038198705.1 Mycobacteriales bacterium
CATGGGCGTCCGGGACTGGCGAAAGGTGTGCCCCCCTGATGTGTGCGCAAATGGGGTGGGGGCCCCCAACCGACGGGGTGGGGGCCCCTCTCCCGTATGCCGTGTCTCGTTGGTCGAGGTGTCAGAGGTTGAGTCCTCGGCCGATGATCTCTTTCATGATTTCGGTCGTACCGCCGTAGATGGTCTGCACGCGAGAGTCCATGTACGCCTTGGCGATCGGGTATTCCTTCATGTAGCCGTAACCCCCGTGCAGCTGCAGGCACCGGTCGATAAGCCTGACCTGATTCTCGGTGGTCCACCATTTGGCCATTGCAGCTTGCTGCACGGTGAGCTTGCCGTCGTTGAGCAGTTCGATGAACTTGTCGACCATGATCCGAGTCGCGGTGGTCTCGGTGGCGAGCTCGGCGAGCACAAATCTGGTGTTCTGAAACTTGCCGATCGACTTACCGAAGGCCTTGCGGTCGCGACAGTACTGCACCGTCATATCCAGGGCGGACTCCATCGCCGCTGCCGCGACGACTGCAATCGACAGTCGTTCCTGCGGCAAGTTCTGCATCAGGTACACGAAACCCATGCCCTCGTCGCCGAGCAAGTTGGCGGCGGGAACGCGAACGTCGGTGAAGCTCAGCTCCGCTGTGTCTTGCGCTTTCATGCCTATCTTGTCGAGGTTGCGACCGCGCTCGAATCCCGGCATGTCTCGCTCGACGACGAAGAGACTGAAGCCTTGCGCACCCTTTTCGGGGTCGGTACATGCGACCACGATAATGAGGTCGGCGTTGATGCCATTGGTGATGAACGTCTTCGAGCCGTTCAGAACCCAGTCGTCCCCGTCACGCACCGCACGAGTTTTGATGCCCTGCAGGTCGCTACCGGTACCAGGCTCGGTCATCGCGATAGCCGTGATCAGCTCGCCCGAGCAGAATCCCGGCAGCCAACGCTGCTTCTGCTCATCGTTGGTCAGGTCGATCAGGTATGGCGCAACAACGTCGTTGTGCAGCGTGAAGCCGATTCCGCTGTAGCCGCCGCGAGTAGTTTCCTCGGTCACGATCGCGTTGTACCGGAAGTCCTTGACTCCGCCGCCGCCGAACTCCTCGGGAACATCGGTGCCCAGGTAGCCCTGCTTGCCTGCCTCGACCCAGACACCCCGATCGACGATGTTCTGCTCTTCCCACTGCGCGTGATGGGGGGCAACATGCTGTTCGAGGAACTTGCGGTAAGACTCGCGAAAGAGGTCGTGCTCGGCATCGAACAGTGTGCGGTCCACTTTTTCTCCTTCGTGGTTCGATCGGAGTCGACATGAATCAGCGCCGACAGCGATCTTCGTTTCCCGAGCGTACGACCGACTGTGCGAGGAGTCGATGACCGAGTCGCGCGCGATCGGTGACCGAAGCGAAGCCACCTACTGTTTTGTCGCGGTCGCAAGTGCCCGCATCAGCGGGTAGCCGCCATGACGCCGATGTCCTCGGCGTACGTCGTCGTGCCAGATCCGCCAGCGGCTCTCGACAATATTGCCGGGCCGGTCTCCGCGGTGATCATTCGAAGATGCCAGGATCGGAACTATCGGCGTCGAGCAGCCCAGATGCCGCAAAGAATCGACCCTACTACCGCGATGGCGGCGCCGAATACCCAGCGGGACCCAGATGTGGTGTCGGCAGTAGTCGACACGGTCTCTGCCTTCACCATCGATGTTGCGCCGCGCAGTATCTCGATCGCCGGGAGCGGACCACCGGCGGCCTCGGAGGCGATCAACAGATCCCCGGAGGAATTGAACGCGACGGCCTCCCCCTGCGGCTGTGCTGGTAGACCGAGAATCACCGAATCGCCGGTCAGAGCTGACGCGACGTCTCCGCCTGGTACCGAGAAAAGATAAACGTCGTTGTACGTTCGGATTGCAGCCACCGAGCCATCGTCACTGACTGCCCCTCCGGTCCCGAGGATCGACCCAATGACAACCGGTGGACCGCCGGGGGTGGACGTCCGTTCGAAGGTTCTTTCTCCTACCTTCTTCAGCGGCGTCGGACCAGGCGAGGAGAGCTCGTCAACGCTCTCATCTGTCGCAGGCACGTAAATTCCGCTGTTGCCCGACAGTTCTTTGGTCACGATGACCGGGCGTCCTCCGGGCTCGATGAGAATCGCCTCTGCATCGTGGGCGCCATCGGGGTACGTCAACCGATGCAACTCGCCCTGCCCTGTCGAGGGATCCATCCGGGTCAGAGCGACACTCTCGCGGCGCAACTGGTTGTCTCCCGTGTCGGACAGCCAGAGCTGCCCGCCGTACGAACCGAGATCCTCTACGTCATACGGGTCCACCGGAACGTCGAGCCAACGCGACACAGCGCACGTCTCGTCGAGAACTGCGAGTCGGTGATCGGTCCCACTGTCCCCTATCGCGTACAAGACTCCGTCGATCGATGTCAGACCGGAAAGCTCTTCGAGGCCTGAGTCGTTCGGCGCGCAATACACCTCGAACTGCGCCGGCCGAACGTCTGGTTCAGCGGCGGCTGGGACGTCACTGAACAGAATCAGGCCGGCCACCATCCCCGCAACACCGATCCTGCGCATCGATCAGGCAGTCAGAGTCTCGTGGGAGTACTCCCTCAGCACAGAGGCCAGGGCGTTCGGCACTCGTGCCTCGACGCGGGTTCCGTCCGCTTCGTGAGAAGACTTCGTGATGCGGCCCTCCGTATGGATCCGGGCCACGAGGTCACCCCGGGTATACGGAACGAGGACATCGACCTCTGACTCGGGCCACGCAACGATCTCGCTGAGATGCTCTCGCAGTTCTTCGATACCTTCACCGGTTCGCGTCGACACAAATCGGGCGCCCGGCAGAAGTCCGCGCAGTTGTGTCAGTTGCACGGGATCGGCCACATCGATCTTGTTCACCACGATCAGTTCGGGGGGCGTCGGTGTTTGATTCTCCTTCACCACGTCCATGATGACCTCGCGTACCGCCTTGATCTGTTCCACAGGAAGAGGGTCCGAACCATCGACGACGTGTAGAAGCAGGTCTGCGTCGGTGACTTCCTCGAGGGTCGAACGAAACGCCTCCACCAGCTGGGTCGGCAGATGTCGAACGAATCCGACGGTATCGGTGAGCACAATTGCCCGGCCGTCGTCGAGGGTCGTTTTGCGTGATGTCGGATCCAACGTCGCGAACAGGGCGTTCTGGACGAGGACGTCGGCCCCGGTCAGCGCGTTGAGCACACTGGATTTTCCTGCGTTGGTGTATCCGACGATCGCGATCGACGGAACCGTACTTTCCAACCTACGTTCCCGCTTGGTATCGCGCGCCTGCTTCATCCCCTTGATCTCGCGGCGAAGTTTCGCCATCCGCTCACGGATGCGTCGACGGTCGGTCTCGATCTTGGTCTCACCGGGACCACGAAGACCCACGCCCCCGTTACTACCGGCACGACCACCAGCCTGCCGCGACATCGACTCACCCCAGCCGCGTAGCCGCGGAAGCATGTACTCCATCTGAGCGAACGCGACCTGAGCTTTGCCCTCGCGGGAAGTGGCATGCTGAGCGAAAATGTCCAAGATCAACGCAGTGCGGTCGACGACCTTGACCTTGACGACCTTCTCCAGCGCGTTGAGCTGAGCGGGAGTCAACTCTCCGTCGCAGATCACAGTATCGGCACCGGTAGCGAGTACCACGTCGCGAAGTTCGTGCGCCTTGCCCGAACCGATGTAAGTTGCCGCATCCGGCTTGTCCCGCCGCTGCACGAGTGCGTCGAGAACCTCGGACCCAGCAGTCTCTGCTAGCGCCGCGAGTTCGGTCATGCGGTTTTCGACCTGAGTCGCTGTTCCGCTCGTCCATACTCCGACCAGGACAACGCGCTCGAGACGCAGCTTCCGGTATTCGACCTCGGTGACGTCGTCGAGCTCAGTCGACAGACCTGCGACCCGTTGAAGCGCCGTGCGTTCTTCGAGCTGCATATCGCCCGATGAAGGTGCCTCGTCGTCGGTGGGAAGCGGCGACCGTGCGATCCGCCTCGACCACGCTGCGGACTCCTCACGCGTCCACGAAGAATCCGTGGCGGAGGCGTCGATAACGGTGGAGCCGTCTGCGGCCTCGTCGGTGGAGACGGGTACGTCCTGAGGTTCTGAAGGGGTTATTTCGAAATCCTTAAAGTCTGAATCGTTGCCGATTGCAAGTGTGTGCCTACTACCCCATCCATGATCCACGAAAAGGCCAGTCTCTGCACGGGAGTTTCACGGCAAGTGCAGGCTCGACGCTGATTCAGGACACCTCGCGCCACCAGTTGTCGTCGATCGTGCCCTGAGCCAACAAAACCGACGGGCCTCGCAGCGTCGCTCCGGAATCATCGATGAACACGGTCACTTCACCACCAGGAACTCCGACGACAACCTGACCCGAGTCCAGACCTTCGTACGACAACGCTGCTGCTGCCGCGGCCACGGTGCCGGTTCCGCAGGAGCGTGTCTCGCCTACCCCGCGTTCGAACACGCGCATGTCTACTCGACCGAACTGCAGTCTGGTGAGTATTTCGAGGTTCGCCCCCGCACCGAAGAAGTCGGCGTCGAGATCGGGTGGGGTGGACAGGTCGAGCGCTCGAAGTGAGTCGATGTCGGCCGAGGGGTCGACGCAGGCAAGATGTGGGTTCCCCACATCGATACCGATTCCCTCGAAGCTACGCCCGCCGAGCGTGGCGGAGCTGGACCCCATCAAGAGAACATCGCCCATCCCGACAGTGACGTCCGCAGTAGTGTCGTCGAACTTGTGTACCGTCACCGGGCGCGCTCCGGCGCGCGATCCGACGACGAATTGGTCCGCTTCCTCGAGTCCCGACGCGCGCAGGTAGTGCGCAAAAACCCGAACTCCATTGCCACACATCTCAGCAATGCTGCCGTCGCCGTTGCGATAATCCATGAACCAATCGCCTGGGCCCACTCCCGTCGGCAACCGATCGATTACGCCTGCATCGCGCAGGGCTCCGGTACGTGCGACGCGAAGTACCCCATCGGCGCCCAGTCCTCGACGACGATCGCACAATGCCGCGACGCGATTGCGGAGGAGCTCGATCTTCACGTCCGGGTCGTGGAGAACGATGAAGTCGTTCTGCGTTCCGTGGCCTTTGGTAAAGAGCATGAGCCGAATTCTACTGCGGCCTGCCGGAGAGGAGAGAGAGGGCGGACTCGGACAAATTCGGATCGCCGCCATCCAGCCACTGCACGCGGGGGTCACGTCTGAACCACGACCGCTGTCGGCGCACGTAGCGCCGGGTTCCGATGAAGGTTCGTTCCCGTGCGTGGTCGAGATCGCCGGCGCCGGCGAGGTAGTCGAGCACTTGCGCATAACCGATGGCCCGGGAGGCAGTCACTCCGTCTCGCAATCCGAGTTCGATGAGCCCTTCCACCTCGGCCACGAAGCCGCTCTGGAACATCAGTTCTGTTCGACGAGCGATCCGCTCGTCCAAAACCTGCGTCTCCCGGTCGACACCGAGTAGCCGTGTTCCCCAGCGCGGCTCACCGATCCGGGGTGCCGACGCAGCGAACGGACGCCCGGTGATCTCGACGACCTCGAGCGCTCGCACCATCCTTCGCCCGTCGCTGGGGAGAATCGACGCGGCAGCATCGGCGTCACATTCCTGCAGTGCGCGGTGAGCTGCGACGGTGCCGCCCTCTGCCAGCACTTTCTCCCATCGAGCCCGAACATCGGGATCGGTTGCAGGGAAAGCCCACTCGTCGAGAAGCGACTGCACGTACATCATCGAGCCGCCCACCAGGATCGGCACGGACCCGCGCGCTCGGATGTCCTCGACATGACGTACCGCAGCATCCTGGTAGCGCGCGACCGTCGCAGTTTCGGTGACGTCCAGAACGTCCAACAAGTGGTGCGGAATCCCCCGCCGTTCGAGAGACGACAGTTTTGCTGTTCCGATGTCCATTCCGCGGTACTGCTGCATCGCATCGATGTTGACCACCTCGCCGCCGAGGCTCTCTGCCAGGTCCAGCGCAAGATCGGATTTTCCGGTCGCAGTGGGCCCGATGACGGCAATGGGCACAGTCGATTCCGCCGAATCGGCAGTCATCCGATCAGCTCCCAAGTGCCGACGAAATACCCGACGCCGAATGGTGCGCCCCGATACAACGTTCGCGCGTCGAACCGATCATCGCCCACCACACCGACCAACGTTTGCCATGCAGGCCAGCCGCCTACGCCGAGCGCCGCACACAAATCTCGGTCGAGCTCGGCCAGCGAATCGACATCCGCAGCGGCCAGCGCGTCGTCGATCCGATTCTGGACAGCCTCAGCGCGGTCGTCGAAAGAGCCAGGAGCTTTCTCGGTCAGTGTCGTAGCCCCGTCTCCGACGACGAGCAGGCCCCAATCTTCGGTGTCATCGTCCATTGCCCAACGTATTCGGCGGCCCAGCTCGGCGCAGGACAGTGCTGAGGTATCGGCGCCGACCAACGTCATCTCGGCGGTCGCGTGCGGAGCTGCGTTCTGCCGCAACCAACCGGCAATCAACACCGGTAGCGGAAGCGCTGAATTCGCAACGTCACTGGCGGGAGACAACGACACCGCCACATCTACCCCGAAGCCGCCGAATGTGCCGCGGGACCGAGATGAGATGGACCCGGTGTGGTGGTCCGCACCAAGTGCCATCCATCTACGCGCGCCCTCGCCGAGCAGCCCGGCGGCCTGTAGCGCAGCGCTGCGTAGAGGAACTGTCTCTTCGGCACCGGCGCCAGTCAGCTCGGGTATCAGAAGGGGCGGGGACGGCACCAGGGCCACGGCACTCAACACCTTGCCAACGCTAGTCGCTCGGGTGCGCGAGGAAGGACGCGGCGGGACCCGGGCGACGACACACCCTGGAATCGGCCGACGGCTACACCAATCCGCATCTCACCTGTTTCAATAGTCCGATCGGTCGACACCGAGTTCAATGGTGCCGAAGGAGTTACACCAGCGCGATAGAGGCAGCCGTGACGCGCGGCAGAGACGAGGAACAATGACCGATCCCAGCGGTACCAGCGCAGGCGCTCCCGCGCCGGCAACCCCCACACCCGGCGCACCGAAGCCCGGTGCGCCCAAACCTGGTGCACCAAAGCCCGGTGCACCGAAGCCGGGCGCGTCGAGGCCCCCGGGTAGCGCCAGCGGGGCAGCCAAGCCGCATCCGGTCACCTCGCACGTCACGTCCGTCACGCAGGCGATCGCGCCGCCGAGTGACCCCAGCAAGTTCGGCCGCGTGGACGAGGACGGAACCGCTTGGGTGCGCACATCCGACGGCGAGCGCAAGATCGGTTCGTGGCAGGCCGGCGACGCAGCGGAGGGGCTGGCCCACTTCGGGCGACGCTACGACGACCTCTCGACCGAGGTCGCCCTTCTCGAAGCACGCCTCACCGCTGGCTCCGGCGACGCGAGAAAAACAAAGACTGCCGCCGAGTCGCTGGCTCAGTCGCTACCCACGGCTGCAGTGATCGGCGACATCGAACGGCTGACCGAGCGTCTGTGTCTTGTCGTCGAGCACTCGGAGACCGCCGCTGCCCTTGCCAAACAGCAGAAAGAGCAGGAGCGAGAAGCTCACACCACGCGCAAACAAGAACTCGCCGCCGAAGCGGAACACATCGGCAGCGAGTCCACACAGTGGAAGCACGCCGGTGACCGATTGCGCGAGATTCTCGACGAGTGGAAGACCATCCGCGGGGTGGATCGCAAGGTCGACGATGCTCTGTGGAAGCGCTATTCCAAGGCCCGGGAGAACTTCAACCGACGTCGCGGTGCGCACTTCGCCGATCTGGATCGCGAACGCGGCGCCGCGAAAACACGTAAGGAGGAGCTTGTCGCGCAGGCCGAGGCTTTGGCCTCGTCCACCGAATGGGGGCCGACAGCCGCTAAATTCCGCGACCTCCTTCTCGAATGGAAGGCCGCGGGTCGGGCTCCCCGAGACGCCGATGACGCCCTCTGGAAGAGTTTCAAGGCTGCACAAGACGTATTTTTCGCGGCTCGAAATACGGCGGCCTCTGAAAGAGACACCGAATTCGAGGCGAACGCGACGGCCAAGGAGGAGTTGCTCGCGAAATACAGCAACATCAATCCAAGCGGTGATCTCGACGCAGCTCGTGCTGCGCTGCGCGATCTGCAGGAGAAGTGGGATGACCATGGCAAGGTGCCTCGCGACAAGATGCAAAATCTCGAGGGCAAACTACGTGCGATCGAGAAATCAGTACGCGACGCCGCCGATGCGCAGTGGCGTCGGACCGATCCCGAAGCCGTAGCGCGTGCTGCTCAGTTCCGTGAGCGAGTGCAGCAGTTCGAGGAACAGGCCGCAAAGGCCACAGCCGCAGGCAAGGACAAAGACGCCAAGCGTGCGCTGGAGCAGGCTCAGCAGTGGCGCGAGTGGGCTGACGCCGCCGAAGGTGCAGTAGAGGAGTTGTAGGAAGTTCAGAGCTCGCGGTCGGTCGGACGCCCAAGAACCGGTCCGATCCACCGCGGGTTCTCATCCGCTTCCACTGACGCTTCCCGACGACGCTCCTGCGCTTCGAGTTGGGCGGTGGTCTTGTTCCACACGGCTTTGAGCCAATGGAATGTCAGCACAACGACCAGCACCCAACCGATGACCAGTCCCAGACCAGGACCGCTGGCAGGTGAGTCCACCGGCAGAGTCTGCCGGGACCAGATCGACAGCATTCCGAACACGGAGGCCACCGCGCTCCCGGCCAATGCGATCCACGCCAACACCCAGATTCTGGTGACGAGCGCAAGCACCGACATCACCACTGCGAAGACCACCACGAACCATACGAAGATCCGTGAGGGCAGCGCGATCAATTCGGCAATAGCGTCGTCGTTCCCCGACAGCACGTCGAAGCCGTTGGCTGATCCTGTATGCGGCAACGCCAGTGTCAGTAGAAGCAACATGACCAGCACCGCGACGACGACCGCCCGGATGCCGGGATCGATCGCTGCGTCGATTCGCTTCTCCGCAGTGCCGTAATCAGGTGCCTGGTGATCGGGCACGCCCGCGTCGCTGGTGGGTTCTCGATCGGTCATACGGTGCATCCTGTTCTTTCGGGCAGCGGCGTGGGAGCGCCGATGGATGGCAACCCCAGCCCGACGCCGATGGGCGCCGTCTTGGGTAAAATTCCGCGCTCGTGCGCGTCACCGGCTACGGTGCGGCGATGTGAGGCCACGCCTGCATCCGCAATCAAGTGATACGGCGCGGCAGCAGTGATCGTCGTGGTGACGATATCGCCGGGCCGAATGTCGGCACGCTGATGGTCCTCGGCGCGAAAGTGCACGAGCCGCCCGTCGCGGGCGCGGCCGCTCTTTCTTTGGGTGGCCGCATTCTTGCGGCCCTCACCGGTGGCGACGAGGATTTCGACTTCGGTCCCGATCAACTCGCGATTCGCTTCGAGCACGATCTCCTCCTGAAGCGCGATCAAGCGGTTGTACCGCTCTGAGACGATCTCCTTGGGCACCTGGTCGGGCATGTCGGCGGCTGGTGTGCCAGGACGCTTCGAGTACTGGAAGGTGTAAGCGTTGGAGAACCTGGCTCGGCGCATGACCTCGAGGGTCTGTTCGAAATCCTCTTCCGTCTCACCGGGGAATCCGACGATGATGTCGGTGGTGATCGCCGCGTGCGGCATCGCCTCTCGCACGGTATCGATGATGCGGAGAAATTTGCTTTGACGGTACGAACGCCGCATCGCCTTCAGAATCCGATCGGATCCAGACTGCAGCGGCATGTGCAGCGTTGGGCAGATGTTCGGCGTCGCGGCCATCGCCTCGATGACGTCGTCGGTGAATTCGGCGGGATGCGGCGACGTGAAGCGCACGCGTTCGAGACCTTCGATCGCCCCGCATGCCCTCAACAGCGAGGCGAATGCCCCTCGATCGCGCGGTAGTTCAGGATCGGCGAAGGACGCTCCGTAGGCGTTGACATTCTGGCCGAGCAAAGTGACCTCCAGGACGCCCTGATCGACGAGAGCCTGAACCTCGGCCAAAATGTCGCCTGGTACCCGGTCTACTTCCTTGCCACGCAGCGACGGAACGATGCAGAACGTGCAGGTGTTGTTGCACCCTACGGAGATCGACACCCAACCCGCATAGGAGGATTCGCGCTTGGCGGGCAAGGTCGACGGGAATGCTTCGAGAGACTCGAGAATCTCGATCTGCGCTTCGTTGTTGTGACGTGCACGCTCGAGCAATACCGGGAGCGAACCGATGTTGTGGGTGCCGAACACCACGTCCACCCACGGAGCCTTTTTGACAACGGTGTCGCGATCCTTCTGCGCGAGGCAGCCCCCGACGGCGATCTGCATCCGCGGATTTCGAGTCTTGGCGGGACGGAGCATCCCGAGGTTTCCGTACAGCTTGTTGTCGGCGTTCTCGCGCACCGCGCAGGTATTGAAAACGACCAGGTCTGCATCGTCCCCGGAATCAGCCGGAACGTACCCCGCCTCTTCGAGCAGACCAGCCAGCCTCTCCGAGTCGTGGACGTTCATCTGGCACCCATACGTCCGTACCTCATAGCTCCGTTGGGTGTCGTCGGAGCTTTGTGAGGTGTTCAGGTGACTCGTTTGCACGTCTCTAGAGTACGGCCCGGCGGGGGCATCGAACGCCGGGGATCGTCGCTCGTCCTGGGTTGATACCGGCAAGCAGTAAAGTTTCCATTACGTAACCCGCATCAGCGCGCGAAAACGGCTGCCGAAGAGCAAACTACGAATAGGGTTCTGCTCTATGACGCATGCTACCGACGCGCCGGCATCCGGCGCTCTCGCCGAGCGACCCCCCATGATCTCACTGAAATCGGTAGACAAGCATTTCGGTGATCTGCACGTCCTGAAGGATATCGATCTGGATGTACCACCCGGCCAGGTCGTCATCGTCATCGGCCCGTCCGGGTCCGGTAAGTCGACGCTCTGCCGCACGATCAATCGCCTGGAGCCGATCGACTCGGGAACCATCGAAGTCGATGGATCTGTCTTGCCTGCTGAGGGGAAGGCCCTTGCTGCCCTACGCGCCGACGTCGGAATGGTATTTCAGTCGTTCAACCTATTCGCGCACAAGACGATTCTCGAGAACGTCATGCTCGCACCCCAGAAAGTGCGCAAACTGAAGAAGGACGAGGCCCGTAAATCGGCCCAAGCGCTTCTCGAACGTGTCGGTATCGCAGATCAGGCCGATAAATACCCAGCACAACTCTCTGGCGGACAGCAGCAGCGCGTGGCGATTGCCCGCTCGCTTGCCATGAACCCCAAAGTGATGCTGTTCGACGAACCGACATCGGCACTGGACCCTGAGATGGTGAACGAGGTTCTCGACGTCATGACAGCCTTGGCCAAGGAGGGCATGACGATGCTCGTCGTCACCCACGAAATGGGATTCGCCAAAAAGGCCGGCGACCGCGTGATTTTCATGTCCGACGGCGCTGTCGTCGAGGACACCGATCCTGAAACCTTTTTCACGTCACCGAAATCAGACCGGGCCAAGGACTTCCTCGGCAAGATTCTCGGCCACTGACCTATTGATGGGCTGCTCGAGGCCCGCCCGCTCACACAACATCATGCACCACCCGCAGAACCCAATATGGAGGAAAATCCCATGAGAATCAATCGCTCGGTACGCCTCGGCGCTGGACTTGCCGCGCTTGCCATTCTCGCCACCGGCTGTGGCGGCAACGAAGAACGGAGTGTGACGTCGAGTGCAGAGAACGGCAGCCTCATAGTCGGCATCAAGTTCGACCAGCCCGGTCTCGGCCTCCGCAACCCGGATGGTTCGTTCACAGGCTTCGACGTCGAGGTGGCCAAGTATGTTGCAGACCAACTCGGCGTGCCAGCAGACAAGATCGAATTCAAGGAGTCTCCGTCGGCGCAGCGCGAGACGCTCATCCAGAACGGTGAGGTCGACTACATCGTCGCGACCTACTCCATCACCGATTCTCGCAAAGAAAAGGTCGGATTCGCCGGACCGTACTTCGTTGCC
This sequence comes from Mycobacteriales bacterium, assembly GCA_038198705.1. Classification (GTDB taxonomy): domain Bacteria; phylum Actinomycetota; class Actinomycetes; order Mycobacteriales; family Mycobacteriaceae; genus Rhodococcoides. The sequence continues at coordinate 11,957 of JBBPZN010000166.1, forward strand.
GGACAATCGCTTCTCGTAGCCAACGACAACATGGACATCACCGGACCCGACTCACTCAGCGCGAGCAAGAAGCTGTGCTCGGTCACCGGGTCCACACCTGCGCAGAACATCGCCGACGAATACCCCGGTGTGCAACTACAACCGTTCGATACCTACTCAGCGTGTGTCGAGGCACTACGCAACGGCGCCGTCGACGCGCTTACCACCGATGACATCATCCTGGCCGGCTACGCTGCTCAGTACCCAGGTGAATTGAAGGTCGTCGGTGAACCGTTCACGGTCGAGAATTACGGCATCGGCTTGTCGAAAGATGACACCGAGGGACGCAACCAGGTCAACGACGCCATCGAAGAGATGATATCGAGCGGCGCTTGGGAAGCTGCGTTCAAAGAGACCGTAGGACCTTCCGGCTATCCGCTGCCGGCTGCGCCGACCGTCGACCGCTACTGACGCTTGCCGAAGTCGGGGCACGAGCAGATGCCGATCGGGCACCTGCCCGGCCCCGACCCCGGACGGACCGCCAACGCCGATAGGACATTCCTCCATTGAACTTATTGAGCAAGTACGGCGATCAACTCGTCGACGCGTTCATCATGACGATCAAGCTGACGGTTTTGTCCGCCGTCGGCGCATTGATCCTCGGTACGATCATCGCGGCGATGCGCGTCTCGCCCATACCTGTCGCGCGGGGCATCGCGACTACTTACATCACGATCTTTCGTAACACTCCACTCACACTGATCATCCTGTTCACGTCCTTCGGGTTGTATCAGACAATGGGTGTGGCGCTGGCCCCGGACAAATCGTCGACATTTCTGGTCGACAACAACTTTCGGTTGGCAGTCCTCGGACTGAGCGTCTACACGGCGTCGTTCGTTGCCGAAACGCTGCGGTCGGGAATCAACACCGTTCCCGTCGGGCAAGCCGAAGCCGGCCGGTCGCTCGGTATGACATTCACACAGAACATCACGATCGTCGTTCTTCCTCAGGCATTCCGGGCCGTGGTCCGTCCACTGGGCAGCGTGCTTATCGCGCTGACGAAGAACACTACGATCGCATCCGTGATCGGAGTGGCCGAAGCATCGCTCCTGATGAAAGCGATGATCGAGAATGAGGCAGCCATCTTCGTCGTCGGAGGAATCTTCGCACTCGGCTTCGTCGTCCTGACGCTTCCGACCGGCCTTTTCTTCGGCTACCTCGGCAATCGATTGGCGGTGAAGTGATGAGTGACGCTGTAGCCGTTCTCTACGATGTTCCCGGTCCGAAGGCCAAGGCACGCTACCGGATCCTTTCCGGCGTCGTCCTTCTGGTTTCACTCGGGATCGCCGTACTCATCTACCTCGCGCTCGATTCGAAGGGCCAATTGACGGCCGCGAAGTGGGAGCCGTTCGTCACGTCGAGTACGTGGACCACATATCTGCTTCCCGGCATCAAGGGAACCTTGGTCGCTGCCGCCCTGTCGATCGTCTTTGCACTCGTACTCGGTGCCGTTCTCGGAATCGGCAGATTGTCCGACCACAGATGGGTCCGGGTTATCAGCGGCATTTTCGTCGAGCTGTTCCGCGCTGTCCCGGTCCTGATTTTGATGATCTTCATGTATGCGGTGTACGCCGAATATCAGGTCTTCAAAGTCGAGTACCTGGCGCTGGCGGCCGTCGTGACAGGGTTGACCCTGTATAACGGATCTGTCATAGCGGAGATCGTTCGAGCAGGCGTCAATTCACTACCGAGGGGGCAAACGGAGGCAGCCTCGGCTCTGGGGTTACGCAAGGGCCAGGTCATGCGGATCATACTGTTGCCGCAGGCCGTGACCGCAATGCTCCCGGCAATCATCTCGCAGATGGTCGTCGCGCTGAAGGACTCCGCGCTCGGCTACCTCATCGGCTATGTCGAAGTTGTTCGGGCAGGCCAACAGGTCGGCGCGTTCTACGGTAACTACCTGCCCTCGCTCATCATCGTCGCGATCATCATGATCGCGATCAACTCACTGTTGACAAAAATCGCAACCGTGATCGAGGGTCGGATGCGCCAGAAGAAGCGCACAACAGGTGGTGCTGTTGTGGCCGCGCAGAGCTTCGACGGCGCAGGCGCATAGCCGACACGGCGGTAGACGCATAGCCGGATGTACCCGACGAAACGAGGCTCGCAACACTCCAATAGTGTTGCGAGCCTCGTATGTTCGACGGGAACTACGACGAGTGGACGATCACCCGAAATGCTCACCGTCGAAGTCTTCGGAGTCGGCACCCATACGGGCGAGTTCTGACTTTACGACGCCGAACGCCATCCCTTGCGAGTAACCGCGGCGCGCAAGCATTCCGACTAGTTTACGTACCACTTTGTCGCGTTCAACGCGCGCTTCAGGGTCGTCGGGGTCGGGCAACGTCAGAGTTCGAGCACGCTTGCGCACCAATGCTGTTGCGCGTTCGCGCTCATCCGCGGCATCGATCTGATCAAGGGCCTCGGCCGCGATCTCGTCACTGACCCCCTTGGTCCGAAGTTCCACCTTCAGCGCCATTTTTCCTTTACCGGAGTACACGTGTCGCGAACGCACCCACTGCTCGGCAAAAGCCGCGTCGTCGATCAGACTAGCCGTTTCCAAGCGGTCTAGGACCGCGCCGGAAACGGCAGGCGTGAAGCCTTTCTTGGCAAGTCTCGTCTCCAACTCGTGCCTACTTCGCGCACGGTCGGTCAGCAACCGAAGACAAACATCTTTCGCTTGAGCTTCGGTGCCGCCGCCTTCGGTGCCCTGATCCACCACGAGATCTTCTGACTAGAAGTCGACAGGCGCTGCCGCCTCGTCGGCAGCCGTCACATCGGCACCGATCTGCAGCTTCTCCATGATCTTCTTCTCGACCTCGTCACGAATGTCAGGGTTCTCGAGCATGAACTTGCGAGCGTTTTCTTTGCCCTGGCCCAACTGGTCACCCTCATAGGTGAACCAGGATCCCGACTTGCGGATAAATCCGTGCTCGACGCCCATGTCGATGAGCGAGCCTTCGCGGCTGATGCCCTTGCCGTAGATAATGTCGAATTCCGCTTGCTTGAACGGGGGCGCAACCTTGTTCTTGACAACTTTGACGCGGGTGCGGTTACCGATTGCCTCGGTGCCGTCCTTGAGCGTCTCGATGCGCCGGATATCGAGGCGGATGGAGGCGTAGAACTTGAGAGCCTTACCACCCGTCGTAGTTTCGGGTGAGCCGAACATGACGCCGATCTTTTCGCGCAGCTGGTTGATGAAGATGACCGTGGTTCCGGAGTTGCTCATGGCACCGGTCATCTTGCGTAGCGCTTGGCTCATCAGTCGGGCCTGAAGACCGACGTGACTGTCACCCATTTCGCCTTCGATCTCGGCGCGGGGTACGAGAGCTGCCACCGAGTCGATAACCACGATGTCGAGAGCG
>JBBPZN010000167.1:0-16802 GCA_038198705.1 Mycobacteriales bacterium
CTGTTCTTGTTCTGGGTGAACAAGATGCGGCTCGGTCGGATGTGGGCGCGGATGGTCCTGACGATGATCGGGACGGTGACGGTGGTTCTTGCCTTGCCTCAGCTGTTCGGACTCGGTTCTGCGGACGGTGCGCTGTCGCTGACGATGGCGGTTGCGGGCGTCGCGCAGGGTGTACTCGCAGCGGGTGCGATTTATCTGATGCACCGCAAGGAATCCAACGAGTATTTTCTCGCTTCACGCAAGAAGTGAGTCTCGGCGTGTCTCTTGCGCCACCCGCAGATCATGTGAATAGCATCACTCGGTACCATCCTCGAGTGATCGGATCCCACATGACGCAACCGGTAGTCCGCGAGGGCGAGCAGGAGTGCGGTAAGCCCTGGGCGCTTCTCGGGCTGCTGTTGGCGGTATCCGTCGCGGTCTTCATCATGGCGCTCGGTTTCAGCGCGGGTTGACCTGTGGTTTTGTCTTCTGCAGCTTCCTGAGCTAGCGTGACAGCCATCACAATCGGCGGCCAGAGGAGTCGTATGCAGGTTCGGACCGAGGTCAGGCCCACACCCCATGTCGATCGCACCGAGCGTGTGGATCACAGCATGCGGATGGAGCTGCTGCTGATCGGCCTCGTAGTGACCATGGGCATCCTCGCGGCGATCGCCATCGTCCTCCCCGCTGTCGTCAGTAGTTGACGCCTCCGACCCGGGGCGCGTGCGCAGTGACATATGGACGCGGGTCCGGTTCGCCGTCGCCGGACATGGAGTTGATGTTCGGCGAGGAAGGCGCTCGCTGGCGGGCACTGTTGTGGGGGCCTGTGTTCTGTGTGCTGGTGTTGGTGATCGAACTCCTGACCGGCCCTGTTGTTCACTGGTTCGCGCTGGCTCTGTTCGCGTTCATCCTGCTCGGGTTCACCTACGTGCAGGTCAGTGCCGCGCGTAGGCATGTCAGCGTCGCGGTGACGCCCCAGCGCTTGCGGCAGGGTACCGAGACCCTCGACATCTCGGACATAGACGAGGTGTTGCCTCCGATCGACTACTCCGACGGTGACTACGAACCGAAGAAGTGGGAGACGGCGCGAGTGCTCGGCGAATTGCATTCGGTGCCGCGTCGACGCACCGCACTAGGTCTTCGGATGAAGGACGGGGCGCTCGTGCAGGCATGGGCGAAGGACGACGACGCACTGCGGGCAGCGCTCGAGCATGCACTGATCGAGTACTCGTGATCCGAGGACTCGCAATCGTAGAGATCGTCTCCGCGGTGACAGTCGTGGCTCTCGCGGTCTTGTGTTGGAACACCGGTGTGACCGACAACGTGTTCGCCACGGCCGGCAACGGTGGGCCCGAGTATGTTTCCACCCGCTACGCCGGGCCATGGATCGCGTTGGGTGCGGTGGGTGTCGTCATCGCAGGGTTGTTGCTGATCGACGGCGTTGGGAGACTCCTCCAGCCACCTGCGCATACCCGGTAGGGGTATGATAGGGCTATGAGCAGCTATGCCACTGAACAAGACGACCTGCTGAAGAGGCTCAGGCGTATCGAGGGGCAGGTTGCAGGCATCTCGCGGATGGTGACGGAGGATCGCTACTGCATCGACGTACTCACTCAGGTGTCTGCGGCTACGAAAGCGTTGCAGTCGGTTTCGCTGAAACTGCTCGACGCGCACCTCGCCGGATGCGTCGTCGAGGCGGCACGCAAAGGTGGCCCCGAGGCAGACGCCAAGGTCAAAGAAGCGTCCGACGCGATCGCTCGACTCGTCCGATCCTGATTCCCCACCCGGAAAGGTGAACAAATGCAGAACAAATACATCGTCGAAGGAATGACCTGCCAGCATTGCGCCGCATCGGTCTCCGAGGAGATATCCGAACTGGGAGGCGTGAGCGGCGTGGACGTCGACTTTGCCAGCGGTGAAGTTGTCGTCACCAGTGATCGGGACATCGACGCGGCGGCCATCGCTGCCGCGGTCACCGAAGCGGGATACACGCTCGCGTCCTGATGAGTGAACGTCACCTGATCGTGTACCTGAAAACGAGTTGCCACGCGGGCGGACCATCGGGAGCAGTGCGATGAACAAGCTGCTGCGCGGTTCCGGAATTCTTCTCTCGTGCATGACGATGACGCTGGCCTGTTCGTCCGGATCTGCTGCCTCAGAGGACACCGTGATGCCCGCGCTGGACGTGACAACCGAACTGGAAGGCCTGAGCAGGCCGTGGGATGTGGTGGCGGCACCGGACGGCGCAACCCTGACCGGCGAACGGTCGGGCCGATTTGTCGTCAAGCGTGCGGACGGATCGGTGGCAGATCTCGAGGCCGATCTCGGCGATCTCTATGCCGAGGGTGAAACCGGTCTGATGGGAATCGAACTGGCACGAGATTTTTCCTCGTCGAGAGCGTTGTACACCTGCCAAGGCGTCCTCGGTGAGGATGCCGGAATGGGCAGTTCAGGCGACTCGGAGGGGAACCGTATCGCCGTCGTTCGTTGGACCGTCGACGCGGCCTGGACGAAATTGACGCGGGACGCGACCGTGCTCGACGGTATCCCGGTCGCCGACAACGGCCGTCATGGAGGCTGCCGAATCCTGGCCGCCGAAGACGGTTCGCTGTTCATCGGAACCGGGGACACCGCGAGCCCGACTGTCCCGCAGGATCGAACTTCGCTGGGCGGCAAAGTACTTCACATCGAAGCCGACGGCTCGGCCGCCGCCGACGCACCCGGCCGCGTGTACACACTCGGACATCGCAACGTGCAGGGCCTGGCATTCGCGCCCGGCACCGACACGCTGTACGAGGTGGAGCAGGGCACGAGCAGGGATGACGAACTCAACCTCTTGATTCCCGGGGGGAATTACGGATACAAGCCGGATCGCGAGCCGGGAATCTACGACGAGTCGGTGGAGATGACCGACCCCGATCGGGTGCCGGGTGCACGCGCTGCGGTCTGGAGTTCCGGATCACCGACGATTGCGACGCCAGGACTGACATTCGCCGACGGCGCAGCGTGGGGCGAGTGGAACGGCGCAGCTGTCGTCTCCAGTCAACAGGGTCAGAAGCTAATTTTTCTGAAGTTGACGGACGACGGCACCGGGGTCGCTCAGCAAGCCGTCGCGCTCGAGAACGAGTACGGCAGGCTCCGCTCGTTGACGAGCCTGCCGGACGGTTCGATTCTGCTCACCACCGACAATGGCTCGAACGACAAGGTTCTGCGCGTATCTCCCCGGTGACGCCCATATCTCCTCGGTGACGCCCATATCTCCTCGATGATGCCCGGGGGACCACCGCGCACCCGGCGATGGTCCCCACTGACGGCGGCGTCAGCCTGCGTGAGCCTTGCTCGGATGATCTGCAGACTCCTCGTCGCTCCCCGCGCCCGGATGGCCGAGCATGGCGGCGCCGAGGAGTTCTTCCGGAATCCCGAAGCCCTCGACCAGCTCGAGTGCATGCGGACGCAGCGAGCGGCACCTCTCGTTGATCCCGCGGGTGACGGCCTTCGATCGCTCCGTCGAGAGATAGCGGTGCTCGACGAACCAGGCTTTGTCCTCCTCGATGACGGAGAGTGCATGGAGATCGCACACCTGCTCGAGAATCTTCTTGGCTGCCTCGTCCTCACACGAGCTGATGCCGGCGCAGAACGCCTCGAGAACGACCCGATCGATGTGCGCGCGCGCCGCGTGCAACACATGGTCCTGGACGGAGTTGAAGGCGTCGAACGCGCTCATTTCCTTCGAGTTCTTCTGCAGGCGCCGTGCGACCGTCGACAGGAGATAGTTCTCGCGATCCTCGAACATGCCGACCTGCGTGCCTCGATTGAAGAGCGATCCCTCTTCCTCGTTGTCCTGGCGGGAGTCGAGGATGGTCTGGATGATCGTCTGTGCCGCAGTGCGTTTGACTACGCGATCTCCGGCGAACTCCGCGGCGAAGCGAACCCATTCGACCGGACTCATGCTCTTGACGTCGTCGGCGTAGGCGGTGAGTAACTCCTTCGCGACGAGCTGCGTCAACACGTGGTTGTCACCCTCGAACGTGGTGAACACATCGGTGTCCGCTTTGAGCGAGATGAGCCGATTCTCGGCGATATAGCCTGCGCCACCGCAGGCTTCGCGGGCCTCCTGAATCGCGGTGGTTGCATGCCAGGTGTTCGCCGCCTTCAACCCTGCAGCGCGGGACTCCAGCTCGCGCTGCTCCTCCGGATCCGGGTCGTCACTCGTCTGAAGCTCGTGCATCTTTGCCACAAGTTCGTTCTGAGCAAACTGCAACGCATAGGACTTCGCGATCAGTGGGAACAGTCGACGTTGATGCACCAGGTAGTCCATGATGAGGACTTCTTCTTCGGAATCCGGTGCCGTGAACTGCCTGCGCTGCAAGGCATATTGCGTCGCGATATCCAGGGCGACGCGAGCAGCGGCGGCCGCGCTGCCACCGACGGTGACGCGACCACGGATCAGTGTGCCGAGCATGGTGAAAAAGCGTCGACTCGAATTCTCGATCGGTGAGGAGTAGGTGCCGTCCGCGGCGACGTCGGCGTACTTGTTGAGCAGGTTGTCGCGCGGAATGCGGACGTGGTCGAACATGATGCGTCCGTTGTCGACTCCGGGGAGCCCGCCCTTGTATTGGCAGTCGCTCGTCGTAACTCCGGGGAGGTCCGCGCCTTCGGAGTCGCGCAACGGAACGAAGAAGCAGTGGACTCCGTGTCCTTCCGGCTCCTCGCCCGGTCCTGCGGTGATCAACTGCGCGAATACTGCTGCGACGGTGGCAGTTTCGGCTGCGCCACCGATGTAGTCCTTGCGTGAGGACGGCGTGGGAGAGTGTACGACGAATTCGTCGGTCTCGGCGTCGTACGTCGCGGTGGTCTCGAGCGCCTGCACGTCGCTGCCGTGGCCGGTCTCCGTCATCGCAAAGCAGCCGAGAAGATCGAGGTCGATGAGGCGCCGCACGTAGGCCTCGTGATGGCGTTCGGTGCCGAGGTTTTCGATGGCTCCACCGAACAGTCCCCATTGCACTCCGGCTTTGACCATCAGTGACAGGTCCGACATCGCGAGCATCTCGATCATCGTCACTGCTCCGCCGACGTCGCCGCCGCCGCCGTGTTCCTTCTTGAAACCGTCTTCGGCTACGCCGTTTCGAGCAAGCAGCTTCATTTGTTCCAAAGCTTTGGTTCGGGCGATCACGGTGTTCGGGGTGTAGTGCGGACGGAACTCGTCTCGAACGAGTTGCCTGCGGGCCTCGTTCTTCACATCACGCCAGCGGCCGTCCAAGGTGTTGCGAAGGTGCTCAGAAGTGGTTGCCATACTCGACGGTAACCTTTCGGCCGCCGAGCCGGGAGTGAAGGGTCAGGAAGGCCACAGATAATTTCGGTCGCACCGCAGAACCGCCAGCATCCACTGATCCTTTAGTGTCGGCGCATCGATACCTCACAGATTCTGCGAACCGATGCCGCGCACGTCTGGCACCCGTACGGCGGCTTTCCCGCCTCGACCGCGCCGCTCGTCGTGGAGAGTGCGGCGGGCGTCCGTCTCCGACTATCCGACGGCCGGGAGCTGGTCGACGGCATGAGTTCGTGGTGGGCGGCCGTGCACGGGTATCGCCATCCGGTGCTCGACGCGGCGGTGCGGGACCAGCTGGGCAAGATGAGTCACGTCATGTTCGGCGGACTTACCCACGAACCGGCCGCTCGGCTCGCGGAACTTCTGGTGTCGATCACCCCGGATGGCCTCGACAAGGTGTTCTTCGCCGATTCCGGGTCGGTCTCGGTCGAGGTCGCGGTCAAGATGTGTATTCAGTTCTGGCGCAGTCGCGGTCTGCCCCGCAAGAGCAGATTGTTGACCTGGCGTGGCGGCTATCACGGCGACACGTTCGCGCCGATGAGCATTTGTGATCCCGACGGCGGGATGCACACGCTGTGGACCGACGTGCTCAACACCCAGATCTTCGCGCCCATACCGCCGAGCGAATTCGATCCGGACTACGTCGAACTGTTCGAGAAGATTCTCGCGAGCAACGCAGGCGAGATCGCCGCGATCGTCGTCGAACCGGTAGTGCAGGGTGCAGGCGGGATGAGGTTCCATGATCCGCGCTACCTCGCCGAGTTGCGGCGGATGGCCGACGACCACGATGTCTTGCTGGTGTTCGACGAGATCGCCACGGGTTTCGGTCGAACCGGCGCACTCTTCGCGGCCGAACACGCGAGCGTTTCCCCGGACGTCATGTGCGTTGGGAAGGCTTTGACCGGCGGGTACATGACTCTGGCGGCCACCCTGTGCACTTCGGAGGTTGCGGAGGTCATCAGTGCAGGCGAGGCCGGTGGCTTGATGCACGGCCCGACGTTCATGGCGAATCCGTTGGCGTGTGCGGTCGCGGTTGCTGCCGTCGAGTTACTTCTCGCCCGAGACTGGCGTACGGAGGTTGCTGCACTCGAATCGGGCCTGCGCTCGGGTTTGGCGCCGGCGCAGGCACTGTCCGGTGTTGCGGACGTCCGAGTGCGAGGTGGGATCGGGGTGATCGAGATGAAGGAACCCGTGGACATGCAGCTCGCGACGGATACGGCTGTGGCTCACGGTGTGTGGCTTCGTCCGTTCGGCAGGCTGGTCTATGCCATGCCGCCGTACGTGTGCGAGAAGCAGGACGTCGAGCGCATCACGACGGCAATGGTGGCTGTCGCCTCAGCAACTTGAACACTGTTCAAGTATGGTGTCTCGAGTGAGCACACTCGACTGGCTGACCGAAGCGGCGAACACCCGCCGAACGCTCGGGCTACATCGCACGCCGAACGTACGCTGTCGAGGCGACTCGGTCATCGATCTCGCGTCGAACGACTACCTCGGCCTGGTTCGCCACCCCGAAGTTGTCGACGCATCTTGCGCTGCCGTGCGTGACTGGGGCACCGGCTCGACCGGATCGAGGCTTGTCACCGGGACGACGACGCTGCACTGTGAGCTCGAATCCGAACTCGCAGCCTTCGTCGGCGCACAATCAGGATTGGTGTTCTCCTCGGGGTACACCGCGAATCTTGCTGTGGTGTCGGCACTCTCGGGCCGTGGTGCGCTCGTGATGTCCGACTCTGCCTCGCACGCGTCGCTCGTCGATGCCTGCAGGCTCTCGCGTGCTCGAATCGAGGTATTCGACCGAGCGGACCTCGGCGCAGTCGAGCGGACGCTGCAGGCCAGGCAGGAAGAGCGAGCACTCCTTGTCACCGACTCGGTGTTCAGCGCCGACGGCGATCTCGCGCCGCTGATCGAACTACACGCACTGTGCCGCAAGTACTCCGCTCTGATGATCGTCGACGAAGCACACGGCCTCGGTGTCCGGGGAGACGGCGGACGCGGGTTGGTACACGAACTCGGTCTTCACGGCCTGCCGGACCTGGTCATCACCGCGACGCTGTCCAAAGCGCTCGCCTCCCAAGGAGGGGTGGTTCTGGGCCCGCCCGCAGTGCGGGAGCACCTCGTCGACGTCGCCAGGCCGTTCATCTTCGACACCGCACTCGCGCCGGCGGCCGTCGCGGCAGCTCGAGCCGCTCTCGCGGTGCTCGTCCGCGAACCTGCGCGCGCGGTCGCAGTGCGCGAGCGGGCGCAGGATTTGGCCGACATCGTCGGAGTGACGGAACCGCAATCGGCTGTCGTGTCGGTGGTGCTCGGAGATGCGATCAGAGCCTACGAAGCCGCGCAGCACGCCCGCCGACAAGGCGTGCACGTCGGCTGCTTTCGTCCACCGTCGGTCCCCGAGGGCACCTCGCGGTTGCGACTCACCGCACGGGCCACGCTGACCGAGGGCGATCTCACCGTCGTTCGCGAAGTATTGGGATCCGTGCTGAACCGATCACTACCGTGAGCGTTCTCTTCGTCACCGGAACGTCCACCGACGTCGGCAAGACCGTCGTCACCGCGGCGCTCGCGGCGACGGTACGCGCGTCGGGACGCTCTGTTGCGGTGTGTAAACCCGCACAGACCGGTGTCGCACCCGGCGAGCCGGGCGACCTCGAGGAAATTTCTCGACTCACCGGTGTCGACAATCTACTGGAACTGGCCCGCTACCCCGAACCATTGGCACCCGACGTCGCGGCTCGGCGCAGCTCGATGCAGCTACTTCGACTCGAAGACGTCTGCGGTGCCGTGAGCGCCCTCGACGCGGACGCCGACGTCGTGCTCGTAGAGGGCGCAGGTGGGCTGCTCGTACGCCTGGGAATCGGCGGATTCACGCTTGTCGACCTCGCCCGCAGAGTAGGTGCCCCGGTCCTCGTCGTCTGCGGAGCCGGGTTGGGAACGCTCAATCATTCCGCTCTCACCGTGTCTGCGCTCGAAACAGCCGGTGTGTGGTACGCGGGCCTGGTGATCGGATCATGGCCGAGCGCGCCCGATGCAGCGGCCGTGACGAACCTCGACGAACTGCCCGAGGTGACGTCGACGGCACTGCTGGGCCGCCTGCCGGAAGGTGCTGGCAAGCTGAACGCACCCGAATTCACCGCTGCAGCGCCGTCGTGGTTCCACGGAATCGAAGACATTCTGTTCCGGTGACGTTTACGACTACTGCGCTGCTGGTCGGAGCCGAGAGCGGGGAGAAAAACCGGACTTTTCGTTTATTGCCGTCGGCGTCGGGTATTCAAGGGGCCACACCTACGTTGGGGGCTAGAAATGAACACTGCAGTATGGATAGTGATTGCTGTTGTAGTAGTACTGCTCATCATCGCGATTGCACTGGCGCTCGCCAGGAAGCAAAAATCCGGCCGACGCGTCGAAGCTGAGCGTATTCGTGAGAAGGCCGCCGAAAAGTCCGTGCAGGTCGAGGAGCGCCAGGCGATTGCCGACGAGAGCGCCGCGAAAGCACGCCGCTCGCAGGCCGATGCTGAAGCCAAGGCTGCCGAAGCTCGCCGCCTGTCTTTGCAGGCCGAAACCCACCAGGGTGATGCTGCAACCTCCCGCGACGAATTGGATGCAGAGTTCGCGCGCGCCAACAAGATCGATCCGGACGTGAACACCAAGACCGGCACCAACAAGTCGGGCAGTGTCGACAAGGCGTCTGCCGAGAAGATGGTCGCACCGAACGCCACTCATGCCGGACAGCATGACGCCGGCCACCGTGACGCCGCACATCGAGAAGCCGGTCGCCATGAGGGTGCAGTTCATGACGGCACGGCTCGTGACAGCACAGTTCGCGACGGGGGAGTTCGCGACGGCAACGTGCGACCGGACGGCGTCGTGGGCAACGAGGACAGTGTTGTTCGGGGTGACCAGGCTGTTCATGGTGACAGTGTTGTTCGTGATGACAGTGCTGTTCGTGATGACAGTGCTGTTCGTGATGACAAGGTTGTTCGCGGTGAAGAGGTTGTTCGTGGTGACGAGCGCCTGCCGAACGACCCGCGTGGTGGCGAGCACCGCGCACCGTAGGACTCAGCTGTAGCTCTCCACTGCCCGCCCGCCGAAGCTTCTCTCCCGACTGGGAGCGGAGCTTCGGCGGGTGGGTTTTGTCGTTGCTACACCGCGCGTAGCGCAGTCAGCCGCTGAATACCTTCGCAAACGGCAGGAGAAGTCGGTGCACTAGTTCGTCTTGATTCCAGGTGCGGGGCTGCGACGGCTGGTGCCGGCATCTAATGGAAGCGGAACTTGGTGCGACAAGGCTACGACGTCGTCGCAGTCACCCTTCCGGCCGGCGATCGGTGAATTATTACGCCCTGTAGTTGGCGAAACGGGTAAACCTGGGACACTGGAGTTCGTGACTGTTCCGACCGGCGACGATGCCCCTGTTTCGGCCCGACTTTTCGAGCGCGCGAGCGCCGTGATTCCTGGTGGAGTGAACTCCCCGGTTCGCGCCTTCCAATCGGTAGGTGGAACCCCACGGTTCATCGCCGAGGCCAGCGGATACACGATGATCGACGCCGACGGTAAGTCCTATGTCGACCTAATCTCCTCGTGGGGCCCGATGATCCACGGACACGCCCATCCGGTCGTGGTCGAAGCGGTCCAGAAGGCAGCAGCGACGGGCTTGTCGTTCGGTGCGCCGACCGAGCGGGAAATCGAGCTCGCGGAGGAAATCATCGGCCGTGTGGGCCCGGTGGAGCAGGTTCGGCTTGTGAATTCCGGCACAGAGGCCACGATGAGCGCGGTCCGCCTCGCGCGCGGTTTCACCGGGCGCACCAAGATCCTCAAGTTCTCCGGGTGTTATCACGGCCATGTCGATGCGCTGCTCGCCGATGCAGGCTCGGGTCTCGCGACCCTCGGGCTGCCGACTTCGCCAGGAGTGACGGGTGCGCAGGCCGGTGACACGATCGTGGTTCCGTACAACGACCTCGCCGCCGTCGAGGCCGCGTTCGCGGAGAATCCAGGCGAGTTCGCCTGCATCATCACCGAGGCTGCCGCAGGCAACATGGGCGCAGTCCCGCCGATCACCGGCTTCAACGAGGGTCTGCGTCGCATCGCCACCGACAACGGTGCGCTGCTGATCATGGACGAAGTGATGACGGGATTCCGCGTCAGCGCCGCCGGTTGGTACGGCATCGACGGCGTCGCAGGCGATCTCTACACCTTCGGCAAGGTCATGAGCGGCGGGCTCCCCGCAGCTGCATTCGGTGGTCGCGCCGATATCATGGCCTACCTCGCCCCAGTTGGGCCGGTTTACCAAGCGGGCACCTTGTCCGGTAACCCGGTTGCCGTCGCAGCCGGACTGGCCAGCCTGAGACTGGCCGACGCAGCGGTCTACGAGAAGCTCGAGAAAAACTCCAAGCAGCTCGGCGGACTCCTTGGCGATGCCCTCACCGCGGCAGGCGTTCGTCATCATGTGCAGTTCGCGGGCACTATGGTGAGCGTGTTCTTCTCCGACGGACCGGTCACCGACTATGCAGGTGCCAAGGCAGCCGAGACCTGGCGTTACCCGGCCTTCTTCCATGGCCTACTCTCCCGCGGCGTCTATCCGCCGCCGAGCGCATTCGAAGCCTGGTTCGTCTCCGCAGCCCTGGACGACAAGGCCTTCTCGATCATCGCCGACGCTCTACCCGCCGCCGCTCGTGCAGCAGCCCAAGCAGAAGCTGGAACCTCCAAGTGACCGACGCGCCCACCACGAACGACGCCACGCATCCGCACCAGGCCAGCAGGACCATCGTCCATGTCCTGCGTCATGGTGAAGTGCACAATCCGAAGGGCATCCTGTACGGACGCCTTCCCGGATTCCGGCTGTCGGTCACAGGCCAGGCCCAAGCCGATGCCGTCGCCGATGCGCTTGCCGGACACGACATAGCGCTCGTGGTCGCATCGCCGCTCCAACGCGCACAGGAAACTGCGACACCGATCGCGGCCGCACACGGCCTCACCGTCGGGGAGGACGAGAACCTCATCGAAGCAGGAAACGACTTCGAAGGCCTGCGTGTCGCAGTCGGCGACGGCGCCTTGAGCCGTCCGCGCCACTGGTGGAAGCTGCGTAACCCGTTCACCCCGTCGTGGGGCGAGCCGTACCTACAGATCGCGCACCGCATGCTCGCCGCGGTGGGAGCCGCGCGTGTCGCCGCGGTGGGCCACGAAGCCGTCGTCGTCAGCCATCAGTTGCCGGTGTGGACATTGCGGCGATTCCTGCAGGGAGAACGCCTCTGGCACGATCCGCGGCACCGTCAGTGCGGCCTCGCCTCGCTCACCTCCCTCGTCTACGAGGGCGACACCCTCGTAGACATCGTTTACTCCGAGCCCGGCGGTGCCAGCGATCCCAGGATCACCGGTGCGTAGATTTCTCGCTGCCGCATCTGCCGGCATCTCTGTCGTGGCATTACTGGGTGCCTGCGCTACCGGCACCGACGCGGTCGCCACCGGCGGCACCTTCGACTTCGTCTCGCCCGGTGGTAAGACCGAGATCTTCTACGACCCGCCGTCCGAGCGCGGAACGGTCGGCACGTTGTCCGGGCCCGACCTGATGACCGAAGGCGACACGACGTCGTTGTCCGATTACGAAGGCAAAGCCGTCGTGATCAATGTCTGGGGGCAGTGGTGCGGCCCGTGTCGTGGTGAGGCCGACGACCTCGAAGAGGTCTACGAGAACACCAAGGATCTCGGGGTCCAATTCCTCGGTGTCAACGTCCGCGACAACGCCCAGGACAAGGCGCAGGACTTCGTCATCGACAACAACGTGACTTACCCGTCGATCTACGACCCCCCGATGCGCACCCTCACAGCTCTCGGCGGCATACCGACTTCGGTCGTTCCTACCACGATCGTGCTCGACAAGAAGCACCGCGTCGCAGCAGTCTTCCTACGTGAGCTGCTCGCCGAGGACCTGCAACCCGTCGTCGAACGGGTCGCAGGTGAGGGGCCCGAGCAACAGTGAGTAACACGGTCCACTTGGCGGGCATCGGTGAGACGTTTCAGACGACGGCGTCGACGGGTCCGCTCGTCCTCGCCTTCGGCGTGTGCGTGCTTGCCGGTCTCGTCTCGTTCGCGTCGCCGTGCGTGGTTCCGCTGGTGCCCGGATATCTGTCGTATCTCGCCGGGGTAGTCGGGGCCGACGCTCCGGCCGTGACCGCGACGGAAGCTGCGACGACGAAGGTGCGGACTCGGACTCGAATGCGAGTCGCAGGTGCGGCAGGGCTGTTCGTCCTCGGCTTCACCGTGGTGTTCGTACTGGCGACGGCAACGGTCTTCGGAGCGATCTCGGTACTGGCAGTCAATCGCGAACTGCTGATGCGCATAGGTGGAGTCGTCACCATCGCAATGGGGTTGGTGTTCGTCGGACTGGTGCCCGCCCTGCAGCGCGACGTCCGATTCGAGCCACGCCGAGTCGGCAGTCTCCTCGGCGCACCACTGCTCGGTGGCGTGTTCGCATTGGGATGGACCCCGTGCCTCGGACCTACACTCGCGGGCGTCATCTCGCTCGCCGCGGGAACCGAAGGGGCGACGGCGGCACGCGGAGTAATACTCATCGTCGCGTACTGCCTCGGACTCGGATTACCGTTCGTCATTCTCGCCTTCGGATCGGTCAGCGCACTTCGCGGAGTCGGCTGGCTCCGTACCCATTCACGACAGATACAGGTATTCGGCGGAATCATGTTGATAGCAGTAGGAATTGCCCTCGTGACTGGCGCGTGGGACGTGTTCGTCGGTTGGGTCCGCGACGCCTTCGTATCGGACGTGGTGTTGCCGATATGACCGATCTCGATACCCGGCCGGAGCAGGCGCCCCGGAGTCAACCCCCGGCACGACGCGTCCTCGCCGGCGCCCGCAACACCTGGCGTGGCCTGACGAGCATGCGCACGGCGCTCGTACTGCTGTTCCTGCTGGCCTTCGCTGCGATTCCCGGTGCCTTGGTTCCCCAACGCAGCCTCAACGCCGGCAAGGTCGACGAATACATCGCCGCCCGTCCGACGCTCGGCCCGTTGATGGACCGACTCGAACTCTTCGACGTCTTTTCCAGCTTCTGGTTCACCGCCATCTACGTGCTGCTGTTCGTCTCTCTCATCGGCTGCATCCTTCCGCGCTGCATAGAGCATGGAAAAGCCTTGCGTACCAGACCTGTTCGGGCTCCCCGGAACCTGTCTCGACTTCCGCATCATCGCCGGTACGTCGCCGACGGGTCACCCGAGGACACCGCAGCAATCGTGCAGGCACAATTGCGCGGCTGGCGCGTGGAGAAGCGTGAAAGCAACGGGGAGGTGACGTTGTCTGCGGAGAAGGGGTACCTCCGAGAGTTCGGCAACCTCGTCTTCCATATCTCCCTGGTCCTTCTGCTCGCTGCAATCGCGCTGGGCAAGCTGTTCGGATACGAAGGCAACGTCGTGGTCATCGCCAACGACGGTCCGGGGATCTGCAGCACCTCACCGGCAATTTACGACAGTTTCCGCGCAGGCAACCTCGTCGACGGCACCGGACTCGAACCACTGTGCGTCAGGGTCGAGGACTTCAAAGCCGACTACCTGGAGAACGGCCAGGCCGAGCAGTTCACGTCCAACATCGAGTACCAGGCAGGGGCCGACCTCGCGAACAATGTCTGGAAGTCCGATGTCCTACAGGTCAACCATCCGCTACGGGTGGCAGGGGACCGTGTGTACCTGCAAGGCCACGGATACGCACCGACATTCACGGTGACCTTCCCGAACGGCGAAACCCGCACCGAGACCATCCAGTGGCAGCCGACCGACGCCACGACCTTCCTCTCCAGCGGCGTCATGCGCATCGACCCACCGGGAGGGCTCTACCCCGACGCAGAGGACCGTCGCAAGAACCAGATCGCGATCGAGGGCCTGTTCGCACCGACTGCGTTCTTCAATGACAAGCTGCTCTCCTCCAGCTTCCCGGCAATGACCGACCCCGCCGTCGCCATCGACATCTACAAGGGTGACACCGGACTCGATACCGGACTTCCGCAGTCACTGTTCACGCTGAACCAGGAGATGATCAACCAAGGCAGGCTCGTCAAGCAGGACCGAGTCAACCTGAAGCCAGGTGAGGCGTCGACGCTGTCCGACGGCACGACGGTCCGATTCGACGGTGCCGAAGAGTTCGTGAATCTGCAGGTCTCGCACGATCCGGCGCAGACCTGGGTGCTCGTTTTCGCGCTGACGATGATGAGCGGACTGCTGGTCTCGCTGGTGATCAAGAGACGCCGAGTGTGGGTCCGACTCCTAGCAGATGCTGACCCACGACGTACTGTAGTAGAACTTGGCGGGTTGGCTCGAACCGATCAGGCCGGGTGGGGTGAGGAGTTCGACAACCTCTGCGAGCGTCTGATTGCCGACGTGAAAACTGTGGACGCAAACTCTGTGGACGCAAACTCTGTGAACACGAAGAACGACCAGGAGAACTGACCGATGCCGATTAACGAGACGCTCTCGCAGTACAGCGACTGGTCTTTCGAGTCCTCATTCACGATCTACGTACTCGCATTCATCCTGCTCATTGCGCAGTACGCCTCGGTGAAGGCCTCGGCCGTCCACTCCAAGGAGCTGGTCGGCTCCGGTGCGCCGATCGCGACGGCCACCGGCCCGGGGCGCATTGCCGACGCGCCGAAGCGTCCGCTGTCCGAGCGTCTGGCCGGTATGGGATACGCGCTGCTGATCCTCGCACTCGTGCTGCATGTGGCAGCGGTCGTCCTGCGCGGGTTCGCAACGCACCGGTTCCCGCTGGGCAACATGTACGAGTTCGTCACCATGGCCACCGCCGCTGCGACCCTGACGTCGATCGTGTTGCTGCGCAAGCGTGCGATGCGCCCGATGCTCGTGTTCGTCCTGGCACCGATCATCATTCTGATGTTCCTCGCCGCCACGAAGCTCTACGCCGACGCCGCACCCGTCGTGCCGGCACTGCGCTCCTACTGGCTGCCGATCCACGTCACCATCGTCAGCGTCGGCAGTGGAATTCTGCTTGTCTCCGGCGTCGCGAGCCTGCTGTTTCTGCTGCGCATCAAGCAGCCTGCCGGCGAGGAGAAGAGCACCGCGCTCGGCAGATTCGCTGCCAAGCTGCCCGACGCTCAATCGCTCGACCGGCTCGCGTACAAGACGACGATCATCGCGTTCCCGCTGTTCGGTGCAGGCGTCATCCTCGGTGCGATCTGGGCCGAGGCAGCGTGGGGCCGCTTCTGGGGCTGGGACCCCAAGGAAACGATGTCCTTCATCACCTGGGTCATCTACGCCGCATACTTACACGCACGGGCAACATCCGGGTGGCGGAACACCCGCGCAGCCTGGATCAACGTCGGTGGTTTCGTCACCATGTTGTTTAATCTCTTCATCATCAACATGGTGGTCTCCGGTTTGCACTCCTATGCCGGTTTGAACTAGCTGGTAACGTCCGCCTGAAATTATTGGCAGGACCGGGGTGGCGTGCTGGGGAGCGCGTCACCCGTCTCGGTAACGGTGGGGGGACAAGTTCATGGCTGAATGGCAGATGAGTTCGTGGCAGGCGGTGCGGCCGGAAGAACCGGACGAGGACCGGCCTTCGCCGATCACTGCACCTCCAGCAGTCACGCCTCCAGCAGTCACACCTCCAGCAGTCACACCTCCGGAAGTCACCGCTCCGACTGACACACCCCCGGGCGCGACGGCCCCCGCCATCGTGCCGGTGGAGGAGCCGTCCCCTCAGACCGAGTTCGAGCCCGAGGCTGCAGTGGTGCGTGATGCCGAGCCGCCTGTCGACGCAGCACCAGAGGCCCCGCTCGACCCACCCGAGGCTCAGGTCGAAACAGCACCCGACCCTGGCTTCCGGTCGACGCCGGTACCGATGCCCGCCGAGGATCAGCATCCACGCATGACACCGCAGACTTCGCTACCAACGCCGATAATCGCCTCGTCCGCACTCGATCTGACCAATGCATTGCTGGTGAAGCAGGTCAGTCCCGCGCCACTGTCGGGTTGGCGTCGGTGGCTGTATTCCGCGTCGGGCAAGCGGGTGAACCTGGGCAACAGTCCTCAGGACGAGAAACAGTTGCGCCTCGTTCGACAGGTCGACCGCCAACTGGTCGGCTGCTACCGAGTGTCGGTGCTCAGCCTCAAGGGAGGCGTCGGAAAGACCACGACCACGGCGACTCTCGGGTCCATGTTCGCGAGCATCAGAGGTGACCGTGTCATAGCTGTCGACGCCAATCCCGACCGAGGCACGCTGAGTCAGAAAGTCCCCATCGAAACGCCGGCGACAGTGCGAAACATGCTGCGCGACATCGATAGTTTGGATCGTTACAGCGACGTACGCGGATACACCTCGCAGAACGAGTTCAGGCTCGAGGTGCTTGCGTCGGACTCCGACCCTGCTGTGTCGGAAGCATTCAGCGGCAGCGACTACGATCGCGCCGTCGATCTGCTCGAAAAGTTCTACAGCATCGTCCTGACCGATTGCGGTACCGGTTTGATGCACTCCGCCA
>JBBPZN010000168.1:0-10973 GCA_038198705.1 Mycobacteriales bacterium
GCGTGCGCAAGAGCAAGCTGCCCGACGCTCGCTGCGGCCTGCTTGGTCGCGAGATCGCGCGGACGGGTCGTCAGACCCAGTGGTGCGAGTCCGGCGCCGATGGCACCGGAGGACACCACCACGACATCGGATCCAGCACGCATTCGTGCTTCGACAGCATCGGCCAATCGGTCGAGCCTGTCGACGTCGAGTCCGCCGACCAGTGAGGTCAGTGCCGAGGAGCCGATTTTCACGACTACCCGTTTGGCACTGGCCACAGCAGTCCTGGCCCCAGTCGAATCCATTGCAACCGAAAAGGATTCAGAATTCACCGGAACCTACACTTCACTCTTCGGAGTCGAGTCCGCGGCGGGCTCGACGTGCGTGTTTGCGCTCATCCGCACCGATTCGCTCCACCTGATCGAGCCTCGCATCGGTGCCACGCCCGGTCATGGTGATTTCTACACCCGCCGGCGTCTGTGGCTCCCAATCGAAGGAGACCTCACCGATCGTCACAGATGCACCCGGCTGGGCGCCCTTCTTGATCAGCGCATCCTCGACGCCGAGGCGGGCGAGACGGTCAGCAAGGTAACCGACTGCTTCGTCGTTGCTGAACTGTGTCTGGAGCACCCAACGTTCCGGGCGCGTGCCGAGAACGATGAACCCACCCTCGACATCGGGATCCTTGATGACCTGGAAACCCTCTTCGTTGCGTGCGACGGGACGTAGCACCGGTCGGCGCTTCTCGGCCGGAGGATGAGCGAGACGGTAGTCCGCTACCATTTTGCCCAGCGCGAAGATCAAGGGCTTGAGGCCTTCGCGGGTGATCGTCGAGATGGTGTAAACAGGCCATCCACGCGCCTCGAACTCCGGCGTCACCATCTCGGCGAGCTCGGCGCCCTCAGGAATATCAGCTTTGTTGAGCACGACGATGCGCGGCCGATCGGCTAGGTCGCCGAGGCTTGCATCGCCCAACATTGCCGGCTTGTAGGCCGCCAACTCCGCTTCGAGGGCATCGACGTCCGAGATGGGATCTCGACCCGGATCCAGGGTTGCGCAGTCGACGACGTGCGCCAGAACAGCGGTGCGTTCGAGGTGTCGAAGGAAGTCGAGACCGAGGCCCTTTCCTTCGCTTGCACCGGGAATCAATCCGGGAACGTCGGCCACCGTGTATGTGGTGTCTCCGCTCGAGACGACGCCGAGGTTCGGAACCAACGTGGTGAACGGGTAATCGGCAATCTTCGGCTTTGCGGCAGAGAGCACCGACACCAGCGAGGACTTGCCCGCTGACGGGAAGCCGACGAGACCGATATCGGCGACCGACTTGAGCTCGAGCACCACGTCGCGCTCGATTCCTTCTTCGCCGAGCAACGCGAATCCAGGTGCGCGACGCGCCTTGGACGCGAGCGCGGCGTTCCCCAACCCACCGCGACCACCGGGCGCAGCCGCGTATCGAGTGCCCTCGCCCATCATGTCGGCCAGGATGCGACCATCCTTGTCGAGCACCACAGTTCCGTCGGGCACCTTGAGGATCAGATCCTCGCCGTTCGAACCTTCGCGGTTGCCGCCCATGCCCTGGGTTCCATTGCTGCCTTTGGCATGCGAATTGAAGTGGAAGTCCAAGAGTGTGTGGACATTGCTGTCGACGACGAAGATGACGCCGCCGCCCTGCCCACCGTTTCCGCCGTCTGGACCACCAAGCGGTTTGAACTTCTCGCGGTGAACCGAAGAGCAGCCGTTGCCGCCTTTACCGGCGCTGACGTGCAGCACCACGCGGTCGATGAATCGTGACATGACTGCCTTCGATCCTTCCTCGGTCGAGAATGCGACCGAAATATTTCGATGCCCACAAATACGATAAGGGCGGACCGGGCAATTTCACCCTGGTCCACCCTCATCGTCGAGATCGAGCGCGTCGAGACTTTCGCGGCGTAGGCCTTACGAAAATTTTCCGACGCAGATTGTGCAGCGGAGACTAGGCCTCTACTGCGACCGGAACGATGTTCACGGTCTTGCGTCCACGCTTGGCACCGAATTCGACTGCGCCTGCGGACAGAGCGAACAGCGTGTCGTCGCCACCACGGCCGACGTTGACGCCGGGATGGAAGTGCGTGCCGCGCTGACGAACCAGGATCTCGCCTGCGCTGACGGTCTGTCCACCGAAACGCTTGACGCCGAGGCGCTGCGCATTCGAATCGCGACCGTTACGGGAGCTTGATGCACCCTTCTTATGTGCCATGTTGCATACCCTCCTCGGGGTGAATGTCAGCGCTGAAAAGTCAGTACTGAACAGACCTGGTTACTTGATGCCGGTGACCTTCAGGACAGTGAGCTTCTGCCTGTGTCCCTGGCGCTTGTGGTAGCCGGTCTTGTTCTTGAACTTGTGGATGCGGATCTTCGGACCCTTGGTGTGCTCGACGACCTCACCGGTTACCGAGATCTTCGCCAGCTTGTCGGCATCGGTGGTCAGATCGGATCCGTCTACGACGAGGACCGGAGCAAGCGAGACAGCAGTGCCGAGCGCTCCCTCGATCTTCTCGACCTTGACGAGGTCACCAACAGCGACCTTGTACTGCTTTCCGCCGGTCTTGACGATCGCGTACGTTGCCATCGGAGGGCTACCCCTTGCTTCTTCGAACTTGCTCGCATTGCCCATGGCAACACGACTGGTCTGGATCGTGAATGTGATTCTTGCGGTGTTTCTTGCGGTGTTACTTACTACCGGGTGCGTCCGCCGCCGCACTCGACCGAAAGGACGTCGAGGCACAGCAGAAAGTTGTCACCGGCAGCGACCTTGTCAGGTTACGGCAGACGGGCAGTCGTGGTCAAACTGCCCGTCGACTCACATATCCGCATCCACCGGCGGCCCTGCCGGGCGTGCCGCTGCCCGACGTCGGCGAGGCTTCTTCACGGGCACCTCGTCCGTGGTGGTAGCACTGGACACCGGTTCGACGGCCGTCGTGACCGCAGGCTCCGGAGCCGCTGCCGGCTCCTCCTGTGTAGCCGGAATCACGAATACGGCAGCCGCGTCGGGAGTCTCGGCGGTCGGTGCCGCTGCCTTGCGAGCAACGCGGCGACCACGACGCGCTTTGACGACCGGTTCCGGCGACTCCTCGGCCACAGCTGAGTCCGCTGTCTTTTCGACAGCGTTCTCCGCGACCGTTTGTTCCGGCTGCACCCCGGACGACACTGCATCGGTCGACACTGCCTCGGTCGATCCTGCCTCGGTGTCACGGCCTTGAACACGAGCCACCTCGGCGGCATCGATGATCCTCGGCTCCGAAGACGTACTCGACTCCGAGTGTGCGTCGAGCACCTCGGCCGGAGTGACATCGTCGACCACGTCGTCGTGATGCGCAGCCATGGCTAGTGCCACGGGGTGTGCACGCTTCACCGACTGGTCCGGCGTGTGCTCGTGTGCCTCGGGCTGGCTTTTCGGTGCAGAACTGTTCGTAGCGTCAGCCACATTGTCGGCCTTGTTGCTGTCGGCCTTGTTGCTGTCGGACCTGTCGCTGTCGGACCTGTCGCGACCGCGGCGTTTGCGCGGCGTACTCGAATCGGAGCGCGGCGTGGAGGACCGCGAGCCGTCATCGCTCTTCGCCTCGACCGGGTACGGATGAACCATGATCCCGCGGCCCTGGCAGTGTTCGCACGTGGTCGAGAACGCTTCGACGAGACCGGTGCCCATCTTCTTACGCGTCATCTGAACGAGCCCGAGTGAAGTCACCTCGGACACCTGATGGCGCGTCCGGTCACGACCGAGTGACTCGGTGAGACGGCGCAACACCAGGTCGCGATTGGATTCGAGCACCATATCGATGAAGTCGACGACGATCATTCCGCCGATGTCGCGTAGACGCATCTGCCGAACGATCTCTTCGGCGGCCTCGAGATTGTTCCGGGTCACCGTCTCTTCGAGGTTGCCGCCTGCACCGGTGAACTTGCCCGTGTTGACGTCGACCACGGTCATCGCCTCGGTGCGATCGATGACGAGCGTGCCTCCGGACGGCAGCCAGACCTTACGGTCGAGCGCCTTGGCCAACTGCTCATCGACCCGGTGCGCTTCGAACACGTCCGGGCGACCGGGCTCAGCGATGTGGCGCTCGAGCTTGTGCAGCATGTCCGCTGCCACCGTCTCGATGTACGAAGACGTCGTGTCCCAGGCCTTGTCACCTTCGATGACCAGTTTGACGAAGTCCTCGTTGAACAGGTCACGGATAACCTTGACCAGCAGATCCGGCTCTTCGTACAGTGCCTGCGGTTGAGAACCCTTGCCTGTTTCCGCCTTGGCCGACGCTTCTTCGATGGTCGCCCATTGTGTCTGCAGACGGATCACGTCACGCGCGAGTTCGTCTTCACTGACTCCTTCGGCTGCGGTACGGATGATCACCCCGGCCTCGGGAGGAACGATGTCGCGAAGAATTTCCTTCAGGCGCTTCCGCTCGGTGTCGGGCAACTTACGGCTGATACCTGTCGAGCTGCCACCGGGTACATAGACCAGGTAGCGGCCTGCCAGCGAGAGCTGAGTAGTCAGACGTGCACCCTTGTGCCCGACCGGATCCTTGCTCACCTGCACCAAAACCTGGTCACCCGGCTTGAGCGCCTGTTCGATCTTGCGAGAGTTGCCACCGAGACCTGCTGCGTCCCAGTTGACCTCTCCGGCATACAGGACACCGTTACGGCCACGGCCGATATCGATGAATGCAGCTTCCATGCTCGGCAGCACGTTCTGCACGCGGCCGAGGTAGACGTTGCCGACCATCGACGCGGACGCGCTACTGGTGACGAAGTGCTCGACCAATACGCCGTCTTCGAGAACGGCGACCTGTGTGGTCACGCCGTTGTCGGGGAACGACTTTTCGCGGACGACCATGACGCGGTCGACCGACTCACGACGTGCCAGGAACTCCGACTCGGTGAGAATCGGTGGCCGTCGGCGTCCGGCGTCACGTCCGTCGCGGCGGCGCTGACGCTTCGCTTCGAGTCGGGTCGAACCGGTGATTCCTTGGACCTCGTCCTTGCTACGGGACTTGTTCCGCGGTTCGCGCTCGTGCACGACGGTGTTCGGTGGGTCGTCCTCGGTCTCGGTGGACTCGGACGAGTCGTCACCGGTGCTGCGGCGACGACGACGTCTGCGGCGTCGACGACTCGAGCCGTCGGACGAATCCTCGTCCTCGTTGTCGTTGTCGTCGGCGGAGTCGACCGACTCTTCCGATTCCGTGTCCGAGGCCTGTTTCTGGGCATCGTCGGTATCGCTGGATTTGGCGTTCGAACGACTACGACTACGGCGACGTGAACGACGCTCGCCTGCAGGCTTGTCCTCGTTCTCGGAATCGCTTTCCGAAGTGCCGGAATCGGCACTCTGCGCGTCTGCTACGTCAGAATCCGTGGGGTCGGATTCAGCCGAGCCGGACACGGGAGTGTCGGATTCGGAAGAGTGCGTGTCCGAAGAAGACGACGCTGCGTCCTCACTCGAATCGTCGTCACCTTCGGAGGCATCGTCGGAATCGTCGTCCGCACTGCCGTCGGCAGACTGTTCCCCACGCCCACGGCCACGACCACGGCGCCCGCGCCGACGCCGCCTCGGCTGCGACTGATCATCGTTGTCGTCCGAGTTGTCGGCATCTTCGGAGGTGTCCGAGCTGTCGACTGTGTCCGAGGTGTCGGTTGTGTCCGAGGTGTCGGTTGTTTCAGTGGTGTCGGTTGTTTCAGTGGTGTCGGCGACTATATCCGGGGGGGCCTCGACAGCGGGCTTGCTGCGAACGGGAGCCTTCTCCGGCTCGATGACCGGATCAGCGGCGAGAACCGATGGCTCTTCGGCGGCCGACGTCGATATGGGCTCAGCGGCAGGACCTGCGGCTTTCCTGCTTCGTCGACGCTTGGGAGCCTCGACGATCGCTTCCGGCTGCAGGAACACCGGAATCGCGAATGCAGGGCGCGCGGGAGGACTGTCCACTGTCGGCGCTTCGACAGCAGCCACAGGCTCGACCACGATCGGGTCGGCCTTCTCGACTGCTGCAGCCGGCGCTTCGGTCGCGGGTGAGAACGAGGAATACACGGTCTCGGCGACGTCGCGTCCTAGGCTCGACTGCGCGCTGCGCGCCTCTATTCCGAGCTCACCTAGTTTGGCGAGTACCTGTTTACTGGTGACGCCGAGAATCTTCGCGAGTGCGTGCACTCGGAGGCGCTCGGGGAACGCCGGACTTCGGCTGGATGACGATTCGTCATCGACCGAACTTCCTGAGTTCGAATTCTGTACATCTTCGGGCGGGGCTTGGTCGGCCACGTAAGTCTCCTCGGGCCCCCGGGCGCGTCCACCTGAGTCGAAGCTGGTGCGACGCGGCCACGCGAGAGCAATCCTAGTGTGCTGACGTCGGTTTGACGCCAGATCGTAAGTCGCGCTCCGCACGGAGTGCACCGTCCACAGCGAGTGGTCGGCGTACGGATGCACGGTGCCTGGCTGGATGGCTATGGTGTCCCGAGTCCGAGCGCCTGATCATCAAGCATGCCGCACGTGGGAGGTCTTCCTACGTGTTCGGCAGCGATGACGGGCATCGCGCTGCGGGTGTCATCCGGTCACTTTCACGAGAACGTCACTTGCGTGAAGCTCGTGTTCGGTGTTGCACAAAACTGGTAACGGCAAAATTTTTTACGGGCAAAACTTGTCGAGGTAAAGCGTGTTGTGAAAGCAACCTTCACGAGTATCCCACACCGGGTGAAGCGAACCCGCCACGCCGCACCGATCTTGTAGTCGGCGGCATGGCGGGCGAGCCCAAATCAGTGTCGAGAATCAGGAAAGGCTTGGAAACCACAACGCGATCTCACGCTCGGCGGACTCGACGGAGTCCGATCCGTGCACGAGGTTCTGCTGACCGTCGAGGGCAAGATCTCCGCGGATGGTTCCTGGAACCGCCTTCTCGACCGGGTCGGTGCCTCCACCGATCTGCCGGAACGCAGCGATGGCTCTCGGTCCTTCCAAGACTGCTGCTACGACGGGTCCAGAGGTGATGAACTCGAGTAGCGCGGGGAAGAACGGCCTGTCTTTATGTTCGGCGTAGTGCGCGCCGGCCAGTTCGAGGGAAACGGATTTGAGTTCCAGTGCTGTGATACTCAAACCCTTCTTCTCGATTCGGCCGAGAATCTCGCCTACGTAGCGGCGGGCAACTCCATCTGGCTTGATCAGTACAAGGGTGCGCTCGGTCACGAAAGTAGACAGTAGTGGACGGACCCCGACGACCTACGCTCAGACCCACCAGGGAGGGCCGATATTCGCCGGACTCTGGTCTCAGTCCCGCTGACCTCTGAGCATGCCGCGTTCGATCCGTCGAGTGATGTCCCGCCGTAGGTACAGCAGATATATCCACACTGCGAGGAACACCACGCCCACGATTGCGATCGACAGGTGAATGAATCCACCGAGCAGAACGAACACCTGAAGCGCGAGATTGATCTGTATCGCCTGCGGTCGCCCCTGCATACCTGCGGCAAGAACGAACGCTACGGCCATCCCCACCAGGTACAACGTGGAGAACCAACCGAGGCCGCCCCCGACTGTCGACACGACGGGTAACGCGAGCAAAACGACGATGGCCTCGAGAACGAGGGTCCCCGCCATGACTCCGCGGAAGCCCTTCCACGGATCGGTTGCCGGCGGCTTGAACTCGCTACCGCCCTCCCCTGTCTCACTCATACTGGCTCCTTTCCGAACAATGTTCGAGCTGCTCCGGCGGTGACTACCGATCCGGTGACGATCACCCCGGCACCCGAGACCGCCTCACCGGGATCTGCAACTTCCTCGGCGAGCCCGATGGCGGTCTCGAGCGCGTCGGCGAGGGTCGGGGTGACGACCACGCGCTCGTCCCCGAACTTCGCGACGGCCAGGCCCGCGAGTTCCTCGACGTCCATCGCTCGTGGTGATCCGTTGTGGGTGACGACGATTTCGTCGAACACCGGCTCCAGTACCGTCAACATGGCCTCTACGTCCTTGTCCCCCATGACACTGACCACTCCGACCAGTTTCCGGAAGTCGAATTCGTCGGTGAGAGCCGCAGCAAGGGCTCTGGCCCCGTGTGGGTTGTGTGCAGCGTCGAGAAACACTGTTGGAGCGTTGCGAACGCGTTCGAGCCTGCCAGGATTGACGATGGATGCGAAGGCCGCTCGGACGATGTCTACATCGAGTTGATGATCGGCGCCCGCGCCGAAGAACGCCTCGACCGCGGCGAGCGCCAACGACGCGTTCGTCGCCTGATGCTCTCCGTGCAGTGGTAGGAAGATATCGGTGTACACGCCGCCGAGACCTTGCAACTCGAGTTGTTGACCGCCCACCGCGATCCGACGCGCGAGCACCCTGAATTCCGAGCCCTGCCTGGCGACGGCAGCATCGGCTTCCACCGCTGCGCGCAACAGCACGTCGGCCACTTCGGGCTTCTGCTCGGCCAGGATGGCGACGGTGTCTCGCGGAACGAGCCGCTCCGGTGCTTTCTTGATGATTCCGGCTTTTTCTTTGGCGATACCACCGAGATCGCCACCGAGGAACTCGACGTGGTCGATATCGATCGGGGTGATCACAGCTACTTCGCCGTCGACGACGTTGGTGGCGTCCCATCTACCACCGAGACCGACCTCCACGACGGCGACCTCGATCGGCGCCTCCGCGAATGCCGCGAACGCCATGGCGGTGGTGACCTCGAACTTGCTCATGCGTGGTCCACCTGCGGCCTCGGACTGCGCGTCGACCATCTCCACGAACGGAGCGATTTCGTTGTAGGTGTCGACATACAACCGCGGCGAGATCGGGATGCCATCGACACTGATCCGCTCGGTCGCCAATTGCAGATGCGGACTGGTGGTCCGGCCTGTTCGACGATGAAAATGCGTCAGCAAGGCATCGATCATGCGGGTCACCGATGTCTTACCGTTGGTACCGGCAACGTGAATCGACGGGTACGCCTTCTGCGGTGATCCCAAAAGGTCCATCAGCGCCGCGATCCGCGCGGTCGACGGCTCGATCTTCGTCTCCGGCCACCGCTTGTCCAGTTCTGCCTCGACAAGCGCCAATTCGGCCATGTCCGCCGGACTGGGTCGGGAGGGAGCTGAATAGGATTCGGACACTACTGCCCCATCGTTTCTAACCGGGCATTGATTCGCGCAATCTCTTCGACCGCGATCTGCTGCCGGCTCTTGATCTTGTCGACCACGGCGTCCGGGGCTTTGGCGAGAAACGCCTCGTTGCTCAGTTTGCTCGTAGTCTGGGTCAGTTCCTTCTCGGACGCGGCGAGGTCTTTGACCAGCCGCGCGCGTTCGGCGACGAGGTCGACGGTTCCCGAAGTGTCGAGCTCGACCGTCACCGTCGCCTTCGTCAGTCGAACCTCCACGGAGGCCGTGACGGTGAAATTTTCGGCAGGTTCGATCAGTCGTGCAAGAGCGCGAGTGGCATGAACCTGAGTGGACAGATCGGCGTCGGTAATCCCGACGAGCCTGGCGCCGACCTTCTGAGACGGCTTGAGACCCTGATCGCTGCGGAAGCGTCGAACCTCGGTCACGAGCTTTTGCATATCTGCAACACGCTGTGCAGCAACCACATCCGCGATGTCTCCGGATGCGACAGGCCACGACGCGATGACGATCGACTCGCCGCCGGTCAACACCTTCCACAGCGTTTCGGTGACGAACGGGATGACCGGATGTAAGAGCCTCAGCAGCGCATCGAGCACGTTGCCGAGCACGGTACGAGTCGAGTCAGCCTGTGCGGTATCACCGAACTGTACTTTGGCGATCTCCAGATACCAGTCGCATACTTCGTCCCACGCGAAGTGGTACAACCCCTCGCAGGCTTTGCTGAACTCGTAGCGCTCGAATGCGATGTCGACCTCGGCGCGCACTTCGTCGAGGCGATCGAGAATCCACCGGTCGGCGTCCGTCAGTTCTGCTCGCGCTGGAAGTGATGCGGGCGCAGCGCCGTTCATCAAGGCGAACTTGGTCGCGTTGAACAGCTTGTTGGCAAAGTTTCGTGAGGACTGCGCGTGATCCTCGCCGACCGACAGGTCCGCACCCGGGTTTGCACCGCGAGCAAGGGTGAAACGCAACGCATCTGCACCGAACCGGTCGACCCAGTCGAGTGGATCGATACCGTTTCCTCGGGACTTCGACATCTTTTTGCCGAACTGGTCACGCACGAGTCCGTGCAGGAAGATGTCCTTGAACGGCACCTTATTATCGGCCTCCCCCGAACCCAGTGCCGGATCGGATGCGACGTAGGTGCCGAACATCATCATGCGGGCGACCCAGAAGAACAGAATGTCGTAGCCGGTGACCAGCACGCTGGTGGGGTAGAACTTGGCGAGCTCATCGGTTGAATCGGGCCAACCCATAGTGGAGAACGGCCACAACCCGGACGAGAACCACGTGTCGAGGACGTCGGGATCCTGCACCCAACCCTCGGGCGGCGTTTCGTCGGCGCCGAGGCACACCGTCTCACCGTTCGGGCCGTACCAAATAGGTATGCGGTGACCCCACCACAGCTGACGCGAAATGCACCAGTCGTGCATGTTGTCTACCCACGCGAACCAGCGGGGCTCCTGACTCGCCGGATGGATAGTCGTGTCGCCGTTGCGAATTGCGTCGCCTGCAGTGGCTGCGAGCCCGTCGACCTTGACCCACCACTGCAACGACAGTCGCGGCTCGATCGACTCACCGCTGCGTTCGGAGTGTCCGACACTGTGCAAGTAAGGACGCTTTTCCGCAACGACGCGTCCCTGCTCGGCCAGCGCCTCACGGACCTTGATGCGGGCCTCGAACCTGTCCATGCCGTCGAACTCGGTTCCGGTGTCGGCAATCCGACCTGCCTTGTCCATGATCGTGGGCATGGGCAGGTTGTGCCGCAGACCCATCTCGAAGTCGTTGGGATCATGGGCAGGGGTGATCTTGACTGCGCCCGTGCCGAATTCGGGATCGACGTAGTCGTCGGCGATGATCGGGATCTGCCTACCCGTGAA
>JBBPZN010000169.1:0-66912 GCA_038198705.1 Mycobacteriales bacterium
CCGCCGGACGAGCCGCCTGGCGAGCGGGCAGTGTCCCACGGATTTCCGACTTGGGGAGTCGAAACTCCGTCCGCGAACTCGTGGGTATGGGTATGCCCGAGTAGAACCATGCCCGCGTCCTCGAGTTTCGTCCAGACCCCGGAATGCCCCGCAGCGATGTTGCCGTCGAGTACTTTGCTCGACGCAGTTACTGGGAGTCCGGAGACCGAAAATAGATCTTTGAGCGCAATAGTCAAGCCGCAGACCAGCGGGGGCGGCCCGTTCTGCTTCCGATGTCGTGCCGATAGTCGTTCTGCTGCAGCATCGGCCGCCGCCGATGCGAACTCAGGATAGATACGAACCCACGCACCTATCGGTCCATCCAAGTCGCGACTTCGGCGTAGACAAGCATCGAGTAGATCGCGTGGATGTAGTTGGCCGGCCTGTAGCAAGGCTGCGGAGTCGACCGCAGACAGCAGAGCAGGGTCGGACGTGTCGATCGTATCGGTCGATGGAAGCGAATGTGTCGGTCCAGCTTGCGCTGAGATGCGCCCCGTCAACGCAACACCGACTGTGCCACTGGTTGCTGCTCCGATGAAAGCGCGTCTGGATAAGGGTCTGACCATAGAATCCACAGTAAAGGTGGGGGCGGCGGTAACGAGGATCCGGGTGGTTGAAATGGACTTCGTCCAATCAAGTCCGCATGCGGACCATTAGACTTTCACAGTGACCATGGACCCGATCGGACTTGCCGTCGTTCTAGCCAGTGTCCGGCCGGGGCGCTTCGGGCCCGTCGTTGCTGATTGGTTCTTGCGGATCTTGTCGGAGCGCAACGACGTCGTGGCCACGACGATCGACCTGATGGATGTGGCGCTCCCCGCGGACTTGTCGCCGTCTCCTGCAGGCGAGGCGTTCGCAGCGGCGATCGGTGCGGTCGACGCGGTGGTGGTGGTTACGCCCGAATACAACCATGGATATCCCGGTGCCCTCAAGACAGCACTCGATACTGTGAAATATCAGTGGCGGGGCAAGCCGATCGGATTCGTGTCGTACGGCGGACTCGGTGGCGGACTGCGCGCGACGGAGCAACTGCGTCAGGTCGCGGCAGAGTTGCACATGGTGTCGGTCCGCGACAGTGTCGGTTTTCACCGGGTACGCGCGGCGTTCGATGAGAACGGTCATACCGACGACAGTGCTGCGGTCGATGCTGCCGGCCGTATGTTGGGCCAATTACATTGGTGGGCAACGGCATCGAAAGTTCAGTCGAGGGCGTTTCCGTATCCGGGCTGAGCGAGATCGGCAGCGCTCCGCACGCTGCGGGGCCTGCCGATGAATGCGGTTTCCTGGGAAATCGTCACGAGCATCAATTCGGTCTCGTTTCGACCGGCGCGAACCTTGATGCGGTCACCTGCGGCGCCGGGTTGGATGATGGAAAGGTCGGGATCTGCCATCGGTTCGCGAGGTGGACGTTCGGTCACGGTCATCACCGTGGTGCCGTCGGGTCGCGAGCGCGCGGGCACCACGACGGCGTCGGCGAAGTCCTGCACGAGTACGTCGAATACTCCTGTGGCTCGGTGTGGGCCGCCGTCGATGAGTAGCCTGTCCGGTGTCGCGATCGAGTCGACGAGTGGGCCCCAAGCGTGTGGTCGATCGGACCTGATCAAAACGTGCGCCCCGGTCGACAGTGCGCGGAATATGAGTTGCTGAGCCAAATATAGTTCGCCGGCCACCAGCACGGTGTCGATGCCTCGTCCATGTACTCGTGCTGCCACTCCATGGCCTGCCGCATCCGAACCGAGAAGCTGGCCGCACCCGGAGATCGGAATGTCCAGGCGCTCGACAATGTCGTAGGGAAGGTCTCGGACAGGTTCTGCATGGCCACGGGGGAGGACTGCGAGTGGGAGGGACGCAATCAGTGCCTCGCGGTGGCGCCCGTTCATCGATACCGCGCCCGGTATCTCGGGTCGGGGAGTGCGCCCCCGGTTCACGAAACGGCATGCGCCACTGATGCGCACACGGTCGGGGCTCGAACCCGGGGTCAGGCGAAACGCGATCGTCGTCGACAGCGACTGAATTGCCCACAACTCGGTGAGGACAGAGGTATCGATGGTGCGACAGTCGAACCCGAATCCGGTGTCGATCACACCTGGAAGTGGTGCGGATCCCCAGTTCTCGGTAAGCCGGTTGGCGGCGACACCCCGACACATGTGGGAAGCCGTGGACTGAATTTCGCTGCGCACCAGCATCCGCGAACTGATTCCCCTTGCTTCGAGGGCGCGAGCGACCCGTGCGGATGCGACCCACACAGCACGCGATGCCCCCAATTGGCCGCCTCCGCGCGCGTGGATTGCAGCACGATTGTGCGAAATATTCAGCGTGACGGTGACCCACACAGTGCGTGTTGCGACTGCCGGGAGCGGCCCGATCAACCGTTCGTAGACATCGGTTGCCGGTGTACCCGACGCTGTTCTCACGCCGTGAGCGACGATGTCGATGCTGCTTACGGAAATGTCGTGCTGTGAAAGACTCTCGGCCAGTGCCGGGAGATCGAGTCCGGTGTCGGTGGATGCCTCCGCGCGGCCGAGCCTTGTCATAGCCGCACGGGGAGGATGTAGTTCGAGAACACACGACACGGTTCCACCTCGCCAGTGTATGCCGGCTGCTCGACCATCGTCTTCCGAGTAGTCCCGTGTGACACCAGGATTCGATGTCGTACGCGATGCATACCGAGATGCCGTGGTGGCCCAGTCGAGGACCGGCCGCCCGGCGATCACCAGAAATGGAACCGCAGTTGCCGGCGCGGCGACGGACACGATTACGGCAAGCGAGGTGTCGAACGCCACCGCGATCGCCACGCCGAGCGCAAGGACCGACTCGAGTGCGACCAATCTGGCGATCCTGGGAATGCGCAGCGAAACGAAATACATCGAGGAACGCGCGGAAATCTGACGGTCGTCACCCGACTCAGAACTGCCACGAGAACGTGTTGGCGCAGACAAAATTGATTTTTCCTCCCCCCGAAGGCCACGTAGTCGAGCAGCAGAGCAGCTCGTCGACTCGTGCCCGAGACTGTACCGGGTCTTCCCACGCGCTGCCCTCGTCAGGTGCCACGGGCACGGAGGACCTTCTCTTCGACCGGGGGCTGTAGTCTTTCGCGCGGGAAGGGCTCGTATGGGGATCGAGCCCGCAGCGCAGCAGGGGGGTCTCGTGGCGGCAACGCCTACAACCAAGTGGCAGGTCGGCGGGTATCGATTTCTCGTCCGACGGATGGAACACGCCTTGGTGCGTCGCGATGTGCGCATGCTGCACGATCCGATGCGCTCACAATCGAGGGCTTTGGCAGTGGGCCTCGTGGTGGCGTGTCTGGGTCTTGCAGGATGCGCCGCATTGGCGTTGCTTCGGCCCCAGGACAAGATCGGCGACGCGACGATCGCGGTGGGGAAGGACTCTGGCGCAATGTTCGTCCGAGTGGAGGAAACGTTTCATCCGGTTCTGAATCTTGCCTCGGCGCGGTTGATCGTCGGTAGCCCGGACAGCCCGGTGATCGTGAAGGAATCCGAGCTGACAAAACTCGACCGGGGTTCGCTGGTAGGGATACCCGGAGCGCCGTCGAGCCTGCCACATGAGGCGTCCGGCTCGCCGGAGTCATGGACCGTGTGCGACACACTCGACTCCACGGGTGCCGTCGCCGGTACGACCGTAATGGTGGGGGATCCGCACTACGACGACAGAATCGGTCCACTCGACGACGCCGAAGCCTTCCTCTGGAGCACGACGGACGGAACGTATCTGGTGTACGACGGCGTCCGAGCGCGGATCGATTTGGGTGATCGCTCGGTCGTGCGCGCACTCGGGCTCGAGGGCGCGCGGCCGTCGAGTGTCAGTGACGGACTTGCGAATGCTGTTCCTGTGGTTCCAGCGATCGTGCCGCCGGCCATCGCACGCGCAGGTGAGATTCCGACCTATCCTATTGCGGGGAAGACGATCGGTTCGGTCGTGAAAGTATCGGGTGTCGACGTTCGGTACTACGTCGTGTTGGAAGACGGCATCCAGGCGATCACGGAGTCGACGGCGCAGCTGATCAAGTTCGCCGATTCGCAGGGCAGCCCCGAGATCGATTCCCTCAACCCCGACGTGTTGCCTTCGGCACCGACGGTGACAGGGCTGCCGGTCGAGATGTTTCCGCGGGTGGCTCCGAAGATCGTGGATACGACCGCCGAACCGGTCGGATGCCTGACGTGGATTCCTCAGGCCGCCCCAGACGGTGGTCCTACTGCGCAGTTGGCCATGTCAGCGGGGCGCACTCTTCCTCTCGTCGACTCGGCGCGTCCGGTGCGTCTTGCGCAGGCTGACGGGGGAGGAGCGGCTGCCGACGAGGTCTATCTCGAGCCTGGCAGTGGTGGTTTCGTGCAGACCACCGGCATCGAACCGACGAGTGTGCGTCAGGACGCGTCGTTCTTCGTTGCCGATACCGGAGTTCGATTCGGCGTGCCTGACGCCGATGCCGTAGATGCGCTCGGTCTCGGCGTTTCTGCCCCTGCTCCGTGGCAGATCGTCCAATTATTGGGCACTGGGCCCACATTGAGTCGTGCCGCAGCACTGACTGCTCACGACGGTGTCGGACCCGATCCCGAGGCGGCGCGACTCCCGGCAGGGTGACCGCCGATGTTTCGGCGCCGAAGTGGTAACGCGATTCCCAGCCCCAGCAGGAGTGCGACCCCTACGAGGATGGATCCTGTGGTGGCGATCGAGCGTGGCCGAAGATCCGGTGGGTCGGGTACGACGGGCGCCTGCATCGACACCGGGTCCACCGCGGCTGCCGATGCGATTCCCTGCACTTGTGCGGTTACGGCCGCGAGTGGATCGATGATTCCGTGACCGATCAGCGGATTCCAGCCATCTGCGGGCTTGTGCGCTGTGGCCTCGATACGTTCGATTACTTGCAGTGCGGTCAGCTCTGGTCGGTGAGCCCGAATCAGCGCCGCTAGTGCGGAGACGAGGGGAGCAGCGAAGCTGGTGCCCTGAATCGGCACAGTATTGCCTTGCCCGTCGACCGTGCCGTTGGTCAACCCGTTGCCTGTCGGAGACAGTGAGGTCATCGAGGTGCCCGGCGCTGCTACGTCCACCCAGGGTCCGCCGAGGGTGAAGGCCGAGGGTCGGCCGTCCGGGTCGACCGAGCCGACAGTCAATACCTGATCGTCGAACCACGCAGGGGTGGCGATGGTTGCGATTCGATCCCATTGCTCGGCATCGGGATCGGCTGGATCGGGTGGAGGGTTTTGACTGCGACATTGAGCTTCACCGCTACCACCGGTGTTGCCGGCGGCCGCGACGACAACCACGTTGCGAATACGAGCCGCATAGTCGATCGCCGCGCCCAGAGGCCCGTCGGCGATCCCCCTACCGCTCGGAACGCACGCAACCTCGGAGATGTTGATGACGGAAGCGCCGGAATCTGCGGCGGTGCGTACGGCCTGCGCCATCGTCAAGACGTTGCCATATCCGGACGCGTTGCCTGCTGGTGTCTCTGTCTCTTCGTCCTCTGCAGATCTTTCACGTTGAAATGCGTTGCTGGACTGACGTATCGACAGAATTTGGGCGTCGGGAGCCCCCCCGGCGAAACCGCTGCCGGGGACACTCTGTGCAGCGATGAGTCCCGCTACCAAAGTTCCGTGCGCATCGCAGTCCGACAACCCGTCGCCGGTAAATACATAATCTCCTCCCGGCCGGAGGCCGGGTAGCCGAGGGTGTGGTGAGACCCCGGTATCGATGACAGCGACTATTTGACCGGCACCACGCGTGATCGGCCACACGGCACGGAAATCCAGTACGCCCTGTGCATCGGGTACGGCGGGGCCGTCCGGGGTGGGCGAAGCGGGCACGCAGAGATTTCGTTGTTCGGTCGGCTCCGGTGGCGCAGGTGGAGCCGGTTCAGGGAGCAGCGCGGGGTCGACGAACGGCCTGTCCGCAGATGCCGCTCCACCGCCCAGAAAGTATGCAGTCACGACGACCGCGACGCCGATCGTACCCATCGCCCGTCGCGTCAGGGCCTTCACAGCCCGCGCATCGCCGCGTACAGGCCGCAGACCCAGCAGACGATGGGAACGATCGCAGCGATCGCCGCGTACTCGACGAGTTCTCCGGCGCGTCGGAGCACCGGAGAATACTCGCGTTGGGGAACGAACGATCCGAAGACGAGTGCGATGACAGCGACACCGATGGCAGCCGCGAAGGGTGTGATCGGTCGATCGGGAATGGCAAACACCGATGCCGTCGACACCGCGAGGACGATGAACGAACCGGCAGCGACAACCGGGACTGCATGGTCGAGTTCCGCGAACGTGCGACCGCGAAGGACGAGGACGAACGCAGTCAGCAACGCCAGGACGACTCCCGGCCAATAGATCTCGGAAATCGGGTGGCCGGCAAATGCTGCACAGAGCGCACCGACGGTCGCAGCAGCCGAACAAGCGCAGACGAAACCGGTCAGGTAGCTACGCGCTGTGCGTGACACGTCCTCCAGATCTTGAAATGAATTCGAATCTGCTTCGCCCTCTCCGTCGAGCGATGCACCAGCGGTCGGCACCGGTGGCAACGGCATTCGCGCCTGCATCATCGACATCCTCGGTGCGGCGGCAAGGCCCAACAACGCCACTGCGGTGGCGCCGGCGCCGACCGCGGACGGTGAAAGAGAGCCGAACAGCATTACGGCGCAAGCTGAAACGGCAATGCCTGAAAGCGCAGCGATACCGGTGAACAATGCCCCACCGTGTCCACCGAGGCGGAGGGCAAGTACCGCGACCGCTCCCGCAACCGAAGCGCCGAGCATCAGATGCGCACCGCCCAGCGCACCTGGCACGAAAAGCACACCCGAGGTGAACACCAGAGGCAGAGCGCATCCCGACAAGAAGATTCCGGTTCGTTCGTCCGAGTAGACACGTCCGACTATCGAGCCGGCAACCAAGAACAGCAATCCGACAACTGCAGCTGCGATACCAGTGAAAAGGTCGGCGGTATACCGCGGACCTTGCGACAACGGCTCTCGAAGAAGACCGAAACACGCAATCAGCAGTGCGACGGCGGCGATACCGAACCCGACCGACTGCGCAGTCCGAGGCGTCCACAGTCGACTCTCGGTAGCTCCCGACATTGCTACGGCATGCATGAGGTCGTCGAACAGCGGTGGCGGCGCGGGAGATTCTGCATCGCCGAGGACGAGGAGCTCACCGTCGCGGACAACCGCGTCGCTCAGCGTCTGTGTTGCCTCCAGCGGCGGTTGACCGACTCTGGAAAGAACCCACGACGACGGCCGACGGTTCTCGGTATCTGCAGCCGCGCCGCGTACTGCGCGGTTCCCAGCCAGATCGACGATCCCCGGGATCAGCAGCGCGATCGGCACATCGATCGGAATCGCCATATCCACTTGCACGGACCGGGCAAGAATCGTCAGTCGGCACAGCTCCATCGCCGCTATCGGCGCGGACGTGCCGACCGAGCGGCCACGCTCCCCACCCGTGACGCGAAGACCGGTGTGGTCGGCGGGCCCGACAAGGCTCCCTGTCATCAAGTTCCCCCCGGAATTGATTACGGCAATCATCGCGGCATTCCGCACGAATGCCGGCAGCGAGAGACTGTACCGTCCCGATGTCGTCGAGGGTGTATCAGCTACCGCGAACCAAGCGGAGGCTGGAAGCCGAGATCAGACGGAGGCCAGTTTGCTGACATCGGCAAGCAGCTCGAACGATCGCAACCACGACTGTCGATCCACGACGCCGGATGCAACGATCAGCTCGTCGGCGTTTGCGTGGCGCGCGAACCCGTCCAAGTACTCGCGAACTACCTCGGGCGTGCCGACCGCCGAATACGTCGTCATTTGGTTGATCTGGCGTCCCTGGGGCGAATCGAGCAACATATCGGCTTCTTCGTCGGTGAACTTACGTCCGCGGCCGAGAAGGAGGCTCACTCGGCTTCGCTTGGTGGCGAGGAATTGTCGCTGGGCGTCCTCGTCGGTATCGGCGGCGATGACGTTGACGCCGGCGATCACGTGTGGTGCTTCCAGCTGCGCCGACGGCTTGAAATCACGTCGATAGATTGTGACGGCCTGCTCGAGTGCGTCGGGTGCGAAGTGCGATGCAAATGCGAACGGGAGTCCGAGTGCGGCGGCGAGTTGGGCGCCGAAAAGCGAAGAACCGAGAATGTAGAGGGGTACGTGCGTTCCCGCTCCTGGGGTAGCGCGCACTCCGGGAATCAACGAATCGTTCGACAGGTATGCCTGCAGCTCTTGCACATCTTGTGGGAATCGCTCGGCCGACGACGGGTCGCGGCGCATCGCGCGCATGGTGGCTTGGTCGCTGCCCGGTGCACGTCCGAGACCGAGATCGATCCGGTCCGGGTGCAGAGTGGCCAGCGTGCCGAACTGTTCTGCAATGGTCAGCGGTGCGTGGTTGGGCAGCATCACGCCACCGGATCCCAACCGAATACGGCTGGTGTTCGCAGCTACGTGCCCGATCAGAACACTGGTCGCCGACGAGGCGATCGTGGTCATGTTGTGGTGCTCGGCATACCAAATACGTTGGTAGCCCCATTCTTCGGCTCGCTGCGCGAGCTCCACGCTGGCGTCGAAACTGTCTTTGACGCTCTCGCCTTCGCCGATGAAGGCCAAATCGAGAATCGAGAGTGGAACGGACACGGTGTACGCCTGCCTTTCGCGGAGGAGCTCTGGTGCGAAGTGACACACCGATACGAGTGTGAGTACTCACTTCCTCCGGTAGTCAACCGTGCGAGAGGTAGTCCTATTCCGCCTCGGTAGGCAGCGGGTGTTCGGTGGCAGTGGAGCACCGAATGAGTTAGCCTTTCGCGAAACATACTGCTCGTTGGGGAAACGTGGAGTGTGCGCGGTAATGGGGATACCGACCGGTGGGGGCATCGAGGCGTGAATACTGTTCGGTTCGTTCGTGGTGCGCGGCGTGAAGTTCCACGCACTCCAGGCGGCGAGGTGACGCTTCAAACGCCACCGGAGATACCTCGGGTAGTCCCGGGAAACTTGTTGATGAAGCTCATGCCTCTGGTCATGGTTGCAGCCATGGTCGGCATGGTCGCGTTGATGTTCACCTCCGGCATGGCAGCCAACCCGATGATGCTGATGTTTCCGGCGATGATGCTGGTATCGATGCTGGGCATGGTCGCCGGTGGTGGTCGCGGTGGTGGCGCCAGAACTGCGGAGTCGAACGAAGACCGCAAGGACTATCTGCGCTACCTCGACCAACTGCGCAGGGACGTGGCAGCAACTGCGACCAGCCAACGCGAGTCGCTCGAGTGGTCGCACCCTGACCCGCAGATTTTGTGGTCGTATGCGGGCACCCCGCGGATGTGGGAGCGCCGCACCTCCGATCCGGACTTCTGTCATGTTCGGATCGGTCGGGGAGACCAGCGTCTGGCGACGCGCCTCGTTCCCCCGGAGACCGGACCCGTCGAAGAACTCGAACCCGTCGCTGCGGTGTCACTGCGGCGGTTCGTACGGGCACATTCCGTTGTGGGGGGTCTCCCCACTGCGGTGTCGCTTCGCGGATTCGCTGCCATTTCCGTGTCCGGCGATCGTGATTCCTCACGTGCCATGGTGCGTTCGATGGTGGCGGCGCTCTGCATGTTCCACGATCCCGACCAGTTGCGGCTCGCAGTGGTCTGCGGCCCCGACACGGTTGCGTTCTGGGACTGGACCAAATGGCTTCCCCACACTCAGCACGATGCTGCCAGGGACGGTGTCGGCACTGCACGAATGATCTATGGATCGTTCCTCGAACTCGAATCCTCGCTCGGCGAACACCTCTCGCTGCGGAACAGATTCGCCCGTGGTGGCTCGCCGTCCGCGGGAGTCCCACAGCTCGTGATCATCGTCGACGGTGGCCTACTCGACAACAGTGGGACCGATCTTTCGCGAACCGGGCTCGATGCGGTCACGATCGTCGATCTTTCCGACTTCTGCACCGGACTTGCTGCCAGTCGAGGCATTCGTCTGTTTGCCGAGAACGGTTCGATCGGCGCTGTCAGCGGCTCACGCGTCGAGGTATTCGGCGTCTCGGACGCGATGAGCGTCGCACAGGCGGAAACCGTGGCGCGAAGGCTCTCTCCGTATCGAACCGCAGTCGATGTCGGCGTCGATTCCGGCGGAGAGGATGCCGAGTCGACCTCGAGCTGGAATTATCTTGTCGGAATCGCCGACGTCGGTCTCCTCGACCCGAGTCGTGCGTGGGTGCCCCGTCGTGGCCGTGATCGCCTTCGCGTACCTATCGGAATTGCACCCGACGGAAGCTCGGTGGAGATCGATCTGAAGGAGTCGGCCGAGAACGGCATGGGCCCGCACGGGTTGTGCATCGGCGCAACCGGTTCGGGAAAGTCGGAGTTTCTCAGAACACTCGTTCTGGGTCTCATCGCCACACACGACCCGGACCAGCTCAATCTAGTACTCGTCGACTTCAAAGGTGGTGCGACGTTCGCCGGGCTCGAAGGAGCGCCACACGTTGCTGCGGTGATCACCAATCTCTCCGAGGACCTGTCTCTGGTCGATCGGATGAAGGACGCCATTGCGGGCGAGATGAATCGCCGTCAGGAGCTACTCCGCAATTCGGGCAACTACGCCAACGTGTCCGACTACGAGAAGGCAAGGGCAGCCGGTGCCGCGCTCGCTCCATTGCCTGCGTTGTTCATCGTCGTCGACGAGTTCTCGGAGTTGCTGAGCCAACAGCCCGAGTTCGCAGATCTCTTCGTCGCTGTCGGGCGGTTGGGGCGGTCGCTGCACATGCATCTCCTGCTGGCGAGTCAGCGCCTGGAGGAAGGGAAGCTGCGCGGGCTGGACAGTCATCTGTCGTATCGCATCGGGTTGAAGACATTCTCTGCCAACGAGTCTCGCTCGGTTCTCGGAGTTCCGGATGCGTATCATCTACCCGCGCAACCTGGCGCCGGGTATCTCAAATGCGATTCTGCCGAGATCGTCCGCTTCGCGGCGGCATACGTGTCCGGGCCCTACGTCCGCCCTCGAAATGCGGTACGGGGGAGCAGCGATAGTTCGGTGACGGTTCGATCGCGGATCTTCAGCGCATATCCGGTGCAGATGGATGCGGTCGAACTTTCGACCGAAAATGTCGGCGCCCCGTACGACGAGCACCTTCAGGAGGAAGAAGTCAGGCCCGACAGCCGGACGGTGCTCGACGTGGTGGTCGAACGACTGCAGGG
Source organism: Mycobacteriales bacterium (assembly GCA_038198705.1). GTDB lineage: Bacteria > Actinomycetota > Actinomycetes > Mycobacteriales > Mycobacteriaceae > Rhodococcoides. The sequence continues at coordinate 11,209 of JBBPZN010000169.1, forward strand.
CAGCGGTCCAGTGGCACACGAGGTCTGGTTGCCGCCGCTCGATCTGCCACCCACGCTCGATCGGATGATTCCCGATTCGGTGCTGTCGGCGCCGGTTGCGACGATCCCATCGCTACGGGCGCCGATCGGCATAGTGGACCGCCCGTTCGATCAACGGCGCGATCTACTGGTGGTGGACTTGTCGGCGGCCCAAGGCCACCTCGCGATCGTCGGAGGGCCACAGTCCGGGAAGTCGACGGCATTGCGAACATTGATCATGTCGTTCGCTCTGACCCACACGCCTGCGCAGGTGCAGTTCTACTGTCTCGATTTCGGCGGAGGAACGCTAGGGGGACTTGCCTCTCTTCCACACGTCGGATCGGTCGCGAGCAGGCTCGACGTCGACCGGGTGCGGCGAACCGTCGCCGAAGTCGCGGCAGTGATCGGACGACGCGAGAGAATATTCCAACAACGGGGTATCGACTCGATCGTCGAATTTCGTCGTCGTCGCGCCGAGCAACTGATCGACAACGAGGATGGCTTCGGAGACGTCTTCCTGGTCGTCGACGGCTGGGGCAGTATTCGATCCGATTTCGAAGCTCTCGAGCCGCAGCTTGCCGCGCTGACAGCGCAGGGGTTGTCGTATGGCGTTCACCTCATCCTCACCGCGTCGCGGTGGGCCGAGATTCGTCCGGCAACCAAGGATCTCGTCGGAACGAGGATCGAACTCAAGCTGGGTGATGCGTCCGATTCCGAGTTCGGGAGAGTCAAGGCCGCAAGGGTTCCCGACAGCAGGCCCGGTCGTGGAATAACGAAGGAGGGGTTGCACCTCCTCGTAGGATTGCCGCGGGTCGACGGCGCGTCGTCGACCGGTGATCTCGGTGTCGGCATTCAGCATGCAGTGGGGGCGGTTGCGCAGGCCTACGTCGGTCTTTCGGCGCCACCGGTGCGCATGCTCCCCGAGAGTCTGCCGCGCGGCGAGCTTCTCGATCTGCTTGTCGGCCGCTGGCCACGCTCACGCGGATCGGTGCCGGAATTGCGGGTCCCCATCGGAATCGACGAGGCAGAACTCGATCCGGTGTCACTCGATTTCGCCGAGCAAGCGCACTTCCTGGTATTCGGTGACACCGAATGCGGGAAGACGGCGTTGCTCGAGTCGATCTGCACTTCGCTCGTCGAGGCCAACACGCCGTCGCAGGTAAAGCTGATACTCGCCGACTACCGTCGCACGATGCTCGGCACCGTCGACACCGACCATCTCGCGGGATATGCAGCCTCGCAGGCTGTTCTGATGACGATGATGACCGAGCTCGCCGCCAAACTCGCCGATCGGATGCCTGGGCCCGACGTCACCCAGCAGCAACTTCGTGAGCGCACCTGGTGGAGTGGACCGGAGATATTCGTGATCGTCGACGATTACGACCTGGTGGCCACTTCGACGGGAAACCCGTTGACCGTTCTCGTCGAGTATCTTCCACATGCCCGCGACATCGGGTTGCACGTGGTGCTCGCGCGGAGATCGGGTGGGGCATCGCGAGCGTTGTACGACCCCGTCATTTCACGTATGCGTGATCTCGTGTCGCCTGGTCTGGTCATGAGCGGCAGTCGCGACGAGGGGAATCTGATCGGTGCGGTCAAGCCGAGCGCCATGCCGCCCGGGCGTGGCACGTTGGTCGACAGGCGAGGCCAGTCGCTTGTCCAGCTGGCGTGGACTGCGCGATGATCAGCGAAAGCAGCTATGCGGCAGTAAGTCTCGGGGACGGTCCGGTGTCGGTATTGACGGTGTCGAGTCTGGGCTCGGCCGAGTTCGAGTTTCGATCTACGGTGACGATGCGTGACGGAACTCCCGAGTACCTGGTAACCGAACTCGGGCGGGATACCCCACGGGGGGTGGCGCACGCTCACTCCATGAGCTTCGTCGACGACGTCGAGTACCTCGTCGATTCGACCGTTCTACCCACGGCAGAGGTGGTGCACGGTGTCCTGGGTGCATCGCTCGCTGCGGCCGGTGCACCACCGATCGTCGACGTCCTCGAGATTGCATGCCCGTCGCACTGGGGCCCCGTCGCTGTGCGCGGCTTTCGCGCCGCCGCCATGCCTTTGGCGCGGGAGGTGATCATGGTCGATGCTGCGAGCGCGGCGACCCACTCCGTCGGTCAGCGGGCGCCTTCGTACGCCATCGTCGTCGAATTGGCAGAACTCGAATCGGTGGTGTGTGCGGTCACCGCCGACGGCCGAGGCGGCTACACCAGGACGTGCAGATGGGATGTGCAGGGCACGCGCGACGTGGTCGGTGATCCACGGGCCGAGCGTTCGATTCTCGACCGGGTCTCGTCATTCGTTGCGACGCAACGTCATCGGGAGGGGGTGGATGTCTTCGTACTGGACACGACTGCCGGAGGTGACGCGAAGGTACTCGCCGAATCGTCGTATCGTGTGCACCGAATGCGCGGCGTGGACATCGTCCGGTCCATGGCGGCTCGCGCAGGGCTGTCGATTCCAGCGGACGTTCTGGGGCAGTCGAGGGCGGGTCCAGTGGATGAAGCTGGTTCGGGCAGCTTCGAAGGCGAGACGGAGGATCGCTGGGCGAGGATGGCGCCAATGCCTGTCCGTGCGGCAGCGTGGTTGGACGAGGTCGATACCGGCGCGGTGTCGGGTGCCCGGCGTCGTCGGAAGGTGCAGCAGGCGGTCCTGGTGGCGGTCGCGGTGGCACTCGGATCGGCGGTGTTGGTGGCCGTCGTCTCGACGCGTGGAGAGCCGGATCGGCTCGCTGCTCCCGCGCATGCGGATTCCCCGTCGGTGACAATCCCGTCCGCGCCGGTAGCCGGTCCTGTTATCCCGTCCCCACCGGCGACGAGAACTACCGCACCGGCTACCTCGGCGCCGAGAGGAGGTGAAGACGGACCGTCGACGAAATACACCTACGGCCGCGTCGAGCTTCGGATTCCGGACGGTTGGTCGCATCGGGAGGAAGCCGAGCGGACGATTCTCGTCCCGTCGGATCTGCCTGATCGCAGAATCGTGGTCGCTACCACCGTTCTGCGTCCAGGTGCGTCGTTCGACGAGGTTGCCGACGATCTGTCCGCAATGGTGGCTGCCCGCGCTTCCGATGGCATGGTCGGCGATCTGATACGGGCGAGGGACATCGGTGGACGAGTGGCGTTGTCGTACAAAGAATCTCCCGATATCGACTCGACGGTCAACTGGCAGATCTTCGTCGAGGACGATCTGCAGATCAGCATCGGTTGTCAGAGTCGGCGTGGTGAGCAGCACCTGCTCGATGCCGAATGCGCCGGGGTCGTCTCCACTGTGACCGTCGCACCCGAGTGAACTGCGAACAAATCGTTCAAAAATTTCCACATCCATGGAACCGAAGGGCATCGTGCGTGCGTCCAATCAGATGTAGGGGGGAATCGCACTTGCTCCGAAGGCGAACCGCTGCCCAGTCCGAGTACTCGACCGAGGACTCGGAACCGAAGACATCGAGGAGTTGACATGGCAGAAGCCAATATCGAAACCATGATCGCCGTGGCCGCAAAGGTAGACGGCCTGCGCGACCAGATCGGAGGGCTGCTGAGGCTGCTTCGCTCGGATGTCGACCTTGCGGCATCGGGAATCTGGAAAGGAAAGGCGTCGACCTCGTTCGGTCAGGTCATGACCAATTGGGATTCGAGCGCATTCAAACTCGAGAATGCGCTCGCGGGCATCAGCCAGTCGATCAAGACCAGTGGTATCGAGTACGACCAGTCCGAGCAGGACAACGTCTCGTCGATCAATGCGGTCGCAGGCACGCTGAACCTGTGATGTCCGAGCGTCTTTCGCGGTTGCGAAGCACTCGAACACATCTCACGAGAGTCCACCACTTGCCCCACCGAACGAAAACGAGGAACTGACTATGGACGGCGAAATCAGATACAACTTCGGCTCGATCACCGATCTGGCCGGCGGTATGACCAACAAATGGCAGTCGCTCAACGACAAACTCGACGAGATCAAGTCGTCGATTCAACCTCTCGTTGCGACCTGGCAGGGTGCCGATGCCGACGCTTATCAGGTCAAGCAAGGGGAATGGAACTCGGCGCAGACGGAGCTCACCACGGTCCTGCAGAGCCTGATCGGCGCGGTCAACTCCGGCAACCAGAAGATGATGGAACAGGAAGCTATGAACCGGTCCCGTTTTTCGTGAGGTAATCGTATGGCCATGTGCCCCGGCATTGCGCTCGATGCCGGGGCCGTGCCGTGTCCGCAGGACCAGCCCCGATACTGATCGGCACTCGACTCGGGTTGCTTCTACGTCTTCGTACCTGTGAGGTGAAAGCGTGGACCCCGTCGAAGCACGCAGGCTCATAGCCGATGCGCGGAGAGCAGCGCAGAGTCGGCTCGAGTCTTTGCGTGCACAGTTCGATGTGATCGTGGCGGGCTCGGAGTGGACCACTGATGACGACGAGCACGATCCGGAAGGATCGACCATCGCCTTCGAGCGCGCAAAGGTGATCGGGCTGGCGCGGGATGCAGACGACGAAATTCGTGGGCTCGATGCAGCCCAGGAACGCGTCGCGTCAGGTTCTTATGGAGTGTGCGAGCGGTGCGGGTCAGCTATTGCCGATCCCCGTTTGGACGCGCTCCCGGCGGCTCGGCGCTGCATAGTGTGCGTGCGACTCCGGTGAAGGCGTTTTGACCTGCTGTAGGTCCAACCGGTATTGTCCCACGATGGCGTGGATGAGATCGTCGCGCGCGTTGTGCGGCGATCACTTGCTCTCGGGTCTCAACTGGCCGCCGAGGGGATACACACGTCTTGGCCAGCAGCGACATCATGAAGACAGGAATTTCTGTGTCTACATACAGCCCTAAGGCCGGGGACACCACCCGGACTTGGCATGTGATCGACGCTACGGACGTTGTACTCGGTCGGCTCGCCGTCCAGGCAGCAAACTTGCTCCGTGGCAAGCACAAGCCCACCTATGCAGCCAACGTCGACGGTGGCGATTTCGTCGTCATCATCAACGCAGAGAAGGTTGCCATCAGCGGTAACAAGCGCGATGGCAAGTTCCTCTACCACCACTCCGGCCATCCGGGCGGTTTGAAGTCGCGCACGGTCGGTGAGGTTCTCGACAGGACCCCTGATCGCCTCGTGGAAAAGGCCGTCATCGGCATGATCCCCAAGAACAAGCTCGGCAGTGCCATCGCGGGCAAGCTGAAGGTCTACGCGGGACCGAACCACCCGCATACAGCTCAGCAGCCCGTTCCGTTCGAGATCAAGCAGGTGTCCCAGTGACGGCGCCGGAGGGAAATGACGTGACGTCGCAGGAGAACACCGAAGAGGTCGTCGAGATCGCCGCGGACGAGTTCGTGGCCGTCGAAGAGCCTGAGGTAGTCGACGAGATCGAAGCCGCTGCTGCAGCGCCTGCACCGATCCTGTTCGATCGCCCGATCCAGACGGTCGGTCGTCGTAAGGAAGCCGTCGCTCGCGTGCGGTTCTCCTCGGGCAGCGGTGGGTTCAAGCTCAACGGCCGTAGCCTCGAAGACTACTTCCCGAACAAGGTGCACCAGCAGCTGATCAAGGCTCCGCTGGTCCTCGTCGATCGGGCAGAGTCCTTCGATATCGTCGCCCTGCTTCACGGTGGCGGCCCGTCCGGACAGGCAGGCGCATTGCGTCTGGCTATCGCGCGTGCCCTCATCGAGCTCACCCCGGAAGACCGTCCGCCGCTCAAGGCTGCCGGCTTCCTCACGCGTGATGCGCGTTCGGTGGAGCGCAAGAAGTACGGTCTGAAGAAGGCACGTAAGGCGTCGCAGTACTCCAAGCGCTGACGTTCTTTCCAGTTCTACCCGCGAGGGCAGGCGTCCAGAATTCTCGGATGCCTGCCCTCGCGGTGTTTGTAGATCAATTTTTATTCTGGCGAAGGGGGACGAACTCCAGATGACTCGACTGTTCGGTACCGATGGTGTGCGGGGGTTGGCCAACGGCTTGTTGACTCCGGAGTTGGCGGTGAAGGTGGCCAGGGCGACGGCAACTGTATTGACACAGGCTTCAGCGACGGAACGCCCCGTCGCGGTGGTGGGTCGTGATCCGCGAGCGAGTGGCGAGATGCTCGCAGCTGCGGTAACTGCAGGTCTGACGGCGTCGGGAGTCGACGTGCTCGACGTCGGGGTCCTCCCGACACCTGCTGTTGCGTACCTGACTTCGGTGCGCGGTGCGCAACTGGGTGTCATGATCTCCGCGTCTCATAATCCGATGCCGGACAACGGAATCAAGATTTTTGCGGCAGGCGGACACAAGCTCGACGACGACGTCGAAGATCGAATCGAGACCCTCGTAGCCGGAGACGGTGCCATGCCCGCACCTACCGGTTCGGGTATCGGCCGCGTCCGAGTGACGGCGGGTGCTGCCGAGGAATATGCGGCGCATCTCGGCTCGGCACTCTCGATTCGGCTCGACGGCGTCACCGTAGTCGTCGATTGTGCGAACGGTGCTGCGTCCGCCGTCGCGCCCTCGGTGTACGCGGCAGCGGGAGCGAGGGTGATCGCGATCAACGCGGACCCGGACGGCCTCGATATCAACGACGGCTGCGGATCCACGCACATGGAAGAGCTACAGGCAGCCGTGGTGTCCCATGGAGCGGACCTGGGCATCGCTCACGACGGAGACGCCGATCGATGCCTCGCCGTCGACGCCTCCGGACACATTGTCGACGGCGACGAAATCATGGCGATACTGGCCATCGGAATGAAGGAATCCGGCGAGCTCACCGACAACACGCTGGTCGCGACCGTCATGAGCAATCTCGGTTTGCACATTGCGATGCGCGCCGCTGATATCGACATGCGCACCACAGCAGTAGGTGACCGGTATGTTCTCGAGGATCTGAGAGCTGGGGGCTATGCCTTGGGGGGCGAGCAAAGTGGCCACGTTGTCATTCCCGGGTTCGGGACCACCGGTGATGGAACCCTCACCGCGCTGCGAATTATGGGGAGAATGGCCGAGACCGGTCGTTCTTTGGCCGATCTGGCCTCGGCAATGACCATACTTCCGCAGGTGCTCATCAATGTGAAGGTGTCGGACAAGGCAGCCGTGGCGACGGCGTCTTCGGTGCTCGAAGGTGTGGCCGAAGTAGAGCGGATTTTGGGGGATACAGGTCGAGTCTTGTTGCGGCCCAGCGGCACCGAGCAGTTGGTGCGGGTGATGGTGGAGGCGGCCGAGCCGGACCTCGCCCGGCGACTCGCCGAGGAGTTGGCGAATCGGGTCGGGCAGGTCTGACTCGGGCCGTCCCCGAGATCAGTGTTTTCGGTCGGATCAGTCCGTCAGAGCACGAAGCGCGGTCAACTGTGCGACACGTCCTGCGGTGTTTTCAGCCAGAGGCTGGACGTTCAGTGTGGTGACACCGGCCTCGGCGAATGCCGCGACGCGTTCCTTGACGTAGCTTTCCGGCCCGATCAGGTTGATGGCGCGCACGAGCTCGTCGGGCACCGCAGCCGTTGCTTCTTCCTTCTTGCCTGCCAGATACAGGTCCTGAATCTTCTCGGCCTCGGCTTCGTAACCGTATCGTCGAGCGAGGTCGTTGTAGAAGTTCTTTCCCTTGGCTCCCATGCCGCCGATGTACAGGGCGAGGTGAGGCTTGACCCACGGGAGATACTTCTCCGCGTCCTCGCCGATGGCGAGTGTCGGACTTGCGAAGACCTCCAGGTCGCCTAGGGACGGGTCTCGCTTGGCCTTGCCTGCGCTCAGCGCGTCTCCCCACACCTGGTCCGCTTTTTCCGGGAAGTAGAAGATCGGCTGCCAGCCCTCGGCGATTTCTGCGGTGAGCTCGACGTTCTTGGGTCCGAGTGCAGCGATGACTACCGGGATCTTTTCGCGCACAGGATGATTGATCAATTTCAGCGGCTTACCCAGGCCGGTGCCCTTGTCTGCAGGCAAGGGGATCTGGTAGTGCTTGCCCTGGTGTACGACCTTCTCGCGACGCCACACCTGACGGCAGATCTCGATGACCTCGCGGGTCCGGGCGATGGGTGCGTCGTACTTGACGCCGTGGAAACCCTCGACGACCTGAGGGCCGGATGCGCCGAGGCCGAGAACGAAGCGACCGTCGGAGACGTAGTCGAGGCCGGCTGCGGTCATCGCGGTCAACGATGGTGTGCGGGTGTAGATCTGGAAGATGCCCGACGCGATCTTGATCGTCGACGTCTTCGCCGCCAGAAAGCCGAGTTGGCTGACAGCGTCGAAGGAGTATGCCTCGGGAACGAAGATGATATCGAGGCCCGACTTCTCGAGTTCTTCTACCTCGGCCACGGTTTCTTTGAAACCGCCCGAATAGTTGAGCGTGGTTCCGATATGCATGAGACTCCTCGCAGGTGTGAGCGTGTTATCTGTAACCCGAGCTGTATACCTGGGACGTTACCGGTATCGGAGGGAACCGATCTCATGCGGGCTGCGTCGAACAGAACAGGGGGATTCGGCCCGACGGACGTGGAAGCGTGGTGTGCGAGATGTGTGACGAGTTGGACATCGATGCGGAGGCAGTCGGTGCTGTAGCCGGAGCTTTCGGCGACAGCGCCCAGGCAATTGCGGCGGCTACCGAGAGTGCGAGCGAGCTCACTTTCGGTCCTGCGTTCGCCGGCCGGAACTATGCCGACCTCGGTGTGCGTATCGCAGTGGTCGGCGGACTTGTGGGGTCGTCGCTACGACGCTGGAGTGAGGCGTCCGAGGACAACGCCGACCGGCTCCGTACCACCGTCGACGGATATCGATTTTTCGACGATGAGCTGTCGACGTCCTTGCATGATCCCCGAATCGAATCGACCCGATGACATCACCGACGATGCCGGGCGTGGAGTCTGTGGTCTCGGTCGACAGCCTTCTCGACGGCGGCACCCGTGGCTTGCTGTATTTCGAACGTCACCTCCCGACGCTGCATCGGATCGATGCATCTCTCGAGTGGACGTACGCCGAAATGTGCGCACGCTACGACGAGCAGCGCGGGTTGGATATCGCGGCCTTGACTGCCGATGCCGACGTATTGGGCAGAGTGCTCGAGGTTGCACGCTCGCAGATCGAGGAACAGCGGCGTCTGTCCGCGGTACTGGCCCGTTCGTGGTCGGGCCCGGCCGGGGAGGCGGCGATGTCGGACATGGAATCGGACCTGCAGTGCGCGCTCACGCGTGTGGACTCGATCGATCAGCTGTACCAATCCATGCACACCGCAGCCGATATCATCGGCGAGATCGTACGGGACAAGGCGACCGTCGTGGGATCGATCGACTTCTCTCGAGTCGGCGGCAAACCGATCGAGTCGATCGACGCGATCTCGTACTTCGCCGGCCTCGACCTCGATTCCTTCCACGGTGTCGGGCCGGTCGCGAATGCGTTTCTGGCTACGGTCGAGACTGCACTGCCGGAGATCGCGGACGTGGTCGACACGCGAACGCCCCTCGACAGTGTCGGACTGAGCAAGGTTAGAAAAGTCTGCGATGCGTGGCTGAACGAAGTCTTCCGGCCCGCAGTCACCGAGACCTGCCTCGCATTCGTGGAAATCTGCACGGCTACGGATACCGGCGTTCGAGACCTCCTGGCAGTCGTAGCGAACACCGCGGAGTCCATCGATGGTTCCGAATTTCCATCCACCGACATCGACGACTCGGCTGTGAGCCGGCCCGACCCCGAGTGCCGAACTGCACCCGGCGATCTTCCGAAATCCGACCCGGGCACGGTGCCGGCGCAGGTACTACCGCAGTCCGCACAGTCGCAGTCTGCACCGCAGCAGTCGGCCCAGCCGCAGTCCGCACAGCCCCCGTCGGTACTGCCGCAGTCCGTACAACCGCAGGCCGCCATACCGCAACAGGCTGTGCCGACAACAGCCCCTGCGGTCAGCGGTATGCCAGGGCAGCAGCCGCAGCAGAGCCAGGACATCGATACCGGAAGTCGAACTGGCCCCTCCGGTTCAGCCGGCTCGCCCGACTCGGCGGTAGCAATCGAGTCGGCGGTGCACCGTGCATTGGAACCGCTCACTGCTGATATTCGCACGGCCATAGATCGCATTCTCGACTCCGAAGCTGGTGAGACACCGGTCCCGCCGAACGGTCGAGGGGAGGAGTCGAGCTCGAACAGCTCTGTGCCGGAAAAGGATTCTCCGGCTTCAGTGGAGCCGCCGAAGGCTGACGCGGAACCAGTGAACGCTGGCACGCAACCGCCGACTGCTGACCCGGCTGAGCCGGACCCGGGTGGAATGTCACCCGAACGAGGGCACCTCGAGGCCGAATTGGATGGGCACAGCGCGAAGATCGCTGTGGCGGAAAATGGAACTGTGTCGTTGGAACTCGGCAGCCCGGACGGCGGAGTACGTCGATTCGAACTTCGGATGGGTCCGCTCGGGCTTCCCGTGATCGTCGAGACTCTCGAAGCTCCGCCCGTCGCTTCCGGCTCGGCTCCAGAACAAGCTATCCCCGAGCAGGAAGATCCCGACCGACCTGCGAGCGAATCGAACGTAGAGCAGCCGGAGGTGGAACCGGAGGAAGTGCCCGAGCCCGAGCCCGAGCCTGCGCCCATCGCACCGGGTCTGGGTACGTCCGAAGACTCCGAAACCGAAGATGTCGAACCTGGGGTGTGTACGCCGGACGGGGGGAGTGCCGAGGGTGAAGCCGCCCCGATAGAACCCCCGATTCACACTCCGCCGCAACCCCGGATGCCGGTAGAGGGTCCGGCGCCTTCAGCGGCGAAGCAGGACGGAGAGAACCCATCGTTCGACTCGGGTGCACACCTTGCCGAGGCCGGGCCTCTGTGACCGGCGGGGGGAACACGTGGAGGAGTGAAATCCAGCGCGTGCGGGCCGAGCACCGTGCCGCACTGGATCGGGTGTCGGATCGACTCGACAAGAGTGCGCGCACTGCGGCCGCTGTCGGGCCGTCGCTGGAGGCAGTGCCCGACCTCGGCAAGCGCCCGGGGCCGAGTGAAGTTTCGGACGAGAATGTCGAGGATGATCGATCCGTGGACGCATACCGGTCGTATCTGTTGCCTGCCAACCTGGACACGCGGGTGCAGGCAGCAGTGCCGGCAACCCGGGCCGAGGACGACCCGCCTTCGAGCTGGCTGAGGTGAGGAGGGTCAGCGACCGATCACTGCACGCACTGCCGAAATAGCACTCGGCTTCGGCTGCTCGGCAATCGGTGCGTGGGGATCGATCACTCGCGTGTTCTTCAATTCCGCCGCACCGGCGAGTTCTTCGTACTTGTTGTCACCGGATACGTGGAACAACAGGAATGCGGTCAGTAGCGCACGGACGACCTCGACTGTCGACTTCTCGGTACCGCCGAAGCCGAGGGGGCTGAGTAGCCGTCTACCTTCGACCATGCCGTCGGACGACGCTTTGTCGATTCGTCGGAAGGTCGAGGGCCCTCCCCACGCGCCGGCGAGCGCGAGTGTGTTGTCGTTCAACGAATCGGTCATGGCTGCATCTCCCAGCACCAAGCCGGGCACCGACAAGGATTGCGCTGCGGTCTCCGCGCTCGGCACCGTCGGTGCGGGAAAGAGCGCGGCTACGGCTTTGATGTCCGAGCGCGATGCGGCGGCGAGAACTGCAACGCTCGCACCCATGCCGTGGCCGGCTACGGCGAGTTTGTCGGGATGCACACTGATATTGCCGGTTCCCAACCGCACTTCGGTCATGACGTCGAGCACTGTGCCGAGGTCGGTGGCGAGACCGCGGTGTGACGGAAACGGCCCGCGTTCGGTGTCGGGCGCCGCCGCGACGATGCCCCATGACGCAAGGTGCTTCAGGGTGTTCGTGTAGTGGTCGCCACGCAACAGCCAGCCGTGCCCGAAAGCGACTCCGGGCAGGTTGTAGCCCTCCGCTGGGGTGTAGACGACGCCGGGTTGCCCGGCGAGGGCGAGGTCGCCGCGGAGCACTTCGTGCGGACCGCGCCTGCTGAGTTCTGCTGCGAGCTTCTTGGGTGTCGCCACGGGTGTAGACGCTATCGGATCGGGTGTGATCGGCGGGGGTACGGGGCCGAGTAGGGGTTCTCGCGTTCTCCCGGGAGGATCTCCGCCGGTCTCCGAGTACCCTCAAGCACCATGTGCGGAATCGTGGGATACGTCGGCCACCGCCAAGCTCTGGGTGTAGTGGTCGAGGCGCTTCGGCGTATGGAATACAGGGGATACGACTCAGCGGGGATTGCGATACTCGACGGTGCCGGGAACACCGCCGTCGAACGCAAGGCGGGTCGGCTGGCGAATCTGGAGGCCGAACTGGAAGAAGTCGGCGCCGAGAGGTTCGTCGGGTCGACGGGGATGGGTCACACCCGGTGGGCAACTCACGGGCGGCCGACCGATCGAAACGCACATCCACATCGCGACGTGTCGGGGTCGGTCGCGGTCGTGCACAACGGGATCATCGAAAACTTCGGTCCACTTCGTGCCGAGCTCGAGGCCCAGGGCATCGAGTTCTCCAGTGACACCGACACCGAGGTGGCAGTCCACCTCGTCTCGTGCGCCTACGAGGAGGGCCCGACGAAGGGCGATTTCGTCGCCAGCGCGAAAGCGGTGCTGCGCAGACTCGAGGGCGCGTTCACGCTCGTGTTCACCCATTCCGATCATGCCGACACTATTGTCGCCGCACGTCGCTCGACGCCGCTGGTCGTCGGCGTAGGTGTCGGCGAGATGTTCGTGGGTTCGGATGTCGCTGCATTCATCGAGCACACGCGTGAGGCTGTCGAACTCGGCCAGGATCAGGTAGTCGTCATCACTGCCGGTGGCTACGAGATCACCGACTTCGACGGCAACGTCGCGTCGGGACGCCCTTTCCATATCGATTGGGATCTGGCTGCGGCCGAAAAGGGTGGCTACGACTACTTCATGCTCAAGGAGATCCAGGAGCAGCCCACTGCCATCGCGGACACCTTGCTCGGACATTTCGAGAATCAGCGGATCGTCTTGGACGAGCAGCGGTTGTCGGATCAGGAACTTCGTGAGGTCGACAAGATCTTCGTCGTAGCGTGCGGAAGTTCCTATCATTCCGGGTTGCTTGCGAAGTACGCCATCGAGCACTGGACGCGGCTTCCGGTCGAGGTAGAACTTGCCAGCGAGTTTCGCTACCGAGATCCGGTTCTCGATCGATCCACTCTCGTGGTCGCGATTTCGCAGTCCGGCGAAACTGCGGACACGCTCGAAGCTGTACGCCATGCGAAAGATCAGGGCGCGCGAGTTCTAGCGGTGTGCAACACCAACGGCTCGCAGATTCCGCGCGAGGCCGACGCAGTCTTGTACACGCGAACGGGTCCAGAGATCGGCGTCGCGTCGACCAAGGCATTTCTCGCTCAGGTCACTGCCAATTACCTGGTCGGACTTGCCCTGGCGCAGGCTCGCGGAACGAAGTACCCCGACGAAGTCGCCCGGGAGTTCGCAGACCTCGAAGCGATGCCCGAACTCGTGCAGAAAGTGCTCGATTCGGTGGAACCGGTGCGTGAACTTGCACGAGAATTGGCAAGCTCGCCGACGATTCTGTTCCTCGGCCGCCACGTCGGATATCCCGTGGCACTCGAAGGCGCCCTCAAGCTCAAGGAACTCGCGTACATGCACGCGGAGGGCTTCGCTGCAGGTGAACTCAAACATGGTCCCATCGCGTTGATCGAGGACGGGTTGCCCGTCATAGTGGTCATGCCCTCGCCGAAGGGGCGCGCTGTCCTGCACTCGAAGATGCTCAGCAACATTCGTGAGATCCAGGCTCGTGGTGCTCGAACAGTAGTGATCGCGGAGGAGGGTGACGAAACTGTCCGGCCCTTTGCCGACCATTTGATCGAGATCCCGGTGGCTCCCACTCTCCTGCAGCCGCTGCTGTCGACTGTGCCGTTGCAGGTCTTTGCCGCCGAAGTGGCCCAGACCAGGGGGTACGACGTCGACAAGCCGAGGAACCTGGCGAAGTCCGTCACTGTCGAGTAGAAGCAACGTAGGTGAACGTCCGACGGGAGACTGTTTATGCGGCACTATTTCACGCCTGATCAGGTTCGCGACGCGGAGCGACCGCTCCTCGAAGCGTTGCCGCCGGGCGTTCTGATGCGCCGTGCAGCATACGGTCTGGCGACGGTAGTGACGCGCGAGTTGGTGGGTCGGACAGGCGGGGTCGTCGGTCGACGGGTGAGCATTCTCGTCGGGTCCGGTGACAACGGCGGCGACGGACTGTGGGCCGGCGCCATGCTGCGCGCCCGTGGGGTAGCGGTCAGTGCGGTCCTGCTGAAACCGGACCGCACGCACCCCGAAGGCCTTGCGACATTTCGACGCGCCGGCGGCAAAGTCGTGGACGCACCGGACAATCCCGACCTGGTCATCGATGCCATCGTCGGTATCTCCGGCACCGGGCCGCTTCGATCCGAGGCGGCGGCCATCGTGGCCGGGCTCGACGCTCCGATCGTTTCCGCGGACGTTCCCAGCGGTGTCGATCCGACGACGGGCAGCGTGGATGGTCCAGCCGTTCGAGCTGCGGTGACCGTGACCTTCGGTGCGCGCAAACCCGTGCATGTCCTTGCGGTGCCGCATTGCGGCAGAGTTGAACTCGTGGAGATCGGGTTGACCTTGCCCGATCCGTACCTTCGTGCGTTCGAGCCTGCCGACGTCGGCGCCCTCTGGCCGATTCCTACTGCGGAGGACGACAAGTATTCGCAGGGTGTCGTCGGGATCGCCGCGGGCAGTGAGCGATATCCGGGGGCTGCATTGTTGTGCGCCGGAGCGGCGGTGGCCGCCACGTCGGGCATGGTGCGGTACGTGGGTAGCGCGGCAGCGGAGGTCGTTTCTCACTATCCTGAGGTCATCGTCTCGGCCGATCCGGCGAGTACTGGACGCGTGCAGGCATGGGTGGTCGGTCCGGGTTTCGACACCGGGGACAGGTCGAGGGAGTGGTTGTCCGACATCCTGTCCTCCGATCTGCCCGTTGTGGTCGATGCAGATGCCCTGACCGTCCTGGCGTCGGAACCAGATCTGGTTCGCTCGCGCACGGCACCGACGTTGCTCACACCGCATGCCGGTGAATTCGCGCGGTTGACTGGCCGGGTGCCCGGCATCGACAAGGTGTCGACGGTACGTGATCTGGCATCGAGTTGGGGTGTGACCGTGCTGCTCACGGGCCGAGCGACGGTGGTCGCCGACCCGGATGGCAGGGTCCTCGTCAACGATGCGGGCGGATCCGCGGCGTCGACGGCAGGGTCCGGGGATGTTCTGTCCGGACGCCTGGGGGCACTGCTGGCTAGCGGTCTAGAAGCGTCTGCTGCTGCCGCGGGGGGGGCCAGAGCGCACTCGCTGGCGGCGTCGACGGCCGCACACGGGTCCGGTGGTGAGTTCGCGGCACCGATCTCGGCTGGTCCGCTCCTGTCTGCGCTCCCCGAGGCCATCAGAATTCTTCGCTCCGTCGCACTGTGAAGGCTCGGACGGACGGCTGCTCAGTGTTTTCGATCACGATCGGCGCGAAGTGGAACGAGGACCTCGGTGCTCCGAGTAGAGAGCGACGTGTTGCGAGTGGCATCATCGAACGTTGTGGACAGTGAACTCGTGCCGGTAGTCGATGTGGCAGCAGTCAGCACACAGGACTCCTACTCCGGTACAGGTGCGACTGCCACCATCGATCTCGACGCGATAGCCCACAACGTCGCTGTCCTCCGTGAATACGCTGGTGACGCCTCGGTGATGGCCGTCGTGAAGGCGGATGGCTACAACCACGGTGCGCTGGCGGTTGCAACAACGGCACTGAACGCGGGAGCCGAAGAATTGGGTGTCACGACACTCGACGAAGCGCTCACGCTGCGAAGGGCCGGCATCACTGCCCCGATTCTTGCCTGGTTGCACCGACATGACACTGCCTTCGCACCGGCGATCTCGGCTGGGGTCGAGATCGGTGTGTCCTCGGCCGCCCAACTGTCGGCAGTAGTAGCCGATGCTCGCCTTGCGCACGTCCCCGCAGTCGTGACGTTGAAGGTCGACACCGGCTTGAACCGAAACGGCATCCCCGTCGAACAGTGGGACGAGGTGATCGAGGCACTGGGTAGGGCCGTCGCGGAGGAGTCCGTCCACTTACGCGGAATCTTCTCTCATCTGGCGTGCGCGGACAGTCCGCAGCATCCTGCCAACGATCGCCAAGCGGAAAATTTGCGTGCCGCTCTCGCGCGCGTACGTGCCGCCGGTCTGCAACCCGAGCGGGTACATCTGTCCAACTCGGCGGCCACTGTTACTCGTCCCGATCTCCGTTTCGACATGGTCCGGCCCGGTATTGCGATGTACGGGTTGTCGCCGATACCGGAACTCGGCGATTTCGGCCTGCGGCCCGCAATGACGGTGTCGGCGCCGGTCGCGTTGGTGAAGAAGGTCCGGGCCGGTGACGGCGTGTCTTACGGGCATACCTGGACTGCACAGAAGGACACCATGGTTGCGCTCATCCCGATGGGATACGCCGATGGGGTCGTCCGCAATCTGAGCGGGCGTTTCGACGTGCAGATCGGTTCTCGACTGTTTCCCTCGGTGGGGCGGGTATGCATGGACCAGTGTGTGGTGGATCTCGGGCCGAGCGGGTCTTCGGTCACCGAAGGCGATCTCGCAATCCTGTTCGGAGCGGGGGGCGGGGGGGGACCGCGTGCACAGGACTGGGCGGATCGGTTGGGCACCATCCATTACGAGATTGTCACCGGAATCCGCGGCCGTGTATGCCGGTCGTACCGAGGCCTCGGTGTGGGACTGCCGGAGAACGCATCGGGTGAGGTAACCAGATGAATCTGCTCGGACATCTAGGCATAGTCAACAGCGTCGGGATAGCCCTGCGCGAAACGATGCTGCGTTCGAACAAGGATCCTCTGGCCAGTGAGAACCTCGAGCTGATGGGCGCCGATCGCGGATCCATCGTCGTCGCCGACGACGGAGTTCCGCTCGCAGTTCGCGAAGTCGGGCCCACCGACGCCCCCATCACCGCGGTGTTCGTACACGGGTACTGCCTCCATATGTCTTCGTGGCACTTTCAGCGACAGGCGTTGGAGCAAGAGTGGGGCTCGTCCGTCCGAATGGTCTTCTACGATCAGCGGGGCCATGGCAAGTCCGGTGAGCCGACGCCTGAAAGTTGCACCATCGAACAGCTCGGATCCGATCTCGACGCAGTCATTCGCGCAGTCGCACCGCGCGGTCATCTCGTCCTCATCGGTCACTCGATGGGTGGAATGACAATTCTGTCGTTGACGCGTCAGCGTCCGGACCTGGTCAAGGACAGGGTCATCGGCGTTGGATTGCTTTCGACGACAGCCGCTGGACTGGCCGAAACCGGGTTGGGTAAAAGTCTGAACAATCCTGTCATCGACGCATTTCGCTTTGCTGTCCGCACTTCGCCCGGCGTGGTCCAGCTCGGACGCGGGGCTGTACGGACGCTGATCTCGCCGGTGCTTCGTGCGGCGTCGTACGGAACGCGGGTGAGTCCGCGCTTGGTCGCCTTCTCGCAATCGATGATCGACGACACCTCGGTAGTCACGATCGTCAACTTTCTGAAAACCCTAGAGCTTCACAACGAGAAGGATGCGCTGTTGCACCTCACTCGCATTCCGGTGACCGTCATGTGTGGCGACGACGACTGGATAATCCCGCTCGCGAGCTCGTTGGCGATGGCTGAAGCACTGCCCGAAGCGGAGGTGGTTCGGGTGCCTCAAGCCGGTCATCTCGTGCAGCTCGAGTTTCCGGACAAAGTCAATGCCGCCCTCGTTCGTCTCCTCGCCCGCGCGAGCACTGTGCGCGCACGTCGCCGAAGTGGAGGGCGGGGCATTGGCTGAGTGCCCGCCGCCGTCCACGTTGCATTTCGATGGACGCTCACTCATCTTGCCGACGGCGGCCGACACGGAGGACTTCGGATACCGGCTGGCTCAAACCCTCGTCGCCGGCGACCTCGTGATCCTCGATGGACCGCTTGGTGCAGGGAAGACCGCGATGACGCGTGGCATTGCGTCGGGTCTCGGGGTGCAGGGCAGGGTCAGCTCGCCGACGTTCGTCATTGCCCGCGAGCACCGGGCCGGGATTCGGCCGAACGGTGCTGCCCCCGTGTCCTTGATTCACGTGGACGCGTACCGGCTAGGAATGAC
Organism: Mycobacteriales bacterium; assembly: GCA_038198705.1. GTDB lineage: Bacteria > Actinomycetota > Actinomycetes > Mycobacteriales > Mycobacteriaceae > Rhodococcoides. Next base: position 29,263 of record JBBPZN010000169.1, read on the forward strand.
GGGGCAGTCTGCTCTCGACGAACTTGACGCGTTGGACCTCGACACCGATCTGGAAGCCGCTGTGGTCGTGGTCGAATGGGGCGAGGGACTGGTCGAGAAGCTCACCGACTCTCATGTGTCGGTCCGCATTCGACGCGACCTCGACACCGACGACAGGTGCGTCGAATTGAGCCGAGTCCAACATTCGGTGCAGGACTGACGGTGCCGCGGTGTGCCCGTCGTGACATGCGGGTACCCTGAGAAACCGTGCTCGTTCTCGCTGTCGATACCTCCACGCCCGCAGTCACCGCCGGTGTGGTTCGCGTCACCGACGGGCAGCCGCATACCCTCTCTCAGCGAATCGTGGTCGACCCTCGACTTCACGCCGAGGTCCTCACGCCCAACATTCTCCAATGTCTGGCCGACGCCTCACTGACACCACAGGATTTACAGGCCGTCGTCGTCGGTGTCGGTCCCGGCCCGTTCACCGGTCTTCGTGTCGGAATGGCAACGGCCTCTGCGTTTGCCGACGCACTGGGGATCCCGATCCACGGCGTCTGCAGTCTCGACGCCATTGCCGCTGAACTTCCTGACGAGCCCGATCTGGTGGTCGTCACCGATGCCAGGCGTCGCGAGGTGTATTGGGCGCGGTACCGACACGCGGTCCGGTACGTAGGCCCAGAGGTCGTTGCTCCTGCTCTGCTCGATGTTGCCGGGGCGAGTGGGGCTGCTGGTTCTCCATCGCATGTCGCGCTGTTCGAAGTTCCTGTACGAGAAGTAGTGTCGCCGTCGCCGCAGGGGTTGGTACTGGCGGCTCGCGAACACCTGGCATCCGGATCCGCGCCGGCACCGATCGTGCCGCTCTACCTTCGCCGGCCGGACGCGAAAACTCTCGAGGAGCGCGCAGCAGCGAAGGCGGTGACACCATGACCGTAATTCTGTCGCCACTGCTCAGAGCCGATGCCGAGCGTTGCGCCGAACTCGAGAGCGTGCTGTTTCCCGGGGACGACCCATGGACCGCGCAGGCTTTTCTCTCGGAACTTGCTGCGCCGCACAACCATTACGTTGCCGCGCGTGAGGGCGGCACGCTGATGGGTTACGCCGGGGTCGCCTTGCTGGGTACGGGGGAGTCGGCGGAGGCGGAAGTACACACCATCGGAGTCGATCCTCTCGCGCACCGTCGTGGTATCGGAGGTGCATTGTTGGCCGACCTGCTCGCGGTTGCCGACGATCACGGTGGACCGGTATTCCTCGAAGTGCGTACCGACAACGAACCGGCTATCGAGCTCTACACCAGGACCGGTTTCGTGGTGGTCGGGACTCGGCGTAAGTATTACCAGCCGAGCGGTGCGGACGCGTACACGATGCGACGCGAAGTCGGGAATGGAGGCACGCTCTCGTGATCGTGTTGGGTCTCGAAAGTTCTTGCGACGAAACAGGTGTGGGTGTCGTCCGATGGCGTGATTCCGGTGTCTGCGAGTTGCTCGCCGACGAGGTGGCGTCCAGCGTCGACGAGCACGCGCGGTACGGCGGTGTCGTCCCAGAGGTAGCCTCACGCGCGCATCTCGAGGCGATGGTTCCGACCATGCGGCGTGCGCTCGCAACTGCCGACATCGATCGGCCCGACGCAGTGGCCGTGACGATCGGCCCCGGATTGGCAGGCGCCCTGCTCGTCGGCGTCGCCGCAGCCAAGGCATACGCGGCCGCATGGGGTGTGCCGTTCTACGCCGTCAACCATTTGGGTGGGCATGTAGCGGTCGATACCCTCGAACACGGTCCGATGCCCTCGTGCGTCGCGCTACTGGTTTCCGGTGGGCATACGCACCTGCTGCACGTGGATGATCTCGGTGCCCCGATCGTAGAGTTGGGCACCACTGTCGACGACGCAGCGGGTGAAGCGTTCGACAAGGTTGCCAGGCTGCTCGGTTTGGGTTACCCGGGCGGACCAGCGCTCGATGATGCTGCGCGAGAAGGTGATCCGCATGCTATTGCGTTTCCTCGAGGCATGACGGGCCCGCGCGACGCGCGGTACGACTTCTCGTTCTCCGGAGTGAAGACGGCGGTTGCCAGGTTCGTCGAGGCACGCCGACGCGCAGGAGACAGCATTCCCGTCGCAGACATCGCTGCGTCGTTTCAGGAGTCCGTGGCCGATGTGCTGACCATGAAGGCAGTGCGCGCGGCTCAGGATGTCGATGTGAACACGCTCGTGTTGGGGGGCGGAGCCACCGCGAACTCGAGAATCCGATCGTTGGTCGAAACTCGGTGCAGCGCAGCGGGATTGACCTTGAGAATTCCGAAGCCTCGGTTGTGCACCGACAATGGAGTGATGATCGCCACGCTCGGCGCGCACCTGATAGCGGGTGGGGCAGAGGCATCCGATCTGCGAGCGGCGACCGACCCGGGCCTCCCGGTGTCCACCAGCCTGATCACTGGCCGCGCCTAGTTCGTCGTGGCCGGCTGATTCGTTGTCGCTGGACCCGAGGCTGGTTGCGCCGGTGTTCCTGCCACGCTGTCTGCAGATTCATCCGAGGGTGAAGCCGGGTTCGCTGGAACGAATACGGGCGGAGACCACACAGTCGGTGGGGGCGTCAACTCCGGTGACGACGGAGGAGCGGGTGCCGCGCCGGCATCCGCCGTGGGTACACCATTCGGGACACCAGGCGGAAGGACCGCAACGGACTCGCTCGACGTCACCGAAGGTCGTCCGGTCGGGGTCGTTTCGGCTGGGGTCGTTTCAGAAGGCGTGGCTTGAGGTGGGGTCGACTCAGGCGGTGTCGATTCCGGAATGCTTGGAGTCGGCGAGGGCGGCGCGGTCGTGGTGTTGTCGGGTAGCGGAACGATCTCGCCCCAATTCGGCAGAGCGGGAAACGGAATCAACGGAAGATCCGGCGCCGGGTGCAGCGTCGGCGTTGGAGTCGATGCCGCCGGCCAACTGGTGGGCGTCGGCGCCACGTCTGTGATGTTGCCGCGCTCGGATGTGGTCGATGTCGAGATCGGGGTTGACGTCGGGTTCGCAGTCGAGACCTCGGTGGAGGTTGTCGTGGCCCGCGGATCGGCCCCGCTGATGGTGGTGACGTCGACGATCGAGGTGTTTCTCTGATCGCTCTGCTGCTCGGACGGAACCTCGGTGCCTGCCGGGGAGTACCCGGTGTCATCGGACGGGGTCAATGCTTGAATTCCGAAGACGAGGACGATTCCGGCGGCGAGGAGAGCTCCGACCAACGCTCCGGAGTAGCGACCGACCGATCGAGCCGGCGATCCGGCAGTGGCACCGACCGTGGGGTAGAGACCCTGAGCAGCGGACAGGGCGACGTGAGCGGCACCTGTAGCAAGGACTGCATCGGGTTCGTCGACGGTAAGAACCGGAAGTCCGAGCTCGGACTCGAATACGGCCCGCACCAGCGGTATGTGGGCGCCACCGCCGATGAGTACCACCGCCTCGGGTGCACAGCCCGTCCGATCGGCCGCCTGAATGAGACGACGAACCAACTTTGTCACCGACGGGCGGATCAGCGCGTCGAATTCCGTCCGAGCCACTGTGGTCGTCACCCCGTCGTGGCTGATGGATGCCGAATCGTATGTCGACAGGTGTTCTTTGACCGTGCGGTACCGCGCAGAATCGTTGCTGCGGGCGTCCTCTCGCGCTCGACCTTCGCGCTCCGATGTACCTCGTACGAGCTCTTTGACGAGACTGTTGACCACGTCACCACCGAAGTCGTCGCTGGGATCGTAGGCGTGGACGACGCCGGATTGGGCATCGATGATCGTCACGGTCGAGCCTGAGGCGCCCAGGTCGACAACCGAGACGGTGCCGTAGCGCGCAATGAGCCCCGAGTCGGCAAGGAATGCGTGGGACGCTGCGGATTCGGGAATCAACGAGAGCGCACGGGGCGAGTTGCTGCATGCCGAACGAATGGACGAGGACTGTTCGGGAGTGCGATACGACACGGCGATGGTGTCCGGCTCGCGCCGTTCGGTGGTATGTGCGCCTTGCCCGGCGGGTGCAGAAGCCAGGGTCGTCATCAACTCTATTGCCGATATGACCAGCTGGCCGATGTCGGTATTGGCTTCACTGTCTGCGGACACCGTGCGGTATTCGACGGTGTGCGAACCATCCTCGTCCGCCACGACCAGGGCAGCGCACACGACCTCGGTTCCGGTAGAAACCCCTATTCCAACCTTCATCGTGCACCTCCCACCCTGTTCGAACTCGACTACGTGTCCCGACACTGTTGCGGCTTCGGTGTCACCGCAACCCGCTACTGCATCAAAAGTTCACTATCGGAACTATATCGTCTCGTTACCCGAACGTTACAGAAGTTTTCGGTGGAACGTGAACTTCCGCGCCGCGATACCGCTACGACAAGGAGGTCTGCGTTTCTATCAATTCTCGCGAGGGGCCGAATGTGGCTGGTTCTACGCCCTATTCCCGGCTGGGTGACAAGGAACGGCGTGTACTTCTGTGCCGCGCACTGGTTCGACCCGTCGTCACCGCAGTCCTTTTGACTGCCTTCTACTTCTTCGCCCCGATGAACGACGTCGCCGACGTCGGTTCCCTCACCATCCTGGCCGTCGTACTGATCGGGGTGGGCGTCGTATTCGCCTGGCAGGTCATGAAGGTATTGAAGGCCGACTATCCGACAATTCAGGCGATCGAAGCAAATGCGGCGATCGTCCCGGTGTATCTCATCGGCTTATCTACCGTCTACTTACTGATGGCCGAAGCGGCGTACGACTATTTCACCGAACGGGTCTCCCGGATGGGCAGCCTCTACTTCACTCTGTCAGTGTTTTCCACCGTGGGATTCGGTGATATTGCCGCATCCACCGACTCTGCCCGCGCTGTCGTTTCGTTACAGATTGTAGGGAATTTGGTGATCATCGCGCTTGGTGGCCGACTCCTCTTGGCCGCGATCAGGCGGGGGCAAGCGCGAAACGCCGGCTGATCGGTGTGCGCGGCAGGGTCGGGTCCTCGACGTCGGAGAGCCCAGACCTTGAGTGCTGGCACTCGCGTGTATAGAGTGCTAGTTGGCACTGAGTGAGTTTCCGGCACCCGCGACGACGGGAACGAGCGCAGAGCTACGAACGTAGAAGATGCACAACCCAACACAGCTGTCCGGGGATCCGACCCCGGACGCGTACCCCATAACAATGGAGGGCTCAACGTGGCGAGCGTGAAAATCAAGCCGCTCGAGGACAAGATCCTCGTCCAGGCCAATGAGGCCGAGACGACGACCGCCTCCGGTCTGGTCATCCCCGACACAGCCAAGGAGAAGCCTCAGGAAGGCACCGTCGTCGCAGTCGGCGAAGGCCGTGTCACCGAAAAGGGCAACCGGATCCCGGTCGACGTCAAAGAAGGCGACACCGTCATCTACAGCAAGTACGGCGGCACCGAGATCAAGTACGCCGGCGAGGAGTACCTGATTCTGTCGGCACGCGACGTGCTGGCCGTCATCGCCAAGTAAGTCATATACGCACCCCGCCCCGGAACCCGATTCACTTCGGTCCCGGGGCGGAGTGCGTTCGATCGAGTCCCGACTCGAAGGAGAAACACCGAAAACATGGCAAAGCAAATCCGATTCAACGAGGAAGCTCGCCGCGCCCTCGAGCGTGGAGTCGACAAACTCGCCGACGCGGTCAAGGTGACGCTCGGACCCCGTGGACGGCACGTTGTGCTGGCCAAGGCTTTCGGTGGCCCAACGGTCACCAATGACGGCGTCTCGATCGCCCGTGAGATCGACCTCGAAGACCCGTTCGAGAACTTGGGTGCCCAGCTCGTCAAGAGCGTCGCGACCAAGACCAACGACGTCGCAGGCGACGGAACCACCACCGCAACCGTGCTTGCACAGGCACTCGTTCGCGGCGGACTCAAGAACATCGCCGCCGGCGCGAACCCGATCGCACTCGGATCGGGAATCGCCAAGGCTGCCGACAAGGTTGCCGAGGCGCTCCGCGCTGCCGCGACTCCGGTCGAGGGCAGAGAGGCCATCGCCCAGGTTGCAACAGTGTCCTCACGCGACCCCGAGATCGGCGAACTGGTCGGCGAGGCACTCACCCGTGTCGGCTCCGATGGCGTGGTGACGGTAGAAGAGTCCTCGACTCTGAGCACCGAACTCGTGGTCACCGAAGGGGTGCAGTTCGACAAGGGCTACCTGTCGCCGTACTTCGTAACCGACCTCGATGCACAGCAGGCTGTTCTCGAGGACGCGTACATCCTGCTCTTCCGCGAGAAGATCACCTCCCTTCCCGACTTCCTTCCGTTGTTGGAGAAGGTCGCCGAGAGTGGCAAGCCACTGCTGATCATCGCCGAGGACATCGAGGGCGAAGTTCTCTCGACACTCGTGGTGAACTCCATCCGCAAGACCATCAAGGCCGTTGCCGTCAAGGCACCGTTCTTCGGTGATCGTCGCAAGGCGTTCCTCGACGACTTGGCAGTGGTGACGGCAGCACAGGTCATCACTGCCGACGTCGGCCTCAGCCTCAAGGAAGCAGGACTCGAGCTACTCGGTCAGGCACGTCGCGTCGTCGTCACCAAGGACGACACCACGATCGTCGACGGAGCAGGCACTCAGGTCGACATCGATGCGCGTGTCGGACAGTTGCGTCGCGAGATCGAGAACACCGACTCGGACTGGGATCGGGAGAAGCTCGAGGAGCGCCTCGCGAAGCTGTCCGGTGGCATTGCGGTCATCAAGGTGGGCGCAGCGACCGAGACCGAACTCAAGGAACGCAAGTTCCGCGTCGACGACGCGGTCAATGCGGCCAAGGCTGCGGTCGAAGAAGGCATCGTTCCCGGTGGAGGGTCGGCACTGACGCAGGCTGCTCTTTCGCTCGTGGACGATCTCGGGCTGACGGGCGACGAGGCTACCGGTGTCGCAGTCATGCGTACGGCTCTGAATGCCCCGCTGTTCTGGATCGCAGCCAACGCTGGTGTCGACGGTTCCGTCGTGGTCAGCAAGGTTGCCGAGCTCCCCAAGGGCCACGGTTTCAACGCCGCGACCCTGACCTACGGAGATCTACTCGCCGACGGCGTGGTGGACCCGGTCAAGGTGACTCGCTCGGCTGTCGTCAATGCGGCCTCGGTCGCACGGATGATTCTGACGACCGAAAGCGCGATCGTCGAGAAGCCGGTCGACTACGAGGAGCCCGCAGGCGGGCACGGACACAACCACTGATCGACACGCTGTACGAACAGACGCGATGGACCCCCTCCGAAACGGAGGGGGTCCATCGCGTCTGTCACGAGTTCTTCGGCTACACCGCGATTCGACGGCGGTGGTGGCGGACGTGGATGTCCCGCTCGTTCTCCGACATTCCGCCCCAGATTCCGTATGGTTCGGAAACGCTGAGCGCGTGTGTACGACACTGTGCGAGTACTGGGCAACTGCGGCACATTTCCTTGGCGCGCATCTCTCGCTGAGCGCGAGCGCGTCCTCGCTCCCCGTCCGGGTGGAAGAACATCGACGAGTCGACTCCACGGCAGAGGCCGTGCATCTGCCAGTCCCAGATGTCGGCATTGGGCCCAGGGAGGTGGTTCGGCTGTGGCATGACTACTCCTAGGGTGCAGGCTCGCGTCCTTGTGAAGTCGGCGAGTAGGGGAAGAGCGGCAAGCGGGGCTGGCATCGGTGTCGACATGAACTTTCTTTACAAGGCCCGCGAGAAGAACTGGGCATGATCGAAGTTCGGGTCGGTATGCGTTCACCGACCTTGTCGGAACATCCACAACGTTATGTGAACCGAGGAAAACGAGTCAATAGTTTCTCATCGTGTCGATGTGCATAGGCAATCGCGAAACTTTTACTTGTCGGTTATTTACTTCGGAACAATCTCGTGCATGACGGTACGGTCGAAGAAGTTACCGTGGCCGCAGCACCGACGGTTGAGTGTCCACACCCTCGCCGTGCGATGGAAGGTCATGCAGCCTGGTGGGCCACTACGGGCTCAACAGAGGGAACTGACCGCGAATTCCGGCATCCTTGCTGGTAGAACGGCTGGAGTTGTGCTCCGCGCTCGTGAGAGCCTCTCGCGAATCCGCGCCTGTGAACGATTCGGGGGTCGGTCGAGTTCGAAATGCAGGTAGCGAATTCGTTGGTTCTCGTACTGAGACAGCACGTTCTCTCCGGCACCAGATGTTGTCCGACGGGAAAGAGAAACCGTTTAACCTTCTGTTCACAAACGGTTGGCATTGTTCACCCATCCGTCGCAGAATGAATTGTTAATTCTGTGATAAAAGTCGTGGAAAAGTTCGAATTCGGTTTGTAAAACAAGTAAACGGTCGAGCTATAGGGAACTGAAACGTATTCGCGCTGCTCGGCGATATTCAACCATCGGGCCCACATTTTTCCCGAAGGTACTGTTGCCCAAAGGTACTCTTGCTCGGTGCACCTGGCCGATACAGAACGTGTCCCGACGGCAGTCGACATCCTGCGGGCAGCCGCGTTCGGGGCGAATCCCGGTCTCTGGCCGCTCCCATCGGCGCACGACCCGACTTCGACGTGGCTCCGAGCGATTGCGCTGGGGGGACAGGGGCGCTATGCGCTCGGTCGCGCCGAACTGGACACGCTCGAGAACACACTCCCGGCGGGGCACACGGTGCTCTCCCTTGCTGGATCGACACGCGCGTCGTGGTCGAGACAGATCGGTGCTCACCGAACTGCAGAGCGATTCGACGGACTCGCCATCGCTCTGGTGGGCGTGACCAGCGGAGTCGAATGCCCCGTGCTGGTCGAGGCGCAATGTGATGCGCTCACCGGGCTGGCCGCCGACGCACTGGGTTCGGGGCGATTCGCCTTGTCCTCGGCATTTCTCGACAGATGCAGTAGAACGCTCGAGCAGTACCCGAGCTGGGATCTGTGGCGACCACAGCTGAGACTTCGGTGGGTCATGGCAGAGCTGGCGATGTTCTCGGGCGACGGACCCGCGGCCGTGCGACACGCACTCGATGCACGCGAACGCGCAACCGATATCGTTTCGTTACGACACCGAGTGAAGACCGACCTGATCGTCGCCGCTGCATACAGCTCGGTGGGGGACCTCGACGGTGCTCGCGCGCTCGCTTATTCGGTGCTCGATGCCTGCTCGGAGCTCGGACTTCTACCATTGCGTTGGGCGAGTGCCATGCTGTTGGACGGCATCTGCGAGGGGAGCACCGCAAAGAAGGTCGTCGCCGAGAGTGCTGCACTTCTCGGCCGACGCGGTGGTTACGTTATTGCTGTGTGACATCACGGACCGAGCGGTTCGATTATGAACGGGGAGGGTCGCTATCCTTACTAGGTTCCACCTGCGGGTGGAAGCGCCAGTCGATCCGGGCGGCGTCACTGTAACGCGGGGAATCCTTGAGCGATGAACAACACGGGTGAGGAGTTGGACTCCTTCGTCGTTGCTGCTGCGCAGGGCGAAAGAGCTGCGCTCTCCCGGGTATTGGAAATCATTCGTCCACTGGTCGTGCGGTATTGCCGCACTCGAGTGGGGTCCGCCGAGCGTGGTCAACTCTCGGCAGACGACGTTGCGCAGGAGGTCTGCTTGGCCGTCATGACCGCCTTGCCTCGCTATCAGGATCAGGGCAGACCGTTCATGGCCTTCGTCTACGGCATTGCCGCTCACAAGGTTGCAGATGCACACCGAAGCGCATCACGTAACAAATCGGACCCAGCCGCCGAAGTACCAGATGTCGTCTCCACCGAACACGGACCCGAGCAACGAGCCCTGGAATCCGAGTCGAGTCGACAGATGACTGCACTGCTGGGAACCCTGCCGGCGAAGCATCGCGAGATTCTCGTGCTTCGCCTCGTCGTCGGATTGTCGGCAGAGGAAACTGCGGCAGCAGTCGGGAGTACTGCAGGCGCTGTCCGCGTGGCTCAACATCGAGCCCTCGCGAAGTTGAAGAACGAAGTTGTGAAAGCGGGTGAAATGTATGGCTAGGAACAACGGCCGTGATGGCATTCCCCGTATCGGTCGACCCGACGATTCGTCGTCCCCAGCGCCCGGCGATGACCTGTGCACCGATGCGGGTCCGGTCGACATCGCTGCTGTGCGTCGTGACGACCAGTTCATCGAGGCTCTTCGGAGTGACGGCCCGGTCTCCACGGACAATGCAGACGAGTACCGCCTCGCCTTGCTTTTGGCCGGTTGGAGAGCCGAGGTCATCTCGCCTGCGCTGCCCAGCGGCCCAAGCCTCGACGACGTCGTTATCGCTGTCGAACAGGAGATCGCTGCCGCGGATCTGTCTCGGAGAAACTCCCGTCGGGGTCGGTCCAGTTTTGTACGTCCGATCGCGGGTGCCGCCGCAGCAATCGCCGTCGTGATGGGCGGGTTGGTCATCTTCTCGTACAACTCCGCGCCGGGCGATCCGCTGTGGAGCGTCAAGTCGGTGGTGTTCGCCCAGCAGGCGGATTCGACAGTGGCGCAGATCGATACGACGTCGAAGTTGCAGCAGGCAGAGCAGTTGCTTGCCGCCGGTGATGTCCAGGGCGCGCGCACCTTGCTCGATGGTGCGACTTCTACGACGGATTCGGTCACCGACCGAGCCCAAAGAGCAGATCTCGAGATGTGGCTGCACCGTCTGATGGATCAACTGCAAGCGTCGATCCCGACGCTTCCCACGCTCCCGCCGTTTGTGCCACCCGCGACCGATTCGATCGTTCCGCTGCCGGAGAACATTCCTTCCGACATCCCTCCGATGCAGGTGCCGATTCAGGAGCTACCGCTTCTTCCGGTGCTGACGTCACCGGTCGAGGTTCCGCCACCGCCGGTTTCTACTCCGACAGGACCGCCGACAACGTCGGCGCCGCCGGTCACCGAAACCGCACCACCTTCGCCGACGATCGTGAAGGAACCGAGTCCTACCACGGCGGCAGCCAGTGGGTCGAACGTGGGAGAAGGTGCGTCGCAGCAGCGCGCCGAGACGCTCGACGGTAGTTAGATCTCAGCGCAAACACGACAGGACAGGCCCGACACGAAGTTCTCGTGTCGGGCCTGTCTCGGTCGTTGTGGGGGAGTAAGTCGGATCAGGTGTCGGTCAGCTGTCGAAGCCGTCGCTGTGCAGGGCATCGTTCATCGAGGCATCTGCGAAGCCACGGCAGTAGTCCCACGTCACGTACGCGTCCGGTACTGGGTCGTATGCGGGCTCGTGGGGACGGACCGTACCGTCGACCAGCAGCTGGAGCAGGTTCGCTCGAAGCATGTCCCAGTCGTGATAGTGGTCTTGCTGGCAGTCTTCGCAGCACACGACGAGACCACGAATACCGCGGTGGCCGAGCAGCGCTTCGTAGACGGCCAGATCAGCCAGATCCTCCTCGACGGCTAGCCGTTCCTGAGGATCCAACGGCTGTCCCGGCTCGATAGCGTCGAGGGCGGCCGATGGGTCGGCGGGGTCACCGGCGAACGGATCCGGAGGTAAACCTGGAGGCAATTGATCGCGCACGCCTCCACGGTACGCAGGACTGGTGGGTATGCGCCAGCCGTTCACGTTGGAGTTGCCGACAAACTTGCTCGATTCGTCGGATTTCGGCGATTCCGGTCCGCCTCACCGAGCGTCTGGGGCGGCTTCACAGTGCGCGTTCACGCTGGCAGTGCGGAGCCGATACCATGGCACAAGGCGCCGCGGCCGAGCGCGCGCACGCAACATGTACTCCATCCGTTCTCTTTCCACACGCACTTCGCGTATCGCGTCTCCTCGACGCGGCCCGATGCGCACCCAGGCTCTAGGGAGGGTCAGATCCACATGAGTAGTCCAGGAGCCCATGTCCGTACCGGTGGCGACGATCCCAACAAGGTCGCCATGCTCGGTCTCACTTTCGATGACGTCCTACTGCTGCCTGCTGCGTCGGATCTGATTCCGAGCGCAGTGGACACGTCGAGTCAGATAACCCGTGACATCAGACTTCGAGTTCCCCTCGTCAGCTCGGCGATGGATACTGTCACCGAGGCGCGCATGGCCATCGCCATGGCGCGCGCGGGTGGAATGGGCGTGCTGCACCGCAACCTGTCGCTGCTGGATCAAGCTGCGCAGGTCGAGACGGTCAAGCGGTCCGAGGCCGGTATGGTGACCGATCCGGTGACATGCAAGCCCACCGACACTCTCGCCGAAGTCGATGCGATGTGTGCTCGGTTTCGTATCTCCGGCCTGCCGGTGACCGATGAGACCGGTGCACTGGTCGGCATCATCACCAATCGCGACATGCGTTTCGAGGTCGACCTGAATCGCCGAGTCGACGAGGTCATGACCAAAGCACCTCTGATCACCGCTCGCGAGGGGGTGACGGCGGACGCAGCGTTGGGGCTCCTTCGACGTCACAAAATCGAGAAGTTGCCGATCGTCGACGGGCAGGGTGCGCTGACCGGTTTGATCACGGTCAAGGATTTCGTCAAGACGGAGCAGCATCCGTTCGCCACCAAGGATCGCGACGGTCGGTTGCTCGTCGGTGCCGCGGTCGGTGTCGGTCAGGATGCTTGGGCGCGCTCGATGGCGCTGTCCGATGCCGGTGTGGACGTACTCATCGTCGATACCGCACACGGCCACAACTCGCAGGTCCTTGAGATGGTCAGCAAGCTCAAAGCCGAGGTCGGCGAGCGCGTTCAGATCGTCGGGGGCAACATTGCCACTCGCGCGGGCGCGCTGGCCTTGGTCGAAGCCGGAGCGGATGCGGTGAAGGTCGGGGTCGGACCCGGATCGATTTGCACCACTCGCGTCGTTGCGGGTGTGGGCGCACCTCAGATCACGGCAATCCTCGAAGCCGTTGCAGTCTGTAAACCGCGCGGAATTCCCGTGATCGCCGATGGCGGACTTCAGTTTTCCGGCGATATCGCCAAGGCCCTTGCGGCAGGTGCGTCGACCGCGATGCTCGGATCACTTCTGGCAGGTACCGCCGAGTCGCCCGGTGAGCTGATTCTGGTCAACGGCAAGCAGTTCAAGAGTTACCGTGGGATGGGTTCGCTCGGGGCAATGCAAGGCCGTGGTGCCGCCAAGTCGTTCTCCAAGGATCGCTACTTCCAGGACGATGTGCTGGCTGAGGACAAGCTGGTTCCGGAAGGCATCGAGGGGCGCGTGCCGTACCGAGGGCCGTTGTCTCAGGTAATTCATCAGCTCACCGGTGGTTTGCGTGCAGCCATGGGGTACACCGGGTCCAACTCCATCGAGGAATTGCAGAACGCGCAGTTCGTGCAGATCACCGCTGCGGGCCTGAAGGAAAGCCATCCGCACGACATCACGATGACTGCGGAAGCTCCCAACTACACCACTCGGTGATATGCCGCGCCGATCCGGCGTGCTGAAGCATTTCACCTGTAACTCACCAGAAAGGGGCGCACCCGTGCGCGACCTCGTTGAAATCGGCATGGGCAGAGAAGCCCGGCGTACCTACCAGCTCGAGGACGTCGACATCGTGCCGTCCCGGCGTACACGGTCGTCGAAGGAGGTCTCGACGGCCTGGCAGCTCGATGCATACCGCTTCGACATTCCGGTGTTGGCTCACCCCACCGACGCTTTGGTGTCACCCGAATTCGCTATCGAACTCGGTAAGCAGGGTGGGCTCGGAGTCATCAACGGCGAAGGGCTGTGGGCGCGGCATTCCGATGTCCAGGCGAAGATCGACGAGTTGGTTGCAATCGCCGGAAGCGATTTCGATGCCGATGCACCGGTAGCGTTTCTGCAGAAGCTGCATGCGGCTCCACTGCAGCCGGAATTACTTGCAGCCGCCATCGCACAGGTTCGTGCCTCGGGGGTGACGGTGGCAGTTCGGGTGAGTCCACAGAGCGCGAGAAGCTTGACTCCCGCACTGGTTGCGGCCGGCATCGATCTTCTGGTCATTCAGGGCACGATCATCTCCGCCGAGCACGTCGCGCGAAGCGACGACGAACCATTGAACCTCAAGACGTTCATCGCAGATCTCGACGTTCCCGTGATCGCGGGCGGCGTCAGTGATCATCGCACTGCGCTGCATCTGATGCGGACCGGTGCGGCGGGCGTCATCGTCGGGTACGGCTCTGTGGAGGGCGGTACGACGACGGGTGAGGTGCTGGGCATGGGAGTGCCGATGGCGACTGCGATCGCGGACGCCGCTGCCGCACGGCGGGATTATCTCGACGAAACCGGCGGACGCTACGTCCACGTGATCGCCGACGGTGACATCACCTCTTCGGGTGGGTTGGCGAAGGCTATCGCGTGTGGCGCGGATGCGGCGGTGCTCGGTGCGCCACTCGCTGCCGCAGCGGAGGCTCCCGGTAGGGGTTGGTACTGGCCGTCGGCGGCTGCGCATCCGTCCATGCCTCGCGGGGCACTGTTGCCGGTTGCAGCAGGGGAGCGCCCGAGCCTCGATCAGGTGCTTCACGGGCCCTCGAGTGAGCCGTACGGTTCGATCAATCTTGTTGGTGGACTGCGTCGTTCGATGGCAAAGTCGGGATATTCCGATTTGAAGGAGTTTCAGAAGGTGGGTCTGAACGTCAGAGGCTGAGCTTCGTTTCGGCCGAAGGCGCGCACCCCGAACGTCGGGGTGCGCGCCTTTTTCGTGCTTTCCCGGGTGGCTCGGCCCCGAAGATGGTGCTAACTGCAGTTACAGCTACGATATCTAGTGTCAGCTGTCACAGCCCTGTGGTCAGGTTGCCTTTTCTGTCACCTACTATGCGGTCTCCATCACGTGGTAGGGGTGGCGGGTTCGGCGCTCGAGGCTGTTGCGGCACGTACGAGGTGGAGGTCGAAAGATGCGAAAGACCGATTACGACATTGTGATCGTGGGATCCGGTTTCGGTGGCAGCGTCACCGCGTTGCGGCTCGTGGAGAAGGGTTACAGCGTCGGGATTCTCGAAGCCGGTCGCCGGTACGAGGACAAGGATTTCGCCAAGACCAGCTGGGACCTCCAGCGTTTCCTGTGGGCGCCCAAGCTCGGGTGCTACGGCATTCAGCGTGTGCATCTGTTGCGTGACTGCCTGATCCTCGCGGGCGCGGGTGTCGGTGGCGGTTCGCTCAACTATGCCAACACGCTCTACCAGCCGCCGGAGTCGTTCTTCAAGGACAAGCAGTGGGCTCACATCACCGACTGGAACAGTGAGCTCACCCCGTTCTACGACCAGGCCACGCGCATGCTCGGAGTAGTCCGCAACCCCCACATGACACCTGCGGACGAAGTCATGAAGTCCGTCGCCGAGGACATGGGCGTAGGCGAGACGTTCATCCAGACCCCGGTCGGGGTGTTCTTCGGTGACGAGGCGGGCAAGAAGGTCGCCGATCCCTACTTCGGTGGCGTGGGGCCTGAACGCACCGGCTGTATCGAGTGCGGCGAGTGCATGACCGGGTGCAGACACGGGGCAAAGAACACACTCCTGAAGAACTACCTCGCGCTCGCGGAGCGTGCCGGAGCCGACATCATCCCCATGACAACCGTGAGTGGTCTCCGGTCGCTTCCGGACGGTACCTGGGACGTCGCCACCGAACGGACCGGAGCGTGGGTACGCAAGGGTGCCAAGACGTATACCGCCGCCCACGTCGTCATGGCCGCAGGGACCTGGGGTACACAGAATCTGCTGCATCGCATGAAGGACGAGGGCGCTTTGCCATTGCTGTCGAGCACACTCGGTGAGTTGACTCGTACCAACTCCGAATCCATCGTCGGTGCAGCCAAGTTGAAGGTCGATCCGGCGATGGACCTGACGCGCGGCGTGGCCATCACGTCGTCGTTCCACCCGTCGCCCAACACACACATCGAGCCCGTGCGTTACGGCAAGGGTTCCAACGCGATGGGCTTGCTGCAGACCCTGATGACCGACGGCGGAGGACGTATCCCCCGGTGGTTGAAATTCCTCTTCACTGCGCTCGCACATCCTCGCGACTTCGTGCGAATAGTCAGCGTCAAGAACTGGAGCGAGCGCACCATCATCGCGTTGGTGATGCAGAACCTCGACAACTCGATCACCACGTTCACCAAGCGCGGTCTGTTCGGACGCAAGGTCTCGAGCAGACAGGGCCACGGCGAGCCGAATCCGACGTGGATCCCCGAAGGCAACGATGCGACGCGTCGGGTAGCCAAGAAGATCGGCGGCGTTGCCGGCGGAACGTGGGGCGAGCTGTTCAACATCCCGCTCACTGCCCACTTCCTCGGCGGCTGCGCGATCGCCTCGGATGCTGAGCACGGAGTAATCGACCCCTACCAGCGTGTGTACGGCTACCCGACGATGAGCATCGTCGACGGCTCGGCCGTATCGGCCAACCTCGGAGTCAATCCTTCACTCACCATCAGTGCGCAGGCGGAGCGATCCGCAGCGTTGTGGCCGAACAAGGGCGAGCAGGATCTGCGTCCACGTCAGGGTGAGCCGTACCGACGGATCGACCCCATCGCGCCCGTCAGCCCGGTTGTCCCCGTATCGGCGCCTGCGGCGTTGCGTCTGCCGATCGTAGAGATTCGATCATCCAAGACTGCTGTGTCGGAAGGTGCGTGATCCTTCTTCGCGTCGCCGCGGTCGAGTGCTGCGTCGCTCTCCCGGGCCCGCCCACTAGGCTGATCGGGTGACCGCCACGCCGCAGCCTGATCCAGCCCAGCCTCGCCCCGTACTCGTCGTCGATTTCGGGGCTCAATACGCGCAGCTCATCGCGCGTCGAGTCCGTGAGGCACACGTGTACTCGGAAGTGATCTCACATACGGCAACCGTCGAGGAGATCGCCGCCAAGAATCCGATCGCCCTGGTGCTGTCCGGTGGCCCGTCGAGCGTGTACGCAGAAGATGCACCGTCGCTCGACGCCAAGGTCTTCGACCTGGATGTGCCCGTCTTCGGTATCTGCTACGGATTCCAGGCCATGGCCCAAGCACTCGGTGGCACGGTTTCGCACACCGGGACCAGGGAGTACGGGCGCACTCAACTCTCCGTCGACGGCGGAGTCCTCCACGACGGGCTGCCTGCGATGCAGCCGGTCTGGATGAGCCACGGTGACGCAGTCACCGAGGCTCCCGACGGATTCATCGTCACCGCAACCAGTGCCGGTGCGCCCGTCGCTGCATTCGAGAACACGAAGAGGCGTCTTGCCGGGGTGCAGTATCACCCAGAGGTGATGCACTCGCCGCACGGCCAGCAAGTCCTTCGTCGATTCCTGTACGAGACAGCGGGAATCAAGCCCGATTGGACGGCGGCCAATATCGCCGACGCGCTCGTCGAACGAGTACGAGAGCAGGTCGGTGACAGCGGTCGCGCTATCTGCGGATTGTCGGGAGGCGTCGACTCCGCAGTGGCAGCAGCACTGGTACAACGCGCAATCGGCGACCGGCTGACATGTGTGTTCGTCGATCATGGTCTGCTGCGCGAAGGTGAACGCGAGCAGGTTCAGCAAGACTTCGTTGCTGCCACCGGCGCCAAACTCGTCACAGTCGATGCCGTGGATACGTTCCTAGGTGCGCTCGAAGGAGTGTCCGACCCGGAGGAGAAGCGCAAGATCATCGGACGCGAGTTCATTCGCAGTTTCGAAGGCGCAGTGTCCGAGGTCCTCGGCGAGAACGCTGAGCAGGGGAGCGGTGTCGACTTCCTCGTGCAAGGAACCTTGTACCCCGTCGTCGTCGAGTCCGGTGGCGGCGCCGGAACCGCGAACATCAAGAGCCATCACAATGTCGGTGGTCTTCCCGACGATCTGCAGTTCACCCTCGTCGAACCGCTTCGCGCGCTGTTCAAGGACGAAGTCAGGGCCGTGGGGCGTGAGCTGGGCCTACCGGAGGATCTCGTCGCACGCCAGCCGTTCCCTGGTCCGGGACTGGCCATCCGCATCGTCGGTGAAATCACCCGCGACCGCCTCGCCACGCTTCGTCATGCCGATTCCATCGTGCGTGAGGAACTGACGATGGCAGATCTCGACAACCAGATATGGCAGTGCCCGGTCGTACTGCTCGCTGATGTGCGCAGCGTCGGTGTTCAAGGCGACGGTCGTACCTACGGCCATCCGATCGTTCTTCGGCCCGTGTCCAGCGAAGACGCAATGACTGCCGACTGGACGCGGTTGCCGTACGAGGTCCTCGAAACGATCTCGACCCGGGTGACCAACGAGGTACCGGAGGTCAACCGAGTCGTTCTCGATGTGACGAGCAAGCCGCCAGGCACCATCGAGTGGGAGTGAGAATGGTGCTACTGCTTACCTTTTCGTCCAGGGGCAAGCAGTAGCACCATTCCCAACACGATCGCCGCTACTACGAACACCCAGCGGAACTGCACATTGCCGAGCGAGACGATGGCGCCTGGGCCGACAAGTGCGCAGACGCTGACTATCGCTCCCGCGAGTCCGACGATGAAAAGCAGAGCGGACGGCCGTGTTCGGGCGCGATTGTCCAGGGTGGTGTCGTCGTCGCTGTCGCCGTACTGCCAGGATTCAGCCACGGTGTACCTCCAGATTTCCGGCCCGCGCTGATCCCTCTATGGTCAGGATCGACGAGTTATCGGGCGAATTGCCTTGCTGCACACCGGTGGGGCCGCACTTCGTGCTGGCCGCGATGGACGTGCAGTCGGTTCGGATGTTCATCCAGTAGGGAACGGAAATTTTCGCGTTCCCCACCGTGACGTCGACAGAGATCGTTCGGTCCTCGGCGAGGTCCAGACCGCGCAGGTCTAGTTGGAGATCGCCGCCCTGCACGGTGTATTCGGATTGCAGATCTGCCATCGTCGTCGGTCGATATTGTTGTTGGCCCGCGTACTGGCTGTCGAAAGAGATGGGTCCGATTATCGACGCGAACACCACGAATGCCACCAACGGGCCGGTCACGATCAGGAGTCCGTAACCCTTGCGCAGGAATGCGCCGAGAATCAAGCCGGTCGCGACCACCGCGAGGGCGACTGCGGCGATCCGCGCCGGGGTGAGCCACGTCGATTCACTGCTTGCAGCAATGGCTCCGGTAAGAGCTGCAGCCAGCAAGGCGAGTCCGATGAAGCTCGATGTCCACCGTGAGCGCTTCTTCTTCTCGATGATCCCGGGCGCAGTTGCTGCTGCGGGCTCGGGGAGGTCCCAGGCGAACGGAGCGACTCCGAGTGGATCCCACGAGGGAGGTGTCGGTGGCTCGGAAAGAGCTTGCGGAGGAGTCGATTTGGTGAGATCAACCCCCGTCGCCGGTGGTGGAGTGGGGACATAACTCTTGGGGAGCGTCGTGTACGGGGTGTACCCGCCTCGACCGGCGTCGTACTGCCCAGGGCGATGTTGCACTGCTCCCCAGGAGTTCTGTTGGGCGGAGGAGTTGTACGGCGAGGAGTTGTACGGCGAGGAGCTGTACGGCGTATTGAACGAGATCGGAAAACTCGACTGTGGATAGGCAGAGGCTCCGCCTGGGGGATAAGCGGTTGATCCGTCCGGGAGAAACTCCGGCGGATCAGGACGGCGCTGGTGCAGAAGCCACAGGCCGCCGAGGAGGGCGAGCGTACTGACCAGGCCTGAACCGTCGAGGCCGAATCCGGCGGGACCGATCGTCGTGACGGCGATGATCAGCGCAACTACCAGAACGATCGTCTTCGTGCTGGTGCCCTTGCCGACCAATGATTTTGCCGCAGAAGCGGAATCACCCGCTTTGCTCAACAGCAACCATGCGGCGAGGTACAGCACGATTCCGGCGCCACCGAAGATCGTCCCGACGACGAACGCGACACGAATCAGAACAGGGTCGACGCCGTAGCGGTATCCGATGCCGGCTGCGACACCCGCGATATGGCCCCGCTGCGGCAACCGGTAGGGGCGGGTGCGCCACATCTGTTGGAGCTGCTCGGAGACGGTTGCGTTGCTCATGTAGACCATCGTGGCGGGTTACTGCGTCGAGCACATCAGGGATAGCCCTGATATTCACGCCGGGGTAGGAATGAATCGGCCGTCGATGGAGGTTGTGCTTGACAGAAAGTCATTCGCACAACGAAGGAGTTCTCGAAGTGAAGATCGGAATCATCGGCGCAGGATTCATCGGTGGCACATTGACACGGAGGCTCAGCGCGCTCGGGCACGAGGTACGGGTATCGAACTCGAGGTCCCCTGAGACCCTGTCCGATCTGGCAGCCGAGACCGGCGCACACGCAGTGTGGAGTTCCGAAGCGGCTCTCGATGCCGATCTCGTGATCGTGAGCATCCCGCAGAAAAACGTTCCCGACCTGTCCGCAGGCATCCTCGACGCCGCCAAAGACGGTGCCCCGATCATCGAGACCAACAACTACTATCCTCAGCAACGTGACGGCCTCATCGCCGACATCGAGAACGGCAAGCCGGAAAGCGTCTGGGTAACAGAACATCTCGGCTCGCGGGGTGCCGATGTCGTCAAGGTGTTCAACGGAATCTACTGGAAGCACCTCCTGGAGAAGGGACAGCCGAAGAGCGCAGCCGATCGAATCGCGCTCCCCGTTGCCGGTGCAGACGGACCCGGCAAGGCCTTGGTGTTCGATATCGTCGATCAACTGGGTTTCGATCCTGTCGACGGCGGCGCGCTAGCGGATTCGTGGCGTCAGCAGCCAGGTACTCCCGTGTACGGAAAGGACTTCGATGCAGACGGCGTGAAGGTAGCGCTGGCGAAGGCCACGACCGAGCGCGCACCGGAATGGCGCGCTGATACTGCCTAGAGATCAGGGGAGACCCTGATGCGCGGGATGGGCGTTTCGTGCCAGGATCGAATCGTGCACCCTGTCGATCCGCCCGCTTCCGCCGGAAGCTACGAACCCGCCAAGTTCCATCGGCGCGGCGGTGGACGCATAGTGGGCGGAGTCGCCGGCGGTGTTGCCGACCATCTCGGCGTGGACGTGTTCAAAGTCCGCGTTGCATTTGCATTGCTGGCGATCATGGCGGGGGCAGGAATCCTCGCGTACGGCCTCCTGTGGATTTTCAGTCCGGTCGGCACGGACGTCGATCGTCCGACTAGCGTCGAACGACAGCGGGCTCTCGGGCTCGCCGCCATCGGGCTCGGTTTGGCTGCCGGGTTGGCGTGGCTGCTCGACGGAACTGCTGCGGCGGTCCTCGCACCGATAGCGGTCGTCGTTGTCGGTGCAGCGTTGGTCTGGCGTGAATTCGATTCCGAGGGACCGCGTTCGATTCTCGGGATGCCGAAAAGGCCGACGGTGCTCAGTTGGGCACGTGTGGTCGGCGGCGCGACGCTGATCGTCCTCGGCCTCGGTGTCGTCGTCTTGGCTCGCGTCGACTTGGCCTCGGTGCGTTCGTCGTTGCTGGCAGTGATCGTCGCTCTGGTCGGTGCCGCGCTGCTGACAGTTCCGGTCTGGCTGCGGATGTGGCGTGCGCTGAACGCCGAAAGGTCTGCTCGCATCCGCAACGACGAACGCGAAGAAATTGCCTCTCACCTGCACGACTCGGTGTTGCAGACGCTGGCGCTGATACAGAAGCAGTCCGATCATCCGCAGGAAGTAATGCGGTTGGCACGCGGGCAGGAGCGCGAACTGCGCAAGTGGTTGTTCGAAGATCGCGACGTCGACCACACGAGCCTCGCGGAGGCTTTGAAGACGATCTCGGGTGAGGTCGAGGACCAGTACGGCGTCACGGTGCGTCCCATCACCGTCGGCGATGTGCAGCTGGAGCTCGAAGATTCCGATTCAGGTTTGCCCCGAGAGCATTTCACCGCGCTGCTCGGCGCGACTCGCGAGGCCCTGGTCAATGCAGCGAAGCATTCGGGCAAAATCAACATCGACTTGTTCGCCGAAACCGAGCCCCACCGAGTGACGGTGTTCGTTCGTGATCGCGGCAGCGGATTCGACGAGAACCTCGTACCGATGGATCGCCAGGGACTCGCCAAGTCGATTCGGGGGAGAATCGAGCGACGCGGCGGTGAAGTCTCGATACGCTCCACTGTAGGAAAGGGAACCGAGGTTCGGATCCTGATGCCCCGCGAGCGCACCTCGACGACCTCGCCGAACAACGACCGGACCGAGCCGACAAGCCAACCGATACCGCAGGAGCAGCGCAGGTGACCGACACCTTTCGTGTCTTTCTCGTCGACGATCATGCAGTTTTTCGCTCCGGAGTTCGCACCGAGTTGGGCCGCGAAAGCGACATCGAGGTCGTGGGGGAAGCGGGCGGGGTCGCCGACGCGGTTGCCGGTATCGAGTCGACCAAGCCCGATGTCGTGCTGCTCGACGTCCACATGCCCGACGGCGGCGGCGTCGCCGTTCTCGAACGCATCACCGCTGGTCCCGTCTGTCTGGCGTTGTCGGTCTCCGACGCGGCCGAAGACGTCATCGCCGTCATCCGTGCAGGTGCGCGGGGTTACGTCACGAAGACGATCTCGGGGTCCGAACTCGCCGACGGGGTACGACGCGTTGCCGGTGGGGACGCCGTGTTCTCCCCACGTCTCGCAGGCTTCGTGCTCGACTCGTTCACAGGTAAGTCGAATGTCCCCGAACCGCTACTCGATCCGGAACTCGATTCACTCACCCCTCGTGAACTCGAAGTTCTGCGTCTGCTGGCGCGCGGTTATACCTACCGTGAGATCGCCGAGGACCTGTTCATCTCGGTGAAGACCGTCGAGACGCATGCTTCGAACGTGCTACGCAAGACGCAGCAGTCCAATCGCAACGCGTTGACCAGGTGGGCTCACAAACGACGTATCGATTGATCGTTTTTTCAGAGTAGGGCGATGATCAGCACGATCACGAGTCCCACGGTGATGATCAGCGCAGCAAGGACGGCCTCGGGCGGGACGTCGATCCGGTCGTCGACTATGTCGTCGATGCGATCGAGTACCACCTCGAGTGGGTTCTTCTTCCGCGGCGGATCGAACGGTGGCGGAGCGTACGGCGCCGGCGTCTCACCTTCGGTTCGATCGCTGAACCGAACGGCAGGCAGGCCGGCAATGGTGTTTCCGAATTCTCGCGAAGGGCGCCGCGATTCCGATACCGGGGTAGAGCGATGAGCCCAGACCGGAACGACCCCGCTAGCCGAAGTTACCGGGACTCCACGTAGCCCGGCTATGTTTGCCCGGCCGCTGATCGCATGTCGAATGATCTCGTCGCGTGCCTGAGCCATGGTCGGCCTGCGAGCAGGATCGGGTTCGAGCATGTGCAGCAGTGGCTCGGTCAGGTCACCGCATCGAGTGGGCGGAATTATCTGGCCCCTGGCGACGCGATGCAGCAGCGCAATGGAGTCCTGGTCGATGTCGAACGGCGGCTTGCCTTCGATCGCGGTATAGAGCGTCGCCCCGAGAGAGAAGACGTCACTTGCTTCGGTGGGATCCTGTCCCCGGGCCACTTCTGGAGCGAAATAGGCCGGAGTTCCGGTGATGACACTCGAATCAGATTCCTCGACATCACCTTTGGCGCGCGAGATGCCGAAGTCGCTGATCTTGACGACACCGAGGGTGCGTCCACGGTCGGCAATCAGAATGTTGCCCGGTTTGATGTCACGATGGACGATACCGGCCTCATGTGCTTCGGTGAGTGCGTCGGCGACTTGAGCGCCGATCTGCGCAACTTCGTACGGTGGCAGTGTTTCGGCGGTGTTGAGTGCCTGTGCGAGGCTCCTCGACGGCATGTATTCCATCACGAGCCAGGGCTCACCGTCTTCGATCGCGACGTCGTGCATGGAAATGGCGTGCAGACTCGACAATCGCGCTGCGATCCTGCCTTCACGCATGGCTCGATTGCGCACTTCGCGTGCGGCGCGCTCACTGAGGCGTGCAGTGGACGTGACTTGTTTGACAGCCACTTTCCGGTCGAGCAGCGTGTCCTGAGCGAGCCAGACCGCGCCCATTCCGCCCCCACCCAGCTTGTACGCGAGTCGGTACCTGCCTGCGAGTAGGAAGTCGGGTCCGACGACCCTGACGGCGCGCTGCTTCTCGGTCACGATCACAGGTTAGTTGACTATCGACGTCCGTGCCGACAGCACTGTCGGCAGTCCGTTGTCGACCCCTCCACCTGGGCTTTCGTATCCGTCTTGACGTGGATCGCCGCAGCGGCTTTACTGGATAGGAATTCGAAAATATGTTCGAAGGGTAAGACTTCCCCGCTGCCCCGAGAGCTGGTTCGAGTGTACTTTTTTTCGCCAATTTCGGGGGAGTACGCATGACTTTTTCTACCGGTGCTTCCATGAGTGCTACTGGCTCCTCAGCAGAGGTGTCCCAGTCCGAAGCGTCCCTGACGGAAATGACGTTGTCCGAACGCGTCGAGCATCTGAGGCGACGCATGGCATCGGTTCCAGCACGTGGTGAGACCCGCTCCGTCCGGCAACCTATCGAACCCGTCATTCGCCCACGCGTCGAGCCGGCATCATCCGTCCCGCGGGCGGTTGATCCGGTGCGAAGCAAAGCGGTACTGGCGGTCCCTCCTGCACTGGCGGCCATGCTTCCTTACGGCGGCTTGGCTCGCGGGTCCGTCGCCGCGGTCTCGGGTGCAGGTTCGCTGCTGCTCGGCATGGTGGCGTCGGTCACCGCGTCGGGTGGGCATGTCGCAGTGGTGGGGCAACCGCGGTTCGGTTTGCTCGCCGCTGTCGAGATGGGTGCAGAACTACGGAGATTGGCCGTCGTCCCCGATCCGGGGGAGGACCCGGTCGAGGTAGCGGCAATTCTGTTGGACGGCCTCGATCTCGTCGTACTCGGTCTCGGCGGTCGTTCGGTGCCTCCCTCGCGTGCGCGTGCGGTTGTCGCACGGGCGCGCAGCAAAGGGGCGACGCTTCTGGTTACCGACGGCCACTGGGACGGTGTGGAGTTACGTCTGGATGCAGAGGTGCGCAGCTACAACGGATTCGGCACCGGAGTTCGCTCGGGGCGTGGGCGTTTACGGAATCTGCAGTTGGAGGTACGTGCGCAGGGCAAGGCGATGCGGCCGCGTAGTACGTGCTTCGATCTTCGTCTCGAGCGCGGCCGTATCGAATGGTCGGTCGCAGCGCAGACCAGTAGTACGACAGGCAACGGAAGTACCGAGACGGATCTTGCGGTCCTGGCATGAGCCGCGTCGCAGCACTGTGGTGTCCGGACTGGCCTGCCGTCGCCGCTGCAGCGGTGGCCGATCTGCCGGCGACTCATCCTGTGGTGGTCACCTCGGCCAATCGGGTGATTGCATGCTCGGTACCGGCACGGGCGGCTGGGGTCCGCCGAGGCTTACGTCGTCGTGAAGCACAGGCGCGATGCCCGGATGTGTATGTGGCGACGGCAGATTCGGATAGGGATGGGCGCTTGTTCGAGCCGGTCGCAGCGGCCATCGATGCTGTCGCGCCAGGTGTGGAGGTGTTGCGTCCGGGTTTGTTGATTTTGAGTGCGCGTGGGGTGAGCCGATATTTCGGGTCGGAGCACAAGGCTGCCGAAAGATTGATCGATCAGGCTTCGGGTGCGGGGGTTGAATGCCAGATCGGAATCGCCGACGAGTTGACGACGGCCGTCATTGCAGCTCGTCATGCTGCAGTCGTCCCTCGGGGCGGTGCTGCGCGTTTTCTCTCTCCGCTCCCGGTTGCCGAGCTTGCCGCGGAGCCGAGCCTTGCCGCTGCGGACCGTGGAGAGTTGATAGACCTGTTGCGTCGCTTGGGTTTACGAACCATCGGCGATTTCGCTGCGCTCATGCCAGGGGAGGTGGCATCCCGGTTCGGGTCCGATGCGGTTCTCGCTCACCGCAGTGCGCGAGGTGAGCCGGAGCGTCCACCGTCGGCGCGTGCGCTGCCACCCGATCTGAACGTGGAACACCGCTGCGACCCGCCTATCGATCGCGTCGACGCCGCTGCGTTCGCCGGCCGAGGTATGGCCGAGAAGCTGCACCGAACGCTTGCCGCGGCGGCCGTGGCCTGCACTCGCCTCCTCGTTCATGCTTCCACCGGAAATGGTGAGAATCTCTCACGTATCTGGCGATGCGCCGAGCCGCTGACTCCGGAAGGAACAGCAGATCGGGTGCGGTGGCAATTGGACGGGTGGCTCACCGGGCGCAGCGAGAGTCGGCCGACGGCAGGAATCATTCTTCTGAGGCTCGAACCGGTAGAGGTCGTTGCGGCAGGTGAGCTGCAGCTGGGCTTGTGGGGAAGTGTCGGCGACGAGGACGAGCGTGCTCGGCGGGCGTTGGTACGAGTGCAAGGTCTCCTCGGTGGTGATGCGGTCAAGGTCGGGGTACTCAGCGGGGGACGTGGGCCGGTGGAGCAAGTGACGCTTCGTTCGCTCGGCGATGAGCTGGTCCCGCTGCTGGACCCCGCTGCCCCGTGGCCGGGCCGGTTGCCACATCCGGCTCCTGCGGCAGTGATGCAAACACGTCCGGAGGTCGCTCTGGAAGACGACGGTGGCAACGGTGTACACGTCACCGATCGAGGTGGTTTCGACACGGCACCCGTGGGGCTTCGGTGGGGTAGCAAGAAGTGGACCCTGCACGGATGGGCGGGCCCGTGGTCCCTCGACGAGCGCTGGTGGGATCCGGTCGTGGGTGCGCGAGGTGCGCGTGTGCAGGTGCTTCTCGAGGAGAACCGCGCTCTGCTGTTGGTGTACGAGAGAAGTGTTTGGCGAGTCGAAGGCATCTACGAATGAGGTGGAAGAGAGCGCGGCTACTCTCGGGACTGTGAGTATCGACGTGGAATTACTCGATGTGGCCGGCGTCGACATCGCCTACCGAGATTTCGGTGGAGCCGATCCTGTTCCTACCGTGTTGGTGCACGGCATGGGCGGCGACAGCAGCACCTGGGACCGTTTCGCCGGTGCACTCACCGATGTGGGTCGTCGCGTCGTCACGGTCGATCTGCGTGGACACGGACGCAGTGCACACGCCGACGACTACTCGTTCGACGCTTTCGGTGGCGATGTGTCGGCTGTGCTCGACCATCTCGGGCTGGCGCAGGTAGATCTGGTCGGGCATTCATTGGGCGCATACGCAGTGTCGGTGGTGGCGCAGCAGCGCCCCGCATCGGTTCGGTCCCTCGTAGTCGAGGAGATGCCTATTCCGATTCGGCCGGGAGATGCGCCACCGTCGCTCACCGGCCGCCTGCCCACCATCACCGAACTCTGGCACGCAGGTTCGAGCATCATCAGGCATCCGCGCGCTGTCTTCGCATTCGACCGTTCGATGACCAAACCTGCCCTTGCTCAGTTTCGCCGACCCAACGCTCAGTGGTGGTCACGGTTGCCGGACATCACTGCTTCGACACTCGTGCTTCGCGGTGGACTGGGCGGGATGGTCGACGCCGACAGGCTCGCCATGCTCACCGGTGAGATCCGCTCGTGTCAGGTTGTGGCATTCGAGACCGGTCACAGCATCCATCGTGACGACTACCAGTCATTCGAAAGCGTCGTGCTCCCATTCCTGATGCGTGATCGAACCTGATTCCCGCGCTCTAGTATTTGCAGATGACACTTTCGGTGCGGGATCGTCCACTCATCGCTTGGACGATGATATTCGTTGCCTCTCAAGCCAATATCGTGCGTGTGTTGGGGCCGGCGGGCCCTCGGGTTCTACAGATTCAGACGGCGTGGTCGGCGCTCCGATACCGGCAGATCCTCGACAGCATGGACGCAGCCGCCACCGCCCGATTTCGAAGTCACTACTACCCCGATTTCGTCCATCCGGCGATCTACGCGATGGCTTTGCGTGCCGGGGCTTCGCGTCTGGGTGAACTTACCGACCTGACACCCACCACGGCGAAGGTGCTGGCCGTAGCTCCGATTCTGTCCGCGGCGGGTGACTACGTCGAGAACATCGCGGGTCTGTATCTGCTCGATCACCGCGAACAGATCACCGATTCGGTGGTTCGAGCCACGACGGCGGTCAGCGTTACCAAGTGGGTGCTCGCACTGGGAACTCTCGCCTACCTCGCCGGAGGGTTCGGTCGAGCAATCGCAGGTGTGGGTAGAGCCGGGCGTCACCAGTAGACACCCGGCACCAACCGGCCGATTCGACGCGCCAACTTGGCAACTCGTGCTCCCGGACGCGACGGGTCGTGTGGTGGCGAGGTCGGCGGAACGAGTGCGGGCTGTGTAGATGCAACCTCGCCCTTGGACGCAGCGGACTCCGGGAAGCGACGGTAGAACTGATGCATCGTGCGGTCCTTGATATTCGGGGTGAAGATGCTACCGACCTGACCGAGAGTGCCGAGTGGGGTGTCGATGCGCTTGGGCTTCCGGATGAGCGCCCGAATCACCATCGCCCCGGCCTTCTCCGGTGACACCACCGGGCCGGCATTGCTGGCGCCTGTCGGGGTGATCATCGGGGTGGCCACCAGCGGCATGTGGATCGTGGTGAATGTTATTCCGTCGGAGAGCGTTTCGGCTGCAGCTACGTCGGCGAAGCCGTCGAGTGCGGCCTTGCTTGCCACATAGGCTGCGAATCGAGGAGCGTGGCTGAGCACTGCTGCGCTGCTGACGTTGACGATGTGTCCGAAGCGACGTTCACGCATGTGTGGGAGCAGTGCCAGGGCGAGGCGAACAGCACCGAAGTAGTTGACGGCCATGGTGCGTTCGAAGTCGTGCAGTCGATCGGTGGAGCGGTACAACGATCGACGGATGGACCGGCCGGCGTTGTTGACCAGCATGTCCACGTGATCATGTTCGCTCAGAATAGTTTTCACGGTCTGCTCGACCGACTCGGTGTCGGTGATGTCGCAGGTGTACCCGAAGGCGTCACCACCTCGAGCGCGGATAGTCGCCACGACGGCGTCGAGTTGCTCGGTGCCGCGGGCAAGCAGAATGACGGTCGCACCTTTGCGTGCTGCAGCTTCGGCACCGGCCTTTCCGATGCCGGAGGATCCACCGGTGATGATGACGTGTCGTCCGAAGAGCGGGCCGCGAGGATCGTCGCGCCGCGCGCGGTCCGGGTCCAGGTGCGCGCGCCAGTGCTGCCACAGGCGGTCGGCGTAGGTCGCCAACGGTGGTGGGGTGATTCCGCTGCCCGACAGTGCTTTCTGGGTCGCTGCCGAGTCGAAGGTCGTCGGCAAGGTGAGGTGTTCGAGCACTACCGGCGGTATGCCGAATCTGTTCAGGAGAGTGTTGCGGCCGGTGCGGACGATGTCGTTCTTCGGTGCTACGACGGCGGCAGCAACGGCCCCGGGAATGTCGATGACCTTCGCTTTCGAACCTGCGGCCTCGGAGAATGCGCGATAGACCTCGTGCATCGACTGTGCTTGCGTATTGACCAGGTGGAACACTCGCTGATCGTCCTCGCCTCGGTGGATCAATTCCACGATCGCAGCGGCGACGTAATCGACCGGCACCAGATTGGTGGCCCCGATCTTCGGAACCGTGATGGGAAGCGCAGTAGGCAGTGTGGCCAACGCGGCGAAAAGGGGGAAGAAGAAGTATGGGCCGTCGATCTTGTCGATCGCCCCGCTTTTGGAGTGCCCCAGCACGACCGACGGACGATAGACGCGCCAGTCGACCGAGGATTCGCGCACGATCTTCTCGGATTGGAACTTGGTGCGGTGGTACGGGGTTGGGAAGCCCTGTCCTTTGTCGAAGTCCTCTTCGGTGAACGTGCCTGCGTAATCTCCGGCAACGGCGATCGAGGAGATGTGGTGCAACCGGGCACCGGTCCGCTCGGCCAGTGCCACCACCGCGCGGGTGCCCTCGACGTTGGTCGATGCTTGTTCGTCACCGGCGGTCATGTCGTAGATGGCGCCCAGGTGAACGATGTGGTCGATGCCGTCCGGGATGGCATCCAATCCGAGTTCGGGTTCGGTGAGATCGCCGATCAACGGGTGAATCCGGGTCTTGTCGGCGAGCATGTCGACCTGCCGTTCGAACTTCCCGAGTGACTTCTGGCGAACCATTACGTGAATGTCGGCCGCTGGGTCGCGCTCGAGCAACAGTGGGATCAGATTTTGCCCGAGGAAACCCGTACCGCCGGTGACAATGTAGTTCGACATGGACACAACTTACTCTGAAGTAAGTTGTCGGGCCAGGTCGGTAGATCCACCGGGGTGATAGGCGGCGGCGCTCAGTGACCGATACCTACCTTCTCGTGCACCTTCTTCATCCACGCCGGAGCCCACCAGTTCGCCTCACCCATCAACTTCACCAGCGACGGGACGAGCAGCATGCGGATGATCGTGGCATCGACGATGAGCGCGAGAATCATGCCGAACCCCAGGAACCGCATGATCGACAATTCGGAGATGGTGAACGCGCCGGTGACAATGATGAGGATGAGTGCGGCCGCTGTCACGATTCTTCCGGTGCGCTGGGCGCCGATGACGACCGCCTCCTCTGTCGATGCCCCGCCTGTGCGCGCCTCGACCATGCGCGACATCAAGAACACTTCGTAGTCGGTCGACAGGCCGAAGACCACAGCGAGGATGAGGACCACGAAGGTCGCCTCCAGCGGCGCGGGCGTCACCCCGAGAAGATCTGCGCCATGTCCTTCCTGGAATACCCAGGTGAGCACTCCGAACGTCGCGCCCAGGCTGAGTCCCGCCATGAGGACTGCCTTGATCGGCAACACGATCGATCCGAATGCCAGGAAAAGCAAAATGAGGGTCGAGACGACCATGATCGCAATCATGACCGGAAGCCACGCGGCGATCGCCGCATTGCCGTCGTCGACGAGTGCCCGTGCGCCACCGACGAGCAACTCGGTGCCATCCGGTGGCGTGATCTCGCGCAGCCCTGCCACCGCAGCACTGGCTGCATCGGCTTCGGTGCGACCGTCGCTCGGTTCACTGAAGATTGCTTCCAGCGCGACGACATCGTCTGTGGATCCGATGAACGAGACCCGAGCGATGCCGTCGACGGATTCAGCTCGACGGGTGATGTCGGCTATCGGCGCGCCCTGCGGTTTGGATCCATCGAGGCCCCGGAGTACGACCGTTGCGCTCTCACCCGAGGATTGGAATTCGCTGCCGAGGGTTTCGACGGCGACGCGAGCGGGATCGTTCTTGGGGAGCGCGGTGTAGTCGACCTCGCCGAGTGCGACCTTCAGTATCGGCGCCGACAGTACGAGAAGTCCGGCGATGATCACTGCCGCTACGATGCCCGGTTTGCGCATCACTCGGGTCACGACGCCGCCCCAGAACTTCTGGGCGCGCGCCTCACCTCGATCCGACGCGGTTTTGCTCCACGTCAGAGAATTGATGCGTGGTCCGAGGATCGCCAGCAACGCGGGCACTGCGGTCAACGACAGGATCGCGGCGCTGGCTACAGCGGCCATGGCCCCGAAACCCAGCGACTTGATGACCGGTTGCGGGAAGACGAGCATGCCGGCAAAGGCGCAGATCAACAGCAAGCCCGAGAAGACGATCGTTCGGCCTGCCGTCAGAACTGTACGAATCGCTGCATCGGCCGGTGTCGCACCGTCGCGCATTTCTTCTCGATATCGACTGACGATGAACAGCCCGTAGTCGATGGCGAGCCCGAGACCCAGAAGCGACGCGACGTTGATGGAAAACGAGCTGACTTCCGTGAACGAGGTAAGAACACGCAGAATTGCCAACGCGCTCAGGACGCTCAGGATGCCGACGAAGACCGGGACCGCGGCGGCGACGACGCCTCCGAAGATCACGATCAGCAGAACGAGCGTGATGGGGATGGCGATGGCTTCCGAGCGAACCAGATCTTCCTGGAGCGTCTGGCTGAAGGAGACTCCGACCACGGAACCACCGGCGAACTGGGAGGTGACGCCCGGTACCTCCAGCTGCGGTGGGATCTCTCCGAACGTGGCGAAGGTGATGCCGGAGTCGGGGCCGAAGGTGACCGTCGCGAGTGCCTTGGTTCCGTCTTTCGAGACCAGGAATTGCTTCGTCCCGGTATCGGCTGTCCAGTAGGAGGTGACGTTCTCGACTGCGTACTTGTCCTGGAAGCCGTCGAGAACCGAGGTGACATCCGGGGCGATGTCGTCGATGTTCTTGCCTTCGGGCGCGGTGTAGATGGCGACGATATCGGGGGTTTGCTGCCCCAATCCTGCGACGAGCTCCGATACCTCCGCAGCTTCACTACCGGGGTCGATGAACCCGCCCTCGCTGAGCTTGCCGAAGACGCCGAGTCCCCATATTCCGCTCAGGGCTACGACCACCACAGCGATGGAGAGAACCCAACGCTTGTGGGAGACGACGAACGAGGCCCAACGATTCACATTCTTCTCCGGCTCTTTCGGCTGCTGTATGTCACGGCGAGCCTAACTGCCCCTCGAGACAGATTGATTTATGTCGTACCCACGAGGTCTAATGGAACATACGTTCGAACGAAAGTGAGGTGTCGGTATGGGATGGAACGACGGTCCGCCGACGTGGTCGGAAATGGAACGGGTGTTGTCCGGCCGTCCCTCACATCCGAAAGTCGTGGACATCGTCGGGGACGGTGGTGACAGTCCAGCGTGGTCACGCAAACGTGCGGCGTACGAGAAGACGATATCGAAACCTACGACGACCACAGCGTACGCGGAGCTACATGCGCATTCGGCTTTCAGCTTTCTGGACGGTGCCAGCCAACCGGAGGAGATGGTCGAAGAAGCAGTACGGCTCGGGCTCGAAGCCGTCGCCATCACCGACCACGATGGCTTCTATGGTGTCGTGCGCTTCGCCGAGGCAGCAAAGGCGCTGGGCATCAAGACCATTTTCGGCGCCGAGTTGTCGTTGGACACGACGATGTCGAGGACAGGTGAATTGGATCCGGAGGGTACTCATCTGCTGGTTCTCGCACGTGGGCAAGAGGGGTACCGACGGCTGTCGCGTGAAATTGCCGCAGCTCACCTTGCCGGGGGAGTCAAAGGAAAGCCCCGTTACGATTTCGACGCCCTGTCCGAGGCTGCAGGTGGCCATTGGCAGATTCTCACTGGATGTCGAAAAGGGCATGTTCGACGGGCGTTGGACGCCGGTGGCGTCGAGGCAGCAGGTGCGGCTCTGGCGGATCTGATCGAGAGATTCGGTGCCGGCCGAGTGACCGTGGAACTGACTCATCACGGCATACCTGAAGACGACGAGCGCAACGATGCGCTCGCCGAATTGGCACGGAGATTCGGTCTTCCGATCGTTGCTACGACTGCGGCGCACTATGCGACTCCGCGGAGCGGGCGTTTGGCCATGGCGATGGCAGCGGTACGTGCACGCAGCAGTCTGGACGACGCCGCGGGGTGGTTGGCGCCCACGGGAGGTACGTATCTGCGATCCGGCGCGGAGATGGCTCGATTGTTCGAGCATCATCCCGGTGCGGTTCGTGGTGCCGTCGAACTGGGTCGAGAGTGTGCTTTCGATCTGCACCTGATCGCCCCACGACTACCGCCGTTCGACGTGCCTGCGGGCCACACCGAAGCCAGCTATCTACGTGCCCTTACCTTCGACGGTGCTGCGCGCAGATACGGCACGCCCAGTACGCACCCGGCCGCCTACGCGCAGCTCGAATACGAACTCGACATCATCGAGCGGTTGAACTTTCCTGGGTACTTCCTCGTGGTGCACGACATCGTGGACTTCTGCAAGACACACGACATTCTCTGTCAGGGAAGAGGTTCGGCAGCGAACTCGGCTGTCTGTTACGCCATCGGAATCACGAACGTCGATCCGGTGGCGAACAAACTTCTTTTCGAGCGTTTCCTTGCTCCGGAACGAGACGGCCCTCCGGATATCGATGTCGACATCGAGTCCGACCGGCGCGAGGAAGCTATTCAGCACGTGTACGAGAAATACGGGCGTGCGTACGCGGCGCAGGTGGCGAACGTGATCACGTACCGAGGTAAGTCCTCGGTACGTGACATGGCACGTGCTCTCGGGTTCTCACAGGGGCAGCAGGATGCCTGGAGCAAACAGGTCACCCGGTGGTCGGGAGTCGGAGATCAGGCAGACAGTGGCATTCCGAAGTCTGTTCTCGAACTTGCCCAGCAGATCGAAGGCTTCCCCCGGCATCTGGGTATCCACTCGGGCGGAATGGTGATCTGCGATCGCCCCATTGCCGATGTCTGCCCTGTCGAATGGGCAACGATGGCCAATCGTAGTGTATTGCAATGGGACAAAGATGATTGTGCTGCAGTAGGTTTGGTGAAATTCGACATGCTCGGTCTCGGTATGCTGTCAGCGTTGCACTACATGATCGATCTTCTCGTCGAGCACAAAGGGCAACGCATCGACCTCGCGGACATCGATTTGAGTGAGAAAGCCGTCTACGACATGCTGCAGCGGGCCGATTCGATCGGCGTGTTCCAAGTGGAGTCGCGGGCCCAGATGGCGACGTTGCCGCGGTTGAAGCCGAGTGAGTTCTACGACCTGGTGGTCGAGGTCGCACTCATTCGACCGGGTCCGATCCAGGGTGGATCCGTTCATCCGTACATCAAGCGCCGCAACGGACTCGAACCCGTCACCTTCGATCACCCGTCGTTGAAGAAGGCTCTCGACCGCACCCTCGGAGTGCCACTCTTTCAGGAGCAATTGATGCAGATGGCCATCGATGTGGCTGGATTCAGCGCTGCCGACGCCGATCAACTTCGTCGTGCGATGGGGTCGAAGCGTTCGCCGGAGAAGATGAACCTGTTGCGTGATCGCTTCTACGACGGAATGCGAGACTTGCACGGCATCACCGGTGACACGGCCGATCGAATCTACGAGAAGCTTTCTGCCTTCGCTAATTTCGGTTTCCCCGAAAGTCATTCGCAGAGCTTTGCCTCGCTGGTCTTCTATTCGTCGTGGTTCAAGCTTCACCATCCTGCCGCGTTCTGCGCCGGTCTCCTGCGTGCACAACCAATGGGGTTCTACTCTCCGCAGTCTCTGGTGGCGGATGCTCGACGGCATGGAGTGCGTGTGCACGGTCCAGATGTCAATGCCAGTTCCTGGTATGCAGATCTCACTGCCGAGGGTCTCGAGATTCGGATGGGACTCGCTGACGTGAAGTACATCGGGCAAGATCTTGCCGAACGCATCGTCGACGCACGCACAGCAGCCGGTCCGTTCGTATCGTTCCTCGATCTCACCGGAAGAGTAGAGCTGTCCACTACGCAAGCCGAATCGCTCGCTACCGCAGGAGCATTGGGGTGTTTCGGGATCGCCCGTCGGGAAGCGCTCTGGGCGGCAGGCGCAGCAGCAGGGGAGAGGCCGCATCTACTCCCCGGGCTCGGGGCATCCACTCGAGCGCCGGTATTGCCTGGGATGAGCGATCTCGATATGGCCTCGGCGGACGTCTGGGCAACTGGAGTCTCACCCGATTCGTACCCGACTCAGTTCTTTCGCGAACAGCTCGATGCGCTGGGGGTGATTACGGCGAATCGTCTACTGCAAGTTCCCGACGGGGACCGGGTCCTGGTCGGTGGTGCCGTGACGCATCGGCAGCGGCCGGCTACGGCTGCGGGGGTCACGTTCGTCAATCTCGAAGACGAAACGGGGATGGTCAACGTGGTGTGCTCGGTCGGATTGTGGGCCAAGTACCGCAAGCTGGCGCTGACGGCCCCGGCATTACTCATCCGCGGGAAGGTCCAGAACGCCGAAGGTGCAGCGACGGTGGTGGCCGATCATCTGCAGCTCATGGACCTACGGGTGATGTCGAAATCCCGGGACTTTCGTTAGAGACCGGGCAGGATAATCTGCCGTGATGACCGTATCTGCGTTCGGAGAGATGTGAAACTACTTCTTCTCGCGGACACCCATGTCCCCACTCGGGCTCGGGTGTTGCCGGAGCAAGTGTGGACGGCCATCGATGACGCCGATGTGGTGATTCATGCCGGCGACTGGGTCGATGCGGGTGTGTTCGAGGAGATTTCTGCCAGGTCGAAGAGGTTGATCGCGTGCTGGGGCAACAACGATGGTGACGATCTCCGTGCCCGGATGCCCGAATGCGCACGAGTTACATTGGACGGGGTTCGGATTGCCGTCGTTCATGAGACGGGCAGCTCAGCCGGACGCGAACAGCGGATGGCAGCGAAGTACCCGAGCATCGATGTTTTGGTGTTCGGACACAGTCATATTCCGTGGGACACCGTGACGGATACCGGTGTTCGGCTGCTCAACCCTGGCTCACCGACCGACAGACGCAGGCAGCCGTTCTGCACCTATATGACAGCCGAAATCAACGACGGGATTTTGCACGACGTCGAAGTGCATCGGCTCGATCCACGCCTTCGATCACGCGTTCGCTGACTCGGGGACGTCGCGCGCCTGGTCTACCAGGTCGTGTACCAATCGGATGATGACATCCATGTCCGCCATGACTCCGGTACGCAACTCATCCTGCTCGGCAGGGGACAGGGCCGGTCCATCGTGTCCGTCGAGGGCCATCAGGACATCGATCTTCCCCCGAAGCGTATGCAGCGGGCCCATCAGTTCCTCTGCCGCATCGGTGATCAGACGGTTTTGACGCGCGCCGGATTGAGCAAGGGCAGCAAGCATGTCATTGAAGCTCGTGGCCAGTGATGCAAGTTCGTCGTCTCCGGTCACGGCGATCGGTTGTAGATCACCGGTGCGGGCTACCCGTTCGGTGGCGTTGCGCAAGCGTTTGACAGGACGCAGTCCGGTCCGAGCTACTGCAGTTCCAGCTATCCCGGCCAATATGATGAGTAGAGTCCCGATCGCGACAAGTGCAAGCGTCAACTTGCCGAGTAACGGCGCGTTGGATTGTAACGACTCGGCCACCATGACCGTTTCGCCCGATACGGTCCGTTTGGCCGACAGCATGTACCCGCGCACCTCGCGGAGCGACTGATCGGTCGAACCGGTTGCGACCGCCTGTTCGGTGGCATCGAGAGTGCCGTCCGTGTTGGTGAACGGCCGAGATTCTGCGGTGAAGGTCACGAGTTCGCCGTCCGAGGTCACCAACGCAACTTTGATCGCGAGCCCGTCGGTCGTGCCGACTCCGAACCCGAAGAAGGTCGAGGGAACTCCGGACGTGGCACTTGCGATGAGCGCGTCGGCATTTCGAGACACTCGGTCGGCTACCTGGGAACGCAATGCTTGTTCGGTGACCAGGTAGATGGCCAGTGCGCTCACGGCAACCGCAAGAGCTGCCAGACTGATGATGAGGACCCGGATCCGGCTGTGGAGCGAGAAGTTCAATTGCCGACCCCGAGGCGCCATCGCCGAACAGACGATGCCGTAGGCACTGACAACGATGCCGTAGGCAGTGAAATCGACATCGCTGAAGTATTACTTCCCGTGCTGAGAACTGTCTGAGAGCAACTCGCCGCGGAGATCAGTCCCCAGAATGCTCCTCCTCGCCCGTTGCAATAGGTGCGCGCCGAGCCTTTTCGAGAACCTCGGTGGTCTTTCCACCGTGACTGCCCGGCCCGACGTGAGCCTCGGCGCGCATTCGCTCCATCATGTGTGGGTAGTGGAGTTCGAACGCCGGACGCTCGGAACGGATTCGCGGCAGTTCCGTGAAGTTGTGCCGCGGCGGTGGGCACGATGTGGCCCACTCCAGCGAGTTGCCGTAACCCCAGGGGTCGTCCACAGTGACTACCTCGCCGTAGCGATAGGACTTGAAGACGTTCCACACGAACGGCAGTGTCGAAGCGCCGAGTACGAACGCGCTGATGGTGGAGATGATGTTGAGCGTGGTGAATCCATCGGAAGAGAGATAGTCGGCGTAGCGACGCGGCATGCCCTCGTTACCGAGCCAGTGCTGGACCAGGAAGGTGCCGTGGAAGCCGAGGAACGTCAGCCAGAAGTGCCACTTGCCCAGCGTCTCGTCCATCATTCGGCCGGTCATCTTCGGGAACCAGAAGTAGATGCCCGAGAACGTTGCGAACACCACAGTGCCGAAGACCACGTAGTGGAAGTGCGCCACCAAGAAATAGGTGTCGGTGACGTGGAAGTCGATCGGCGGGCTGGCGAGCAGAACACCGGAGAGACCACCGAAGAGGAAGGTGATCAAGAAACCGATAGCGAAG
>JBBPZN010000170.1:0-5608 GCA_038198705.1 Mycobacteriales bacterium
CGCATTTCACTCACCCCCCGGCCAACGCCTACCCTGTTCCAGTGAGCGATTCAGACGACAACGCACGGCTCGGTGCCGCGGCAGCGTTCTTGCAGGAAGATCGCCTCAAACTCTTCGCATTCACGGTCGCGGAAAAACATAACGAGTATCTTTGGGTGCTTCGTGCTTTCGACATCGCCCGCGCCAACTATGTCGTTCTTCTACATGCGGCCGAGATTGCGGACACGCTGGCCAGGAATGCCCCCGAAGACGCACGGCTCACCTCCGCCGAAATCGCACCGCTGCTCGAGCAGCTTCATACCTGGGAGCTTCTCGAGCGCAGCTACGACGGCTCACGCGCGGCCACCTTGGCCGAATACCGAAACCGCCATTACGTCTATCAATTCAGCCAGGCCGGCTACAAGGCGTTTCGTGCCGTCGAGGACGTGCTCGGTGCCAGGCTCGACGACGCATCTCTGTCCCGGCTCGTCCTTCCCGAGCTGCTCGCCGACATGCACGAGTTGGCCGAGGCGAACCGTCAGGCCGACGGCGACCGCATCTACCGCAAGCTCAGCCGACTCGACTCGACCCTCTCCGAAATGGCCACTCGGGCGGCGCATTTCTATCTGGTCCTCGGCGATCTCGTCCGCACCACCGAGATCACACCCGAATCGTTTCTGGTCCACAAAGATGCACTCCTGACGCATATGCGTGAGTTCAGCTCGGACCTGACGCGGTACGCCCCGAAGTTGGCGGAGGCCATTGCCGTCGTCGAATCGACATCCATCTCGACGCTGATCGAGCGTGCCGCAATCAGTGACGAGCGGGTCTTCCTGACCATCGATGAGCGTCGTGCCGACTGGCAGGCGCGCTGGTCGGGTCTATCTCATTGGTTCGTGGCTGCGGAGGCCGAACTCAGTGAGTCCGAACGACTACGTGAAGGCACGATGAGCGCCATTGCCGCGGTGTTGTCGCTGCTACGACGGGTAAACGAGACGCGCAGAGGTGGTGTGAGCCGCGAGAGTCAACTCCGTCACCTCGCAGGTTGGTTCGCCAACACTGCGACCGAGGACAGTGCGCACGCTCTTTTCCATGCCGTGTTCGGTCTCGGCAGGCCCCGCCATCTGTCCATGGTCCACCCCGATGCGGACATCATTCCCGCATCTCGATCCTGGTGGGAAGCCACTCCCGTCGAAATCTCTCGCACCTTGGCGGAAACCGGTCGCGCGCCGTCGCCCGGCCTGCCTGGCCGCGTTCAACGCAACGACGGCGGGATTCGTCGCCTCCGTGAACAGCAGCTCACCGCGCAACGCACTCGAAGTGCCGCAGCTCGATCTTTGGCCTCGGTTGGTGTGTACGACCGGACGCTGAACGAGGAGGAGACCGAAGTGTTGCTGAGCTTGCTCAATGCGGCGCTTACTGCCCGGGTCCGGGTGAGTGGTCGTACGTCCGGCTCGACGGGTTCGGACAGTGGTGTGAAATTGACACTGACCGACTCTGAAATATCGACCGTCGTCCGGACGACGCGTGGACGGTTGCATCTGGATCGGCTGCAACTCGAGGTTGCGGATGTGATCCGCCGGTGAGAGCACGCGAAATACCTTCTCTGGCACTCGATTCCTATCAGCGTGCGGCGCGCGTTGCGTTGGCGAACCATCTGGTGACGGCGACGTACCCGGACCGAATCGCTCTTCCGCTTCTCCGTAGATGGGCAACCGAGCTTCGCGAGGATCTTCTCGAGTTGTTCGGCTATCGCCTCGAGGTCACCGAAACGACAGCCCGCTTGTTTCCAGTTCTCGACGCGCTCGATTCGACCCAGCCTGCCCGCACCGCCTCGGACCGCGTCTTCGATCGACGCAGGTACGCCTACCTGGCGTTGTCCTTGGCTGCGCTCGGCCGAGCAGGCAATCAGATCACGCTCTCCGAACTCGCCGACCACGTCGCCGCCGAGGCAGGCCAGGTGGACGGGGTGGAACTTGCGACCGACCGCGCTGCGGACCGAGACGCGTTCGTCGACGCCGTCGGCTGGCTGGCCGCGCGGGGCGCGATATCGCTCGCCGATGGTGATGCAGGCGGCTGGGCGAACAATCCCGCTTCGGGCGAGGCTCTCTACGACATCGAGCGATCAGTGGTCGTGTCGATGTTCCGTCCACCCAGAGCCGTGCAGCACCTCCGGTCGGTCACCGGTCTGCTCGTGGGATCCGACGACTCGACCGAAGACAGCGAAGAGGACGGGGAATCCCGGCCGCCGATAGATCCCAAGGAGACTCTCAAAAAGGTGCGTCGTGCGTTGGTCGAGCATCCCGTCGTCTATTTCGACGATTTCGATCAGGACGGTCGCACCGCACTCGCTGCAGTACGGACAGTCGCCGACGTCGAACTTCTGACCGGTCTGATCGCCGAGCGTCGCGCCGAGGGCGTCACGTTGATCGATACATCCGGGCGGATGTCGGACCTCCGATTCCCCAGCACAGGAACAATCGCTCAAGTCGCACTGCTTCTGGCCGGTGAGATATCGGACCGGGTGATCGATCCCGATGCCCTCGAATTGGCACGCCATCCGATTCCGCATGACGGCGACCTGATCGACCTCATCGACTCGGCAATACCTGGAGGTGGGGTTTTCGACGACCTCGCCGAGTTCGGTGGGCGAGGTCGAACCGTCGAAGACTCTACTTTCGAGCTCTACCCTTTCGTGGAGAACAGTTGGGTGAACGGCGCGGTCTCCGACCTGGTCGAGAGGTACGGACGCACGTTCGCGGCCCAATGGCAGGCCGACCCGATCGGTCTCGGTGAGCGAGCGATCGGCATGCTCCATCGACTCCGGCTGGTGCACATCATGTCCGGCGGGATACTCGTTCTCCCCGTCATCGCTCGCTACCGCGATGTGGTGATCAGTGTGCGAGACCGGGTACCCCAGGATTCGCTCTTCGAGACCACAGAATTAGACGGCACAGGACCGAGTGCCCCTGATTCGCATTCTCACACCACGGAAATCGAGGCGCACTAGATGACCGCACATGCTCAGCGCTTCCGCCCGACCCGCGCCGGAATCATCAATCTGTGGGACTACCGCGATCAGGAATTTTCCTTTGCCGACGGTCGCCTCGTGTTGCGCGGACCGAACGGCTCGGGAAAGACCAAAGCACTCGAGGTTCTGTTTCCGTTCGTACTCGACGGACGAATCGAGCCGAGGCGGTTGAACCCGTTCGCCGGCGAAGAGCGCACGATGAAGTCCAATCTTCTCTATCGCGGCCAGGAGAGCGCGCACTCCTATGTATGGATGGAGTTCGGGCGGGGCTCACGCGAGGATCCCGAGTCCGTCACCGTCGGTATCGGAATGCGCGCAAGTCGACAGAACGACAAGGTCACTCGCTGGTACTTTGTCGCCGACGGCCGTGTCGGCGTGGACTTTTCGCTCCTGGGGGCCGATGATCGGCCGCTGACCAAGAAACAGCTTGCCGATCAACTCGGCACCGACGCGCTTTCCGACCGGCCGGTCGACTACCGAGCGGCCATCGACGCTCGGATGTTCGGTCTCGGCGCGCAGCGTTACGACCAATTGATCAATCTGATCTTGACGTTGCGTCGTCCGCAACTGGCAAAGAACCTGGACCCGAAGGGGCTCTCTCAGGCACTGACCGACGGTCTGCGTCCGCTGGACGAGCAACTGGTTCTCGAAGCAGCGCGCTCGTTCAGTGACATGGAAGAGGTCGGTCGAGCGCTCGAAGGCTTGACTCGGGCAGATCAGGCTGCCACAACCTTCGTCGGCGTGTACGCGAAATACCTTCGCGTACAAGCTCGCTCGGACGTGGAACAGATCAGTCGCAGACTCGAATCCGTTACCCATGCAACCACGGCGCACTTCGACGCCGCGACAAAGAAAGAATGCCGACTGTCCGAGCGCTTGGCCGCGGAGAAGCGATTCGACGACGCCGAACGAGGCCTGGACCAAGCTCTCGCCGACCGCGAAACATTGCAGCGATCGAGTGCCTACGAGGGCAAACAGCAACTCGACGATCTCGCCGAATCGGCAGCGAAGCTGAAGATCTCCGCCGCCCAGCAGTCCGAGCGTGCTAGTAAAGCGCAGGCGGATCTGGCGCAGCGTTCCGCCGAGGCGATCGACGCCGAAAGCTCGGTACGCGACTCGGTCGCCGCACTGGCACGCGCCGAGGACGATCTCCAGATTGCGGCCGAGGACGCCGGCATCGCGTGGGCGTCGATGCCGGCCAGTGCGCGCACCGACCAGTTCAGCACGGCACTGCGCGGTCATGCCGAGGAACGTGACGGTGATGTGCGTGCCGTCCGCGATGCTCTGAGCACCGTAGAAAAGGCGATGACCGAACGCGCCCGTGCAGACAGAAGCGCCTCTCGGGCAAGAGAATTGCTCGAAGCTGCTCGCGCGTCGGTCACCGAAGCCGAAGCTGCCGTGGAGTTGGCCCGTGCACAGTATGCGTCGGGACTGCGGTCCTGGTGGGCCGAGAACTCGGCCCTGTACTCGGCTGCGGGAATCACCGTCGCCACATTCGGTTCCCTCGACGCTGCTGTACCTCGCATCGGCGAGGACGATGCACCGAGCCTGGATACCGTCCTAGCCGAGGCTTCGGCCGAGGGCCTCGAGAACGTGCGCGGACGGCGGACGCAGGCGGGTGCCGCCGCTGCAGCGCTGACCGAAGAACTGGCATCGATGCGTGCCGAACATGACCTCGTCACTGCTCAACGCGACGATGCTCCCCCACCGTTCGCAGCTCGTACGTCCTCGCGTGACGGGCTTGTCGGAGCGCCGTTGTGGCAGCTCGTTCGATTCGCCGACGGCGTGGAACCTGCTGTAGCTGCTGGTGTCGAAAGCGCATTGCAGGCCGCGAACCTTCTCGACGGATGGATCTCGCCGACCGGCGCTCTCGGGTCCATGGAATCGGACCAATTTCTGGTCGGCGTACCGGAAGCCGAGCGTCCGACGGGCCGCACGCTGGCTCACGTCCTCGAGGTCGAACCTGGAACAGACGTGCCAGAGGCAGTGGTGCGCGATGTACTGACCTCGATCGCACTACTGGAGGACACGGGCGCATCGAAGAATGCGGTGACCTCGATCGGCATCGACGGGCGCTACTGGCAAGGCGTTCAACGAGGACGTCATGTCAAGCCGGATGCGGAATACATCGGGGCTACTGCCCGTGCGCGTCGTCGGGCTGCGCGGCTCGCCGAACTGGACACCTCGATCGAAACAGCCAGCATGTCCTTGGCGGCCACCCGCGAAGAAGAGCAGTCGGCAGCCGAACTCCTGCGCGGCCTCGCGGTTGCTGCGAAGAATTTGCCGAAGGTCTCCGGAATCGTCAAGGCGCAGAAGACTGTCACCGAGTCGGCGGGCGCCCTTCGTACCTCACAGGCAGGTTCCACGGCCGCGGACAGCGAGCTCGACCAGGTTATCGCGGAGCTCTCGGCCAGGGAGAGGCACCTGCGTACCACCGCGGTCACCCACCGAACTCCCCATACCGCACGGGATATCGACTCACTCGCCGCAGCGATCCGGCACTTCGAGAATCAGGGCGGACTCGTCCTTCGTCGCCGAGGCGAACACGTTCGCGAAGCCGAGCGAGCACGCGAAGCACAGAACCGATTGGAGGAATCC
>JBBPZN010000171.1:0-24161 GCA_038198705.1 Mycobacteriales bacterium
CCCAACCCAACACGCCCAGGCCGTTGACCATCGTGGTGTGTGAATCGGTGCCGACGCACGTGTCGGGATACGCCTGGCCGTTGCGGGTCATGACGGTCGGTGCCAGGTACTCGATGTTGACCTGGTGCACGATACCCATGCCGGGGGGTACGACCTTGAAGTCGTCGAAGGCGCCCTGTCCCCAGCGAAGGAACTGGTAGCGCTCGCCGTTGCGCTCGTACTCGAGGTCGACGTTGCGCTCGAGGGCGTCGGCGCGGCCGAACACGTCGAGAATCACCGAG
Organism: Mycobacteriales bacterium; assembly: GCA_038198705.1. GTDB lineage: Bacteria > Actinomycetota > Actinomycetes > Mycobacteriales > Mycobacteriaceae > Rhodococcoides. The sequence goes on from JBBPZN010000171.1 coordinate 282, forward strand.
TGGTCGATCACCATGTCGGCAGGAGAGAGCGGGTTGACCTTGCTCGGGTCGCCGCCCAGTGTGGTCACGGCTTCGCGCATGGTGGCCAGGTCGACGATGCACGGCACGCCGGTGAAGTCCTGCATGATGACTCGGGCTGGGGTGAACTGGATTTCGACGCTCGGGTCCGCGGACGGATCCCACGAAGCGATCGAACGGATATGGTCGGCGGTGATGTTGGCACCGTCCTCGGTGCGAAGGAGGTTCTCCGCGAGGACTTTCAGTGCGTATGGCAACTTTTCGGCACCGGGCAAGGCCGACAGACGGAAGATCTCGTAAGAGTTCTTTCCGACCTCGAGGGTGCCCTTTGCACCGAATGAGTTATTACTAGCGGTCACTTCAGCTCCACTCGTCTATGAGGCGCACCGCCGACGGGGCTGTGTCGACGGTTGAAGCGAGACCTTCTACGCGACCGAGCGGTGCGCCGAATGCCTCGTTATAAGTCTAACAGTACGCTTGTCCTGTGAAACCCTGAGGGCAGGCCTGGTCGTGCGACGGCGAGCCCTGCATCGACAATCCTCACGCAGTGGCACTACCTTCGCAATGCAGGGCAACCTCACTACCGGCCATGCCGCCCGCGTCCAATGCGGTCCCGTGAGGGGTCGGTGACGTAGGGTTCGATCGGGCCGCTCGTACTGTTCGGTAACGACCGCCACCCACCGACTCCGCTATTGCGACTGGACGAGAGATGCCTGATCCGATTCTTGCTTTTGTTCCGCTGGCCGCCGAAGTGCCACCCGGCACGGACATCGATTCGATCGTGGCCGACGTCGCCGAGTCCGGAGTCAGTGCGCCTTCGGCACTTCGGAGCGATCTGCAGGTCGTAGTTCAGCGTGCAGGGGAGCATGGAATCGATCTTGGGATCGTGGTGATGGACAAGGACCCCGTTCACGATTCTCAGTTGCGTGATCTAGCGACTGCGGTCGGCACCCAGGACGGCGGCACAATCCTCGTCTTGAGTCCGGGTCAGGTGGGGTCCTTCAGTGACACGGTCAGTCGAGTGACACTCGAGGCCGGGCAAGATCGCACCTACACAGGTAATTCGGTCGTCGGAGCCGACAACTTCGTGGACACGCTGGTCGGCCCGCACACTCCATGGGGTTTGATCACGGGTTTGATCCTGGTGCTGGTTATGGTGGGGGCTGCAGCAACTGCAGTGGCGAAGATCCGGCGCCACAAGGTGCGGATTACCCCGACATCTGAGTCCCGCGAGACGGATCGGCATACTCCGTCGACTGCACCGAGCAACACTTCTGGTGAGTCCGCCCTCGACCGCTGAAGATCGACTCTTTACCGACACCGCAGGAACGAACGCCTCGACCGTCTGGTCGGGGCGTTTCTCGCGTGTAGAAAAAAGTCGAAAGAACTTCTTTCGCGTAAACACCGAGTTCAGCGCATTCGTGCTGGTCGAATTACATATGTGTTCTTTGTGGCTGAAGTTTCTTTAGTGTGCAAAGTGTCGTACGGTCCCATTGGCACTGCTGGGGAAGGAGTGTCGCAGAGGGCAGAGGTCTATCCGAGTTGCCTCGGGTGACGCCTGCTTCGGGTGGGACCGACGTGGTCTATACCTGTGGTGATGCTGCGTGCTTCCTTCCTGCCCGGTGAGCGTGATTTCCGGCACCCGATGTGGGGGCTGGGTCCTCTCTTCCGGCGTCGACGATCGATAGAACGTCGCGAGCGCCGGACCAGAGGGAGACAACTTTGAGGCGACGAGCATTCCGCGGGACACGCAGTTGCGCGTTCTCCAACACGGCGAGAATGTTCGTTGGGGCCGGAATGGTTGTTGCGTTGATCAGTGGTGCGTCCAGCACCGCTCTCGCTGTTCCGCCGCCGCCGCCCAACCCATCCGACTCCGACCTTGCCGCCGCGGGATCCGCGGTAGAGCAACAGCTCGGTGCCGTGGGTTCGTTGATCAACCAGGTCGCGTCTGCGAACCAACAGCTCGCCCAACTCGATGCTGACGTGGCGATCAAACGCGAGGACGTCAACAAGGCCCTCGTCGATCTTCAGAATGCTCGGGACGCCGCCGACGTCGCTGCGCAACTCGTCGTCTTTGCTCAGCAAGCTCTCACCGATGCAGGTGTTCAAATCCAGGCGGCACAGCAGAAGTTCAACAACTTCGCCGTGTCGAGTTACACCCAGGGCACAGGTGTTGCCTCGGTGTCCTCGTTTCTCGGATCGAGTGGACCGGACGACGTTCTCGACCGTGCGCAGGTGCTGAAGGTTCTGTCGAACAGCCAGAACGCTGTGCTCGACGGTCTTCAGCGGGCCAGGACCGAACAGGCCAACCGTGACTCCGCGGCTCGCGAGTCCAAACAGCAAGCCGATGCCGCAGCCTCGACAGCAGAGTCCAAGAAAGCAGATGCAGAAGAAGCGATAGCGACAGCCCGCGCCGCGTTGCAAGCTCAGGCAGAACAGAAGGCTGCGATCGAGAGCGAGCGCGACTCCGCGCAGAGTCAGCTCGATTCCGCACGATCGAACGTGGCAGGACTTGCTGATCAGCGCGTCGCATACTCGAGCTGGGAGTCACAGAAGGCAGCCGAGGATGCAGCCATTGCCGCCGCGGCGGCCGCAGCGAAGCAAGCGGCAGTTCAAGCTGCTGCGAGGGTTGCAGCGAATCAGGCTGCGAGTGCGGCTGCAGCTGCCGCAGCAGCAGGTCAACGATCCCACACCGATATCGACGAAGATCAGGACTCTGTCGGCAGCGACTCCGCCGATGGTGACTCTGCAGGCAGCGTGGGCACTACAACAATCACGACTCCGAAGAAGCCGCGAAGCTCGGGCCAATCGAGTCCGTCCCTTACCGGTAGTGCAGCAGTCGAACTTGCCATCGACCGTGGAATGTCCCAGCTGGGCGTCCCGTACTCCTGGGGTGGCGGCGACGAAAACGGACCGACGAAAGGAATCCGGGACGGGGGAGTGGCCGATAGCTACGGCGACTACAACAAGGTCGGCTTCGACTGTTCCGGATTGATGATCTACGCGTTCGGGGGACTCGGCATTTCGCTGCCTCACTACACGGGCTACCAATACACGGCAGGCAAACAGGTCCCATCCTCCAACATGAAGCGCGGGGACATGATCTTCTATGGACCGAATGCCAGTCAGCACGTCGCGTTGTATCTGGGCGACGGGAAGATGCTGGAAGCGCCTCAATCCGGTGACATCGTCAAGGTTTCGTCCGTTCGATACGACGGTATGACGCCGTATGCGGTACGTATGGTGTCCTGACAGAATTCTTCGTGGGCCACTCGGTAGGCTCGCCCCACAGGAGACATCGGTAGCCTTGGGGGGCGGCCCCACGGCGCAAGCAGTCATCGTCTGAAATAGTCGATGGTCGATACCGAACGTGCCCGAGAAGTGATTCGATTGAAAGCGGTGAATTCTTGGTGACATCACGTGACGGCGCCGAAGCGAACGGCAGCATGTCCAAAGGCGTCTCGGGCGGGAATGGATCGGGCCGCACCGATGCTGCGGGGCTCGCACATGATGTGCAGATCCTCGAGAAGGCCGTGTACGAGGTCAAGCGGGTGATCGTCGGCCAGGATCGATTGGTCGAAAGGATCCTCGTCGGACTTCTTGCACGCGGCCACGTACTCCTCGAGGGTGTACCCGGAGTGGCGAAGACCCTTGCCGTGGAAACGTTCGCCAAGGTTGTCGGTGGAACGTTCTCTCGCGTTCAATTCACGCCCGACCTTGTGCCCACCGACCTGATCGGTACCCGCATCTACCGGCAGGGTCGCGAAGAATTCGACACCGAACTAGGCCCGGTCGTTGCAAACTTCGTGCTGGCCGACGAGATCAACCGCGCGCCCGCCAAAGTGCAGTCCGCATTGCTGGAAGTTATGGCGGAGCGGCAAGTGTCCATCGGTGGTCACACGTTCCCGATGCCCGACCCCTTTCTTGTCATGGCGACACAGAACCCGATCGAGAACGAAGGTGTCTATCCCCTTCCTGAAGCTCAGCGTGACCGGTTCTTGTTCAAGATCGTCGTCGACTACCCCTCGGTCGAGGAAGAACGCGAAATCGTCTACCGGATGGGCACCGCGGCCCCGACTCCGAAGCAGATCCTCGATCCGGAGGAGCTGGTGCGGCTCCAAAACGTCGCAAGTTCGGTGTTCGTTCATCACGCACTCGTCGACTACGTCGTCCGGGTCATCGCTGCGACGAGAACGCCGGAACAACTCGGTCTCGACGACGTCGCAAGTTGGATCGCCTACGGTGCGTCGCCGCGAGCAACTCTCGGAATCATCGCGGCGTCGCGGGCCCTTGCTCTGGTGCGAGGACGTGACTACGTGGTGCCGCAGGACGTGCTCGAAGTGATCCCCGACGTTCTCCGTCACCGACTCGTCCTGTCCTACGACGCACTCGCCGACGAGGTGACTCCGGAAGATGTGATCACGCGGGTGTTGCAGGCAGTAGGTCTTCCCCAGGTGGCCCCGCAAGCGGTCGGTGCTCAGCAGGTCCCCCAGGCGCCTTTCGTCCCGCAGCAACCGGTGAATCAGAGCGCGGCGCCGCAGCGTCCCCCGCAACAGGGGATGCCGCAGCAAGGGATGCCGCAGCCGGGATATAACGCTGGCGTGCAACAACGACAACCGGGTCCAGCGCCGTCCCTGGACAAATCCGCGGGGAATTCCCCAGCCGTGGGTAGCCAGCAGCAGTGAGCGGGGCACTTGCCCGCGGGACGGGTAGAACACCCGACTCGCGGCCCCCGTCGTTCCGGAGCGGTGGACTACGTGACCCCACACTCGCTGCGGCGTTGCGCACCTTGGAATTGACAGTCCGCCGTCGTCTCGACGGTGTGTTGCACGGCGACCACCTCGGCTTGATTCCGGGACCTGGTTCCGAGCCGGGTGACGCGCGGGAGTACCAGCCTGGTGACGACGTCCGACAGATGGACTGGTCGGTGACTGCTCGGACGACTCATCCGCACGTTCGTCAGTCTGTTGCCGATCGTGAGCTGGAAACTTGGATGGTCGTCGATCTGTCCGCAAGTCTTGATTTCGGTACGACGGGGTGCGAGAAGCGAGATTTGGCTGTCGCGGCAGCTGCCGCGATTACCCACTTGACCAGCGGTGGAGGCAATCGTATCGGTGCGGTGGTTGCTACCGGAGCGCAGACGACTCGTATCCCGGCCAGGGGTGGCCGAATCCATTCGCAGACGTTGCTCCGGACGATCGCGACGACGCCCAGTGCCGCCGATGGTGTGCGAGGAGATCTTCGTTCGGCCATCGAAGCGCTTCGTCGCCCGCAACGCAGGCGGGGGATGGCAGTGGTGATCAGTGATTTTCTCGGGCCGATCGATTGGGAGCGATCGCTGCGAGCGATCTCTGCACGACACGATGTGTTGGCAGTGGAAGTAGTCGATCCTCGGGATCTCGAACTGCCAGATGTAGGGGATGTGGTCCTCCACGACCCCGAAACCGGCCGCACCCGTGAATTCAGCACGACGCCGCAGTTGCGTGCCGATTTCGCCGAAGCCGCCGCGTCGCATCGCGAGGACGTGGAGCGTGCGCTTCGTCGATGTGGCGCTCCGCGCTTGTCACTTCGAACCGACGGCGACTGGATAGCGGACGTCGTCCGCTTCGTTTCCTCACGCCGACACACTCTCGGTTCCAGTGCAGTCAATTCGGCTCGGGCAGGCCGCCGGTGAGTCTGTCCGAGTTCACCTCACCGTGGTGGCTGCTGTTCCTGTTCGTCGTCGTCGGTTTGGTCGTCGGTTACGTCGCGGCGCAGCGTCGTCGTCACAAGCACACTTTGCGGTTCTCGAACATGGAACTGTTGGAGAAAGTGGCGCCGACGCGGCCGAGTTATTGGCGCCACGTGCCGACTGCACTGATCCTGGCCGGTCTGCTCGTGCTGACAATTGCATTGGCGGGTCCGACTGCCGATCAAAAGGTGCCGCGGAACCGCGCGACGGTGATCTTGGTGATCGATGTGTCGTTGTCGATGGAGGCAACGGACGTCGAACCATCTCGTTTGGCTGCTGCACAGGAGGCAGGAAAGTCGTTCGCCGAAGGGTTGACTCCAGGTATCAACCTCGGACTCGTCGCATTCGCCGGAACGGCGTCGGTGCTCGTATCTCCGACTGCCAATCGTGAAGCAACCAAGGCGGCCATCGACAAACTGCAATTGAGTGAACGCACGGCCACTGGCGAGGCTATTTTCACCTCGCTGCAGTCGATCGACACGCTGGGAGCTGTTCTCGGTGGCGGCGATGCGGCCCCGCCCGCTCGAATCGTGTTGTTGTCCGATGGCAAGCAGACCGTCCCACAGAGCCCTGACGATCCGCGGGGTGGATACACTGCCGCGCGCGCCGCGAAGGACAAGAACGTACCGATCTCCACGATCTCGTTCGGCACGAGCTACGGGACAGTCGATATCGAAGACGAGTCCGGAGTCGAACGAGTACCGGTTCCAGTCGATGATCCGTCCTTGCGGGAGATTGCCGATCTATCCGGTGGAAGCTTCTTCACTGCGTCCTCACTCGAAGAACTGCGCGCGGTGTACGACACGCTGGAGGAGCAGATCGGGTTCGAGATCACCCGTGGAGATGCCAGCCGTCCGTGGTTGATTCTCGGAGTCGTACTCACCGCATTGGGTTTAGGCACGGCTTTGGTTCTTCGGCAACGATTGCCCTGATTCCCTGTTATTACTCACCAGTAAATTTCGCTTTGTCATTCCGGGACGAACAGATAGGTTGCAGGCATGTCCAAACCAGACTTCATTGCTCGATCGGTACTTGTCACCGGAGGGAACCGAGGTATCGGTCTGTCCATCGCTCAGAGACTTGCGGAGGACGGCCACAAGGTAGCCGTGACGCATCGCGGTTCCGGGGTGCCCGACGGCCTGTTCGGGGTTATCTGTGACGTCACCGATTCCGATTCGATCGACGCCGCTTTCAAGGAGGTCGAAGCGAAGCACGGACCGGTCGAGGTTCTGGTGTCGAACGCCGGCATAACCGACGACACCCTGATAATGAGAATGAGCGAGGATCAGTTCTCTCGCGTCATCGATGCGAACCTCACCGGTGCCTTTCGAGTCGCCAAGCGCGCCAGCCGCTCGATGCTTCGTGCCCGCTACGGCCGCTTCATCTTCATCGGATCCGTTGTCGCTCTGGCTGGGACTCCTGGGCAGGCCAACTATGCGGCGTCGAAGGCCGGCGTCATCGGACTTGCTCGGTCGCTCACTCGTGAGTTGGGGTCTCGGTCGATCACGGCGAATGTCGTTGCTCCCGGCTTCATCGACACGGAGATGACGCAGGCATTGGACGAGAAGTACCAGGAGATGGCTGTCAGTGCTATTCCGCTCGGCCGTAAGGGCAAGACGGACGAGGTTGCCGGCGTCGTCAGTTGGCTTGCCTCCGAGGATGCCGCGTACGTCTCGGGCGCAGTCATTCCCGTCGACGGCGGTCTCGGCATGGGCCACTGACCTTTCGAATATCCGAGTTTTCGCAACTGGTACACCTCTTTTCTCATTTCGATTCGATCGGTAAGGATGAACATGGGCGGACTGCTCGAAGGAAAGACAATTCTCATCACCGGCATCATCACCGATGCCTCGATCGCGTTCCACGCCGCAGCTATGGCGCAGGAGCAAGGCGCGAAGGTCATCATCACGGGGTTCGATCGACTTCGGTTGATCGATCGCATCGCACAGCGCCTGCCGAAGGAAGTGCCCCCCGCGATTGAACTCGACGCCACCAACGAGGAGCACCTGTCGGCGCTCGCCGATCGTATTCGTGAAGTAGCCCCCGAAGGCATCGACGGCGTCTTGCATTCGATCGCTTTCGCGCCTCGCACACTCATGGGCCCGGGTGCGTTGCCGTTCCTCGAGGGGCCCGGTCCCGACGCGGCACGCGCGTTCGAAATTTCGGCGTGGAGTTACGCATCGCTGGCGCGGGCTGTTCTGCCTGTCATGAACGAGGGCGGCTCCATCGTCGGTATGGACTTCGATCCGCGGACCTCGATGCCGTACTACAACTGGATGGGCGTGGCGAAGGCTGCACTCGAGTCGGTCAACCGGTACGTGGCTCGTGAAGTAGGCGCCGCGAAGAAGATCAGGTCCAATCTGGTTGCTGCTGGGCCGATCAAGACCCTTGCTGCCAAAGCCATCGCGGGAACGGCTACCGGCGACGCAACCAAAATGAATCAGCTCAACGATTACTGGTCCGGCTCGGCGCCCATCGGCTGGGATGTCGACAACCCGACAGTGGTCGCCAAGTCGATCGTGGCGTTGCTATCGGATTGGTTGCCGGGAACGACCGGCTCGATCGTGTACGTCGACGGCGGCGCCAGCCACAACACCTGGTTGCCCGACGACATGTAGTCCGTCTCGCCTCATGCAAGCATCGACGAGTGGGGCCTACCAGATGGGTGGATCGATGCTTGCATGAGGCAACCTGAGCAAACCGCTCGCCCGCGGGCGCGCACAATGGAGCCATGACCGAGTCTGCGGGTTTCGATGCCATACTGGTTCTCTCCTTCGGCGGCCCGGAGTAGCCCGCCCATGTTCGGCCTTTTCTCTAAAATGTGACGCGCGGGCGTGGGGTCCCGCCCGAACGACTCGATGAGGTAGTCGAGCATTACATGCACTTCGGCGGTGTGTCGCCGATCAATGCGCTCAATCGCGACATTATCTCCGCTCTGGAAGTTGAATTCGCCACGGCCGGTGTCGACCTGCCGATCTACTTCGGTAATCGGAACTGGCATCCGATGGTCGAGGACACCCTCGCGCAGATGCAGTCGGACGATATCGAACGCGCGCTGGTGTTTCCGACGTCGGCGTGGGGTGGTTACTCGGGTTGTCGCCAGTACCACGAGGATGTGGCCAGAGCCAGGGAAGCGGTCGGTGCCGACGCACCCGACCTGGTGAAAATCAGACAGTATTACGACCATCCCTTGCTGATCGCTGCGTTCGCCGATTCGATTACGGCCGCGATGGATTCGCTCTCCCCCGAGAATCGCGCGAAAGCGAGATTGGTGTTCACAGCACATTCGATTCCGAGCGCTGCCGACGCTAATGCGGGGCCTCCCGCCGACGGCGGGCACCTCTACAGCAGGCAGGTGGCCGAAGCGTCCAGGCTCGCTGCGGCAGCCGTCGGTGTGGACGATTACGACCTCGTCTGGCAGTCGCGGTCAGGTCCGCCGCAGGTGCCGTGGCTCGAACCGGACATCTGCGACCATCTGGATTCCTTGTCGGACAACGGCGTCGAAGCGGTAGTCGTTTGTCCGGTGGGTTTCGTCTCCGATCACCTCGAGGTCGTCTGGGACCTCGACACCGAGGCCGAGGAGAAGGCCAGGGAGCTGAATATGGCTTTCGCGCGGGCCTCGACACCGGGAACCGACCCTCGGTTCGCGCAGATGATCCTCGAACTCGTCGAAGAGCACCTCAGCGATGTGGCGCCGCGTGGAATCGGAAGTGTCCCGAAGTACGGTTCGACACTCAACGGCAGCCGATGCGCAATTCGATGCTGCGAGCAGCCCGTTCGCCCAACACGGCCGAGCTAGCGGCCGGGCGCCCTGGACTCGATACTCGTGGAGAGTGCTATCGCACGAGCTTTCCTCACCGCAGCCCACAACGGTCTGATCAAATCCTCACGTGCTGCCGCTCCGACTGCCGTGGCGGGTTCGGTCGGGGAAAAGTGTTGTGCCACCGAAAGAATGGCTGCCACTCGATCTGCCGACTCGAGCACTCGAAGTGCCCGATCCGACATTTCCGATGGATAGCGGTGTCGGCCGAGATTGGCGAGTTCGGCGGCGATACGTGTTCGGGGGTCTCCCTGTTCGCTTCGCGTCGGTAGTGATTGAAGCGAGCCGAGGGCTTCGGCAGCGCCACGAACCGCTTCACGCATGGCATATTCGGCTTCTCCGAGCGTGAAGTCGCGCATCGCACGCGACGGCAGGACGATCGAGAACACCGTCCATCGGAGGACGTCCGGCCCCTCTACGGTCGGTACGAGTCCCAGTCCTCGGGTCTCGGGATCGCCGACCAAAACGGCCTCTCCGGTCTGAATGGCCAGGCGCCCGAACAGGCTCTTCGGTGACACGTTCGATGTGGCACCAGGATGGGGGAGGAGGAGTTCGATTGCGGGGTTGGTGCGGTCACTCGGTATCTGAGCGCGAATGAGGGTCAGTAGGCCTGCCACGCCCTCGTCGCGAGGACTCGGCCATGGCAGCCCGGTCTCGAGCGCCGTTTCTTGGTCGCCGGCAACTGCCAGATGCATTGGTGCCCACTCCGCCATCGAATCGATCACGTTGTCGGGCGCGCTGAATCCGGCCAGCCACGAGCTGGCCCACACTGCAAGGCTTGCACTTGGAGAACTCACGACTTCCAAGCATAGGTCGGCGTGGCGACGCGCGCTCGGGCGTGGGGGTGGCTACCGTTGTCGGCCGTGACGAACATGTACGGCGAAGACATACTTTCAGGACACAGCCGCATGCGAAAGGTGCCTGTCCCGCAGGTGCCGGCCGAGCGCGGACTCGTCGTCGAGGACTCCGGTACCGGTTACTGCGGTGCCGTGGTCGGGTTCGAGCGCACGTACGACGGCGATTTCGTACGTCTCGAAGATTCAGCTCGCACGACGCGGTTGTTCGCGCTTCGCGAAGCGGCATTTCTGATCGACGGCAAGCGCGTCACCCTCGTGCGTGCGACGGCTTCTCCGAAGAAGGCCGAGTCGACGCGATCGGCTTCCGGCTCTACCAAGGTCGAGGGGTTGCGTGCTCGTACCGCCCGTGCCAGCCGGATCTGGGTCGAGGGCGTGCACGACGCTGCCCTGGTGGAAAGTGTGTGGGGCCACGACCTCCGGGTCGAGGGCGTCGTTGTGGAGCACTTGGAGGGGCTGGACAATCTGGGCGAGCGCCTGGCCGAATTCGAACCAGGCCCTGGCCGGCGAGTAGGTGTCCTGGTCGACCACCTCGTCACGGGATCCAAGGAGTCGAAATTGACTGCCTCACTCGGCCCGCACGTACTCGTCACCGGTCACCCGTACATCGATGTGTGGGAAGCCGTCCGACCTAAGGCTGTCGGAATCAGCGCTTGGCCGAAGATTCCCCGCGGCCAGGATTGGAAGACGGGAATCTGTCGCGAGCTCGGGTGGGGAACTCCGAAGGAGGGTTGGCGACATGTGTATTCGTCGGTCTCGACGTTCCGAGATCTCGAAGCCCCGTTGATCGGAGCGGTCGAACAGCTGGTCGACTTCGTAACGGAGTAAGTGCCGCCGCCCGGTGTCCGATTTCTGGTTAGATGGAAGTTGTGGCGGCGATAATTTGGCTCATTGCAGGAATCGCACTCGCGGCAGCCGAAGCGCTGACGGGAGATTTCTTTCTGCTCATGATCGCCGGTGGTGCTCTTGCCACCGCTGGCATTTCAGCCGTCACGGACTTTCCGGTGTGGGCCGATGCGGTTGTATTCGGACTCGTGTCCTTGGTGCTGGTTCTGGGTGTGCGGCCGATGCTGTTGCGACGCTTCGCCGCTCCGCCTGCGCTCGCCACCAATGCAGCTGCGTTGTCGGGAAAGAGTGCGATCGTGCTCGAACAGGTTTCGGCACACGAGGGTCAGGTGAAGCTCGGCGGCGAGGTGTGGACTGCGCGTCCTCTCGACGAATCCGAGGTCTACGCACCGGGAGTGACTGTGACCGTGATGGAGATAGACGGCGCTACTGCCGTCGTGTGGAGGGGACCGTAGTTTTATGGCAGCACTGATCGTTCTCGGCGTCATCGTTCTTCTCGTCGTCATACTCGTGGCCAAATCCGTATCGATCATTCCGCAGGCCGAGGCAGCCGTGATCGAGAGGCTCGGGCGTTATGTTCGCACCGTTTCCGGGCAGCTGACTTTCCTCGTACCGTTCGTCGACCGGATCCGGGCCAAGGTGGACCTGCGAGAACGTGTCGTGTCGTTCCCACCGCAGCCGGTGATCACCAAAGACAACCTGACTGTTTCGATCGACACTGTTGTCTATTTTCAGGTCACGAATCCGCAGTCCGCGGTATACGAAATCAACAATTACATTGTCGGCGTCGAGCAATTGACCACCACGACGCTGCGTAACGTCGTCGGCGGTATGACGCTCGAAGAAACACTGACGTCGCGTGATCAGATCAACGGCCAACTGCGCGTAGTCCTCGACGAGGCGACAGGTCGATGGGGACTACGGGTCGCACGCGTGGAACTGAAGAGCATCGATCCACCTCCGTCGATCCAGGAGTCGATGGAGAAGCAGATGAAGGCGGACCGCGAGAAGCGGGCGACCATTCTTACTGCAGAAGGCCACCGCGAGTCCTCGATCAAGACCGCCGAGGGCGACAAGCAGAGCCGTATTCTTGCCGCCGAGGGCGGAAAGCAAGCCTCGATTCTTACAGCCGAAGGCGAGCGTCAGTCTCGGATTCTGCGGGCTGAAGGCGACAGAGCGGCGAAGTATCTGCAGGCTCAAGGTCAGGCAAAAGCAATCGAAAAGGTATTTGCCGCCATCAAGGCAGGAAAGCCGACTCCGGAACTACTTGCGTACCAGTACATGCAGACCCTTCCCCAGATGGCGCAGGGTGACGCCAACAAGGTCTGGATGATCCCGAGCGACTTCGGCGATGCATTGAAAGGTTTTGCCAAGACCCTCGGGACTCCAGGCGAGGACGGCGTCTTCCGTTACGAGTCCAGCTCGAGTAGCGGCGACGAGCCCAAGGCTGCAGACGATTCCGAAGAGGTTGCCGAGTGGTTCGAAACGAAAACGGACCCCGCAGTGGCCCAGGCGGTCGCTGCGGCCGAGGCGGTTGCCCGGACACCGGTCGATACCTCGTTGGCGCCTGACCCCAGTCTGACCAAGGGCACGGACGTCGGACAACTTGCTGCACCGCAGTCCGATTCGGCTCTGCCGGCAGAGCCGAACTAGGCCCCGCCCAGACTCGTCAGGCTCGAATCATCCCTCGGCACGTCACTTGTGGCGGCCGAGGGATGATGTGTATCTGCCCATAGGTCAGGTGGCGAGTGCCTGTCCGACGCCACAGACGGCAACCGCCCACATGACGCTGGTGAAGGTTCCGATGATGAACTGCTCGGACGCCGCGGACGCCTGGGATCCTCGTAGCTCGGGGTATCGGGCAAGCCCTTTTACCGCCAGAACGATTGCGATGCCCTCGGGCCATCCGGCAAGAATGGATGCTGCGACTGCGGTGCGCTCGAGTACTCCGATTGTGCGCCCGCCGTGTAGTGGTTCCACGGGCGTGTCCGGGGTCGGCGTCCGGTCGCGTCGCGCCAAGCGGAAGACTTCTGCGACCACCGGCGACCCACCCGCTACGGCCGCCATAACGGTGACGACGTAGGTGGTGGCCAGGGCGAATCCTCGGGCCGGATCGGTGGTTGTCCCCACCGCTGCCGCCGAGGCCAACAATGTGACGGATAACGCCGCAGGTGCCCAACGCGGAACTGAGGCTCTCCTCGGGATGATGGACGCTGTTGCCGACAGCCCCAGAAGTATCAGAGTCACCGCGATCATGAATTCCCCCTATGCATCCATGCAATGTTGTCGAGTGCGATCGATCGGGCCGGAAAATTCAGCGGTCTCGGGTGGCGACGTCCAGTTCGGTGAGTAGTCGCTCGGCGAGGGCGCGGCCGTTCGCCTCGATGCTCCACCGAGCTACCGACAACCTCTGGGACATGGCTTGCTTGGTGATCCCCAGAGTTTCCGCGGCGCTCTTCTGCGTATGGCCGCGGGCCATCAGATCCGACGCCGCATGCCCTTGTTCTGTTCTGTCGGTGATGAGTAGAGCAATCAGCATCAATGCGGTCTCGGCATCTCGGCATGGTGTATCGAGATCCGGATCCGCAGCCGTGACGGCGACTGCAGCGGGTGCGTTCTTGGCACGAGTGACCGCGTCTCGTGCGGCCTCGAAAGCCGGGCCACGGCCTGCCCGCGTCGTGTCAGGCAGCGGTTCTTCGACCTGTCCGATGCCGATGCCGACACTCCATGTTCCCAGCCTGACCAGTGTGAGCGTGAGGTCCACGACAGTGTGCGCATCTGTTGCAACCGCTTGGACTTCATCGCCTGCCGTACGTTCGAAACCTCGGAGGAGGGGAGTGTGCCGAGTCAGTTCCAGCACCGCTTCGACTCTGTCGATATCGCGTCGACTTCGACGTTGATCCACCGTCATGACGAACATCAGTCAATCCTAGGAGGTTGATATCACTTAGTCAAGGATTAGAGCTTGATTATGGAAAATTCAGTCAGGATAATTTACTTGTCGGCCCGGAATTCACTTTCAACAGGCGAGTCGAAGCCGAAAGGCGCCAGTCGACATAGAGGCCGATCACTCCAGCAGCAATACACACACCGGAGAGCGCGAGCAGTACTGGATTCGTGTGTCCACCGATGGCGTCGCCGAGGACGACGATGCCCACCGTTCCCGGCGCCATGCCTACCGCAGTGGCCACGGCGAACGGTACGAGTCGAATCGAAGAAACTCCACAGCAGTAGTTGACGACCGAAAACGGAACCGGCGCGATCAACCGGAAAGATCCCACCGCCAGCCATCCGCGCCGAATCAGACTGTCGTCGATCGCTCGAACGGCAGGATGTGTCATCCTCGCGGCGAACCACTCTCGACCGATTATCCGAACGAGTAACAGTGCAAGAACGGCACTGAGGGTCGACGCACCCACCGCGACAGCGATGCCGGTGATCGGGCCGAACAGAACTCCGGCAGTGAGGGTGAACAGTGTTCGCGGCACAGGCGGAATGGTCACGATCGCGTGGACGAGAAAGAACACGAGCGGAAAGACGGGCCCGATCGACAGCGCCCAGTGCCGAAGCTGATCTGCCGACAGATGAGGTGCCGATACCGCTGCCACTGCCAGAGTTGCGAGAAGAACCACCATGCCGATCAACCGTGGGTCTCGCAATCGTCTCGTCACGATCAACGAGCCTACCTGCGTCGAAGCGTTTCGCGCCGCGACCAAACGACCTCCGATTCGAACATGAGGTGATCCTCACGATACTGTCGGAGAGATCGGGTTTCACATCGCAAAAGTCGCTATTGTCGACCGACTCTCGTCGATCGAGTTGAGGGAGCAGTCATCGTGCCCATTGCTTCACAAGAAGACGCCTCACGCACTGCGTATGCCGCCTGGCAGAAGGCGGTCGCCGGAGTTCTGGCGAAGTCGCGCAGAGTCGACGTCGCAGATCTGCCAGAAGATCCCGAGCGTCTCCTCGAGACGACGACCTACGACGGGGTGACGATCTCACCTCTCTACGGTCCTCGTGACGAGCACCCCGAGAACGCACTCCCCGGAGTGTTCCCTTTCGTACGTGGACGGGATGCGGCCCGTGACGTCAACGCTGGGTGGAAGGTCAGTGCCAGGTTCGGTGTCGGTGAGTCGGACGCAGCGAAGGTCAACCGGTCGATACTGGACGGGCTGAACAACGGTGTCAGCGCACTCTGGCTCCGCGTCGGCGACAGTGATCTGCCGGCAGCTTCGATCGCCGAAGCAGTCGACGGCGTCCTGCTCGATCTCGCACCGTTGGTCGTGGACGCCGGCAACGCCACCGAAGCAGCCGCACACGCAGTGTTCGAGATGCTGGACCGGACCACCTCCGAGAATCCGGAAGCGGTGGACATTCGGTTGGGTGGTGCCACTCTCACCTTGCAGTTCTCAGGGGCTACCGCACCCGAACTTCAGACGCTCGTAGACCTGGCCGCACAGTCTGCTGCCCGCGCCGAGACTGTTCGCGCGATCACCGTCGACGGCACCGTGTTCCACAACGCCGGAGCCGGCGACGCACAGGAACTCGGGGCAGCAGTTGCCGCCGGCCTCGAATACCTCCGTGCTCTGACGTCGAGTGGTCTCTCCATCGGAGATGCACTCGGACAACTGGAGTTTCGCTTTGCAGCGACCGATGACCAGTTCCAGACGATCGCCAAGTTCCGCGCGGCACGCCTGTTGTGGTCACGTGTCGCGCAGGTATCCGGTGCGCCCGACGCCGGCGGTGCTCCGCAGCATGCGGTCACATCGGAAGCGATGATGTCGCAGCGCGATCCGTGGGTGAATATGCTTCGCACCACGTTGGCGGCCTTCGGCGCGAGTATCGGCGGAGCCGACGCGATCACCGTCCTTCCGTTCGATGTGGCGCTGGAGGGGGGAGCAGCCGGGGTGTCGAAGACTTTCGCGGCGCGAATCGCACGAAATACGCAGCTGTTGCTCCTCGAGGAGTCTCATCTCGGGCGCGTTCTCGACCCGGGTGCCGGCTCGTGGTACATCGAGCAACTCACCGATGACATCGCCGAGAAGGCATGGGCTTTCACCCAGAAGATCGAAGCCGACGGTGGTTATCGTGCTGCACTCGCGTCCGGGACGCTTGCGTCGTCGATCGCGGAGACCAAAGCCGCTCGTGATTCCGATGTCGCTCACCGCCGTACGCCGCTCACCGGTGTCAACGAGTTCCCCAACCTGGCCGAGGCGCCGCTTCCGCCGCAGGCGGGCACCGCACAACCGGTAGCGCGGTACGGGGCTGCGTTCGAAGCTCTACGTGACCGCTCGGATGCATATCTCGCCGAGCACGATGCGCGGCCACTGGCGCTGCTCGTGCCGCTCGGGTCGGTAGCCGAGCACAATGTACGAACGACGTTCGCTGCGAACCTATTGGCTTCAGGTGGAATCGAGTCGCAGAATCCAGGACCGTTGACCGAGTCGAGCATCGCCGAAGCCGTACGCACGGCGGGGGCTCGTATCGCGGTCGTGTGCGGCACTGACAAGCGATACACCGACGAGGCCTCGTCCGCGGTGAGCGCGCTCCGCGCGGCCGGCATCGGACGGGTACTTCTCGCCGGGCCCGAAAAGCTGTTCACCGATATCACCGGCCAAGGTCGGCCGGACGATTTCTTGACCGCCAAGGTCGACGCCATCGCAGTTCTGTCCGATCTCCTCACCAATCTGGGGGCCTGAGAAATGACCACCAATGAAGCCGAACCACGGGTAACTCATGTCGTCGGTAGTTTTGCCGATGTTCCACTGAAGGATCCGCAGTCGCCGACCCCGCCCGCGCCCACTGCGGAAGAAGCGTCGGAGCACATTGCGGCGGGTGCGAAGGCCAACAACTACACCGCTGAGCAGGTCGTGTGGTCCACGCCCGAAGGTATCGACGTCAAGCCTGTATTCACCAAGGCCGATCGCGATGCCGCCGAAGCAGAGGGCTACCCGCTCGACAGCTATCCGGGCACGCCACCGTTCATTCGTGGGCCCTACCCGACGATGTACGTCAACCAGCCGTGGACAATTCGTCAGTACGCCGGATTCTCCACTGCGGCGGAATCGAATGCGTTCTATCGGCGAAATCTCGCGGCCGGTCAGAAGGGTCTGTCGGTTGCGTTCGATCTGGCGACCCACCGCGGATACGACTCGGATCACCCGCGCGTACAAGGCGATGTGGGTATGGCCGGTGTAGCGATCGATTCGATCTACGACATGCGGCAGTTGTTCGACGGTATCGATCTCGGCAGCGTCTCGGTATCGATGACGATGAACGGTGCTGTGCTACCCATCCTCGCGCTGTACGTCGCTGCGGCCGAGGAGCAGGGCGTCGGGCCGGAGAAACTTGCCGGGACCATTCAGAACGACATCCTCAAAGAGTTCATGGTCCGTAACACCTACATCTACCCGCCGAAACCGTCGATGCGGATCATCTCGGACATCTTCGCGTATTCGAGTGCGAACATGCCGAAGTACAACTCGATCTCGATTTCGGGCTATCACATCCAAGAGGCCGGAGCGACAGCCGATCTCGAATTGGCGTACACCCTTGCCGACGGGGTCGAGTACATCCGCGCAGGACTGGACGCGGGGATGGACATCGATACGTTCGCACCTCGGCTTTCCTTCTTTTGGGCCATCGGGATGAACTTCTTCATGGAGGTCGCCAAGCTGCGTGCAGGCCGGTTGCTGTGGGCAGAGTTGGTGGCGAAATTCGAGCCCAAGAGCGCGAAATCGTTGTCACTGCGTACACATTCGCAGACTTCAGGGTGGTCTCTGACTGCCCAGGACGTGTTCAACAACGTCGCACGCACGTGTGTGGAGGCGATGGCCGCAACCCAGGGGCACACGCAGTCTCTACACACCAACGCGCTCGACGAGGCCCTGGCGCTTCCCACAGATTTCTCCGCTCGAATCGCCCGTAACACGCAGTTGCTGATTCAGCAGGAGTCGAACACGGTTCGACCGATCGACCCGTGGGGTGGCTCTCACTACGTCGAATGGCTCACTCACCAGCTCGCGAACCGCGCACGAGCACACATCGCCGAGGTCGAAGCCGCAGGCGGAATGGCGCAGGCGATAGGCGAGGGCATTCCGAAATTGCGGATCGAGGAAGCAGCTGCGCGAACGCAGGCTCGTATCGACTCCGGGCGCCAGCCGCTCGTCGGCGTCAACAAATACGTGCCGGACGAGCCCGACACCATCGAGGTTCTCAAGGTCGAGAACTCGAAGGTCCGCAAAGAACAGATCGACAAACTGAAGCGCCTGCGCGCGGAAAGAAACACCGAAGAGGTGGAGGCCGCGCTGGCGAATCTGACGCGTGCAGCGGCGTCCGACGAGCCCGGTATGGAAAACAACCTGCTGAATCTGGCGATCGACGCTGCCCGCAAGATGGCTACGGTCGGAGAGATTTCCGACGCACTCGAGAAGGTTTACGGGCGGCATCAGGCCGAAATCCGGACAATCAGTGGTGTGTACCGCGACGAAGCAGGAAAGTCGGAGAATCTGATCAGGGCGACAGAGTTGGTGGAGAAGTTCTCCGAGGACGAAGGTCGACGTCCCCGCGTTCTGGTGTGCAAGATGGGCCAGGACGGCCACGATCGTGGTCAGAAGGTCATTGCGACCGCGTTCGCCGATATCGGATTCGATGTCGACGTCGGACCGCTGTTCCAGACTCCTGAAGAGGTTGCGCGGCAGGCGGCCGACAACGACGTACACGTTGTCGGTGTGTCCTCGCTCGCAGCAGGCCACTTGACGTTGGTGCCTGCACTTCGGGAAGCACTCGCAGCAGTCGATCGGCCCGACATCATGATCGTCGTCGGCGGCGTCATCCCGCCCGGCGACTTCGAGGAGTTGTATGCCGCAGGCGCTGCAGCGATCTTCCCGCCGGGGACGGTCATCGCCGACGCCGCTATCGGACTTGTCCAGAAGATCTCCGAACAGCTCGGTCACGGAAACGGGCCGGAGCCACACGAGGCGACCGCGTGATCGTGACGTACTCACATGAGTAGCTCGATCAGAACGCCGCTGAATATTGATATCGACGCGGTGGCAAAGTCGGTCCTCGCCAACGATCGTTCCGGGCTTGCTCGGGCGATCACGTTGGTCGAGTCGACGCGAGCGGATCATCGCGACCTTGCACAGCAACTGCTTCTGCAACTGCTGCCCAAGGCCGGTGGCGCACATCGCGTCGGCATCACCGGAGTTCCAGGAGTAGGGAAGTCGACGTTTATCGACGCGCTCGGGATGCGGTTGATCGAGCAGGGCCATCGGGTCGCGGTCTTGGCCGTCGATCCCTCGTCCACCCGCACAGGTGGGTCGATTCTGGGCGACAAGACCCGGATGGCTCGGCTGTCGGTGGAGAAGGACGCCTACATTCGGCCCTCACCGACCTCGGGCACTCTCGGGGGAGTGACGCGAGCGACCCGCGAGACCATTGTTCTACTCGAGGCTGCTGGATTCGACGTCATCCTCGTCGAAACAGTCGGGGTAGGGCAGTCGGAGGTGTCGGTTGCGAACATGGTGGATTGCTTCGCGTTCTTGACTCTGGCCCGGACCGGAGATCAGTTGCAGGGCATCAAGAAGGGTGTCCTGGAGCTGGCAGATCTAGTGGCTGTGAACAAGGCCGACGGTAAACACATCATGGAGGCCAAGAGCGCGGCCAGGGAGTTGGCAGGCGCGCTTCGAATGATCTATCCGCACGATGCGATCTGGAAGCCACCGGTTCTCACTATCAGCGCGATCGAGGGGACCGGGCTCGACGAATTCTGGAACACCGTTCTGAGGCATCAACAGGTGCTCACCGACGCCGGTGAGTTCGCCGAAAAGCGTCGACGTCAGCAGGTCGACTGGATGTGGACGATGGTCAACGATCAGATGCTGCGCCGGATCGCACAGAACCCTGCGGTGAAAGCTATTCGCGTGGGCGTCGAAGAGCGTGTCCGCGATGGATCTTTGACTGCGGCATTGGCAGCTCAGGAGTTGCTCGACACCTTCGACGCTGCCGCGCCGCCCGCGTGGACGTAGTTCGACTGTGAACATCCTGTACCCCTGAGCATTCCGAGGAATCGGTAGCTCAGGGGTACAGGCGTGCGGCCATCGCTCCGATGCGTTCGATCAGGTCGTCGAAGAATGCTTCCGGATCTGTCGTCGATGCGATGGCTGCGTTGAGCGGGCGGCCCCACATTCCTCTCCAGTCCGCGACCGTTGTTCCGCGGGTGAGGGTTCCGTCCAGTTCGATATCGACCGTGGCTGTGCGCAGAGTCGCGATCGCGGGATTCAGGGCTACGGCAGCGGCGAACGGGTCATGCATGTGCGCCAGGAATCCTTGGTCGTGATCGCGATGAAACTCCATGTAGAAGCGAACTGCATCGGAAAGGTGGCGCACGACCGCGTTGGACGCGGTTGATCTGATATCGGATGCATCGGCCTCCGAAATGATCTCGCGCGGTGTGCTTCCCGCGCGCTCGGCCAACCGCGCTATGTGGTGGGGGAGCATTTCGATGGTTTCGGTGATGTCGAGTGGACACACGATGGGAAGACGTGACTCTGGAAGGCCGGAGAATGCCGCGAACACTTCCGATGCTGCCTCCGGATCGACTGCGATATTCCATTCGCTTGTCGGAGTCGTGTTACCGGGGTGCTGAAAAGCACCGCCCATCAACACGAGTCGCTTCAACAGGCGCGGAAGGTCTGGATCAATTCGAATAGCCTGGGCGAGATTGGTCAACGGTCCGGTGACCAATCCGACGATCTCGCCTGGCCGTTCACGTACCAGTTCCACCCAGGCAGTTGCTGCATCACGGTTCGACAGTGAGCGATCGGAAACCGGAAGGTCGGCGTACCCGACGCCGCGTGGGCCGTGCGTTTCTTCGGTCGTCATCAGCGGGGAAGCCAGCGGCACCTGTGCACCCAGCGTCACCTCGATGTCGGTTGCTTTGCACAGGTCGAGCCACGCCAGGTTGTTTGCAGCCACCTGGTTCACCGAGACGTTACCCGCGGTGGATGCGATCGACAGGATCTCGGCCTCGGGGCTCGCCAACAGGTAGAGAAGAGCCAACGAGTCGTCGATTCCAGTGTCGACGTCGACGATCAGCGGAGTAGTCATGCGAAAGTAGGTCCTCGGTCGTCGTCGAAGCTCGGGGCGTGCGAACCGAGCGGGTGTGCTGCAAATGGGTAGTCGCTATAGTCCGCGAGCGCAGGCAATGCGGTCGTCGTGGATCCATGTGTGACGGTGGAGTCCGGTCCGGGTAAAGACGCAGCGTCGGGGTGTTCGGTCCGGCCTCTTGCGGAGGTGAGCCAGGACGCGGTTCGCGCCAGTGACACCGATACATCGCGGCCTGATCCCGACGTGCGTGTTGCGGTGAGTGCATCCACGATGCCCGCGGCCAGAAGGTAACCACTGGCGTGATCGAGTGCCTGCGCGGGCAAAGCGCCGGGATTGTTCTCGGATCCCTCGATCACCGATATCCCGCTAGCGGCCTGGACGATGCTGTCGAAACCTCGCTGGAGCCATGCACTGTTCTGCCGAGTAGTGCGCTCCCGAGCACTGTGCCCCCACGCCGACACCGATCCACACACGATCCCCGGCCGAAACGAGCTGGATAGGAAGCCGAGGTTCTCGATGGCGCCCGGTCGGTAGCCTGAGAGAAAGACATCGGACTGGGCGCACAATTGTCGAGCCGTATTCAATCCTTCGGCAGTTTTCATATCGAGTAGGGCGCTACGTTTGCCCTGACCGTTTTCCATGTGTTGCCACCCGATCTCGGGTAGGTCGGGTGGGTCGATGCGCAGCACACTCGCGCCGAGAAGTGCAAGGGCGCGCGATGCAACGGGTCCGGCAATCACGCGGGTCGAGTCGAGTACCCGAAGTCCGCGTAGTGGATAGCGTGGTGTCGCAGCGGAATCGGAGCGCGGTGCTGTATCGGATCGAAGAATGGATCGAACGAGAGGCTCGGAGGCAATCGCTGCGCCTACCTCGTGTTCGGCCCACTCCTGCTCGGTGCGTACCCGGACCGCTAGTGCACCGGCGCGTGTGCATCTGCGCTCGATGATGTCGCTGTCGAGTGATCCGATGCGCGTCCGTGCTACGTCCACTGTTGCTGTTTCGTCGAGGCCGATCGCTCGCAACAGCGCACGTCGATGGTGCGGATAGTTGGCGTGCGTGCGTACCCAACCGTCCGCGCATTCGAAGAACCCGGAGAGTTCGGCAAAGGCGCGTACCGGCTCACCGTTTTCCCGGTACATGCGGTCACCGCTGAAGGACGCGGAAATGCGATCGGGGCTGAGTTTCCACGCAATGGTATCGAGTCCCACGCTTCGCCGATACCGATCCACTGATGACGCGAACGCTGCGACAGCACCGGATGCAAGTGCGCGTACCGGCAGTACCGCCGACAGTCGGTTGCCCCACGGCGCCGTCACGAACTCGCTGCCGTCGCCGGACAACCCCACCGATTTCTCGTACTCCCGCAGGAGATCGGTGTGGGCATCGGACCCGTCGGCTACCGTCACTCCCTGCGAGCCCAGATTTCCAGACCCGCATCCTGAAGGCGAGTCACCAGTGCATCACCGATTCCCGTTGCCGGAGTGAGTACTCCAGCGGCCTCGGGCAGGCTGTCTCGGTTGTGGACAAGTGCGAGCGCCGACTCGCTGAGCATCACCGCGGTGGCCTTGTAGCCTGGATCGCCGTCGGCCTTCACTCGCGAGCGGTATCGAGCACCGGACGTCGTGGTCGTGTACACGTCCATCGTGAAGTGACCGTTCTCCTGAGCCTGGGTGCTCGGCCCCTTGCCGGGCTCAGGCAGGATGCGGTCGAGAAGCTTGCCGGGCAGAACTGTCATTCCCACCAACGCGGCGCCGAGCCCGACGGAGACTGCGCCGGCAAAGACGGGAGGGGCGAACGAGGTGCCGACGTTCATCACCTCGCGGTAACGAAACTGCTTGCCGTAAGCCCAATCTCGAAGAGCATTGCTTCTCCGGACGACACGGGTGTTGTACGACGCCATGAAGAACGGCGCTTTCCATCCTCGAACGCTGGGGGAGATCTGGGTGCCGTTGACGACCTGAGCATCGAGTTGCCGACCGAAGTCGGTCTCGCGGCTACGGTCCGGACTCAGAGAATAGGGGCGAGCGGCAAGCCTGCGAAGTTTGCCGTCTTTCTTCATCTCGGTGAGTTGTGTCCGAAGCGAGTCGACGGTGCCGCCGCTGACGCCGCCGCGCATCGAGGAGACCACTAGGGTGGTGTCGGTCAGTTCGCCGGCGCCATCGGCTGCCACGGCTGCGTGCAGAACGTGGACACCGATATCAGAGGGTATCGAGTCGAATCCGCAGGAGTGGACGATGCGGGCGCCGGACTTCTGGGCAATCTCGTGGTTTTTGTCGATACTTTGGCGAGCGAAGAGCACTTCGCCGGTGAGATCGACGTAGTCGGTGCCGGCGACCGCGCATGCGGCAGCGAGCGGCAGCCCGAACTTGGCATAGGGGCCGACTGTAGTGAGCACGACACGAGTGGATTCAGCGAGCGCGCGGAGCGCCTCGTCGTCCGCAGCGTCGGCCTCGACGATGGGCCATTGCGCCGCATCGGCGGGGAGAGATTCCCGAACCGCC
>JBBPZN010000172.1:0-59387 GCA_038198705.1 Mycobacteriales bacterium
GTCCACCTCGACACCGCCGGCATTTCGCTGGGTGCCTTTCACTGTGGACTCGGCCGGCCCCCCAGCCACATCGTCGTCGGTCACTCTCACTCCTTCACGCGTCTCTGCCCCGAGTTGTCCTACATAGCGTCCCGTCGCATGTCGCAGCGGCGGTGGTTCCGCCGGCTGACCTGAGGTGTACGGGGTCCCAGTCTGTCGCGGTCCAGGGTACGGGAGTTGTCGGGGAGAATTCTCCCATGCAGGTCCCGAGCGGACGACCGGTATGTGTTCAGTCGCATCGATGTCGGTCGTCCGCATCGGATCGTGGGTCTCGATCGACTTCCCGCGGAATCGTCGAACCAGTTTGCTGACGGCGACGGTCACTGCCAGAACCTCGGGGATCCGGCCGAACCAGAGGATTCCGAAAGTTATCGACAGCATCAGGACGGCGCAGATGCCGACTCGGAGCATTGCACCGACGGCTCCCAGTGCGTCGGTGATGTTACCGAGGTCGGCGACCCGGTCGATGGCCAGCATGGCGGTACCGCCCGCGGCCGATGCCATCAAGACCATCCAGATGGTCTTACCGATATTGATCATCCGCAGATTGCCGAGACTGCGATGGAGCAGGAAACCACCGATGCATGCACCGATCACGAACCCGAGCCCGTTGGCGACGCCGAGGATCAGTACCACCTGCTCGTCGTTGCCGGCCAGCATCGGCGCCAAGGCCGACAGCGCGATCTTGACGCTCGTGATTCCGAGGATGATCCAGGTGGGAGTCCATGCCTGTTCTCTGGCGTAGAACACGCGCAGATGGATCAGTACGAGTGCATAGGGAATCAGCGTGAACGCCGACCAGCTGACGGCTTCGCCGAGACGGCTCGCATCGTCGGCGAATTTTCCGAATCCGAACAGTGCTTCGCCGACCCATGGGCCGGCGAAGGTCAGGAACACCACGATCGGCACCAACGCGACCAGTGTCAACCGGGTGGCCACCGACAGGTCGTCCACCACGGCCGGGGTGTCTCCGTCGGCTGCGTTACGGCTGAGCCGCGGCATGATGGCGGTGAGAACGGTGACGCCGAGGATGCCGTACGGAAGTTGAAGCAGGATCCAGGCCTGGGAGTAGATCGTCGGGCCCGCGTCGTCTGCTTCGGCAGAAATCCTAGTGGCGAACACGAGCCCCGCCTGGCTGATGACGACGTAGAGGATGATCGCGGCGGCCATACCGCCGAAGGTCTTGAGCCGGGCGTCGATTCCCCATAGCGGTCGAAGGTCGATCTTTTCTCGACGCAGTGCCGGGATCAGTGCTACGACCTGCGTGATCACACCTGCGGTGACACCGAGCCCGAGGATGAGGACGTGTGGGTCACTGATCTGCACCGGATCGAGGGAGATCTCACCCGGCACGAAGAAGTAGAGGGAGAAGATCCCCAGCACCACCAGGTTGTTCCAGACCGGGGCCCACGCGCCGGGTCGGAAATTCTGGCGCGTGTTCAGAATGGCGGTCAGCAGGCCCGAGAGTCCGTAGAACAGGATGGCGGGCAACAGCAGGTACGACAGCGCAGTGGTCAGATCGCTGCTGACTTTCGCATTCTCGTCGATCAACATGCGGCTGAGCAGGGGGGCACCGATAGTGGCGATCAAGGCGACGATGGCCAACATCGAGAATGCGATGGTGAAAAGCCGTCGAACGAACGACGCTCCGCCGTCGGCATCCTCCATCTCGGCGCGAACCAGAACCGGAACGACGATGGCGCTGAGCACGGCACCGAGAACCAGCTCGGAGATCATGTTCGGGAGGATCGCCGCGGAGGTGAACGAACTCGCGATCGCGCCGCCGAGAATTCCCAGCATGACGATCTGCTTGAAGAACCCGGTGATGCGGCTGACGAGCGTTGCGATTGCGATGGACCCCGTCGCAGCCATCAGGGAGGTCTGTTGCTTTTCGGTGGCCGGCGGCTCGGCCGGACCAGGAGCGCGCGTCGTCTCTGCGACGGGTGGGTAGTCCTCGTCGCGGAACCGAGGAATCAACTGCGTGACGGAATTGTCCGGGGCAGGGCCACCATCCGGGGACGGCGGTGCTGGATAGCTCCGCATCTCCCGGAACGGATCACGGGGAGCCGGCTCGCGTTCCCAGGGCGCCGCAGACGGCTCGAGAGTTCGGCGGAAGACCTGTGCCGCGGGCAGCCGCGTGCGTGGGACGTCCCCCTCGTACGGGATGTTCCCGGTCATGGTCGTTCGTACCCTTCGTCGGCCGGGTCGGGTTGATCCCTGAACCTGTGCCACAGTCGGCGTCCGGCAAGCAGTAGTAAAAGAACACCTGCGCAGACGGTAATGATGGCCAGCGCTTGTCCGTACGCATTCGACCGTACGGACACAGTCGACGCTTCGCCCAATTGCTGGCCGTCGAGGGTGGTCAACGAAAAGTCGACCGACAGGTTGCGGCTGTCGTCGACCTCGGCCGGAACGGTGATCGTCCGGCTCCCTCGAGGTGGAAGCGCGGTGGCACCGACGTCGGTGATGCGCATTTCGGGAGGCGCATCGACATCCAACCGCACGTTGATGCCTACCGGCAGATCGTTCTGCGCGACCAGAAGCAGTGGACTCTGCTCCGACGCCAACGTGTAGACCCCGCCTGGGGCGAGGACCGTCACCGCATCGAGCAGCGCGTCGACGCCTGCCTCGGAACTGCTCGTTCGAATTTTCGCCATCTCGGCCGCAGCGGCGGGGTCGGTGTCCTTTCCTGCCGAGCTCAGCGCGCGCAGCAGGTCCTCCTTCAGCGGTGCCGTGTACAGCCGGGGTGTCAACGGCAATTGGGGGTCGTCGACCAGGGATCCGGACAAAGATTCGATCCGTCCACTCTGGACGCGGACACGATCCTCGGTGTTGGCGTCCCTGCCGGTCTGCTGCACCGTTCTTGCTTCGACGGGCATCCCGGTAGGCGGCTCGGCCAGCAGTTCGGTGAACGGCCGCGGTGACGCGAGGCCGGAGCGCAGCATCGAGGAGATCGAAGACAGAATCGCGGCGGGCTCGTCACCGTCGGCGCTCCAGTTCTGCGGTGGTGCAATCGTCAAGTTCCGCGGACTGCCGTTCGGTGGAGTGAGAGCGTGATAGACGACGGCTCCGACAGCGTCCTGCAGTCGGGCGGTTCGTGAGTCCTGCTGGAGGTCGAAACGTTGATCCGCGGGAGTGAAGTCAGGGGTCGACGGCTCGGACCCGACAGCTGCCAGTGCGGTAGCGGTGGCTGCGTCGAACACGGCGGCCTTCAACTCGG
The DNA here is from genome assembly GCA_038198705.1 of Mycobacteriales bacterium. Classification (GTDB taxonomy): domain Bacteria; phylum Actinomycetota; class Actinomycetes; order Mycobacteriales; family Mycobacteriaceae; genus Rhodococcoides. The sequence goes on from JBBPZN010000172.1 coordinate 3,260, forward strand.
CGTCGACGCTACTTCCACCGGTGACCAGCGCAACTCCGCCCGCCGGTGCGGGGGCCACGCTGTTGTCGGCGACCAGGGCAGTCCGTGGACCGACGGAACGTACCGTTGCCGCGGCGCGGGCGCCGAGCTGACCGGAGGAACTCCAGACGACGTCGGGGACCGATGTCACTCCGAGGATCGAGTCCACGATGGTCGACGGAGACTCGAGTGCAGTCGATACCAATGATGCATCGCCGACATTGCCGAGTGCGTCGAGATCGACCTGGGCGAACGGAACGGTGGTGACGCACATCGAATCGGCCAGTGGCTCGAGCCGGGAAACCCAACTCGCGGCAGCGTCTCGTCCGGTCCCGTTGTGGGCCGACCCACGGGGATCGGCTGGATCGTCGACCACCAGGTAGCCCCGAGCCATATTGGTGACAGTGATCAGGAGGTCGGGATCGATGGCCAGGCACATGCTGTCGGCGAGGCGGTTCTCCGGATCGAGTTGGTCGCTCGTGGCGTATTCGACGGCTGCAAGTAGCTTGTCCAGCCGACCACCCGTCGCGAGTTCTTCGGCAAGCTCGTCGTCGACGAGTCGGACCTTGTCCTCGAGCGACCCGGGGATACCGGCAGCGAGTCGGGGTTTGTCCGCTAGTGGCCACATCACCGTCGTTGCGACCGGGCTCGACGTGCTCGGTGGAAGCGCGACGGCGTCGGGGGCCGTCGGGTCTGGCGCGGTCGGATCAGGCGGAACTCCGGCGACGGGCAGCAGGAAGCGGGAGTCGTCGAGTCGGGCGGTGCCGCCGTACTCGGGTGTGCCGTTGACGTTGAGAAGAAGCGGGTAGACCCCTGGTGCATCGATTCCCAGCGAGGGCCCCTGGGTGCTTCGCAGCGGTAGCGACACTACGAATTGGGTGCTCGTGCCCCGCTCGAGGCTCTCGGCGACGTCCTGGAACTCCCCGACTGCCCCGAACTGCTCTTGTTCGAGCGTCAGCGACGTACGCAGCTCCTCGGGCCGGTCGACGGCGTCAGCGCCCTGCATGCGGACGCTGATGGCGTCGACGCGTCGGTCGCCGGTGTTGGTGACGGTGGCGCGCACGGTCACGAACGGTTCGCTGGTGGTGGTGACGGTGGCGGGTGCGACGGTGTCGATGGACAGTTGGAGGAACTGAGTGCCCCGGCGAGTCTCGGGGAGGTCGCTGTCCTCCGATTGGTAGGTGAGATCCGCCGACGTCGACGGGTCGCTGTTCCACGGCTCCTGCGCGATCGCCGTTGCCGGCGTCAGGGCAGCAGCCGGCGCGAGGACAAGCAGGAATGCGGTCAATGCCGCCGCAGTGACCCTGGTACGCCGCACGATCACTCCTTGCCGGCGGCGGTAGCGCCAGGTGTCTTGGGAGGGCTGGGTGTCTGCGAGTCGGGTCGATGCATGTCCGCGATCAACCGATCGGCGATGGCGGCCAGTTTTCGTTCGTCGGCATACGCGAGTCGCGACTGGAGTTCGCTGAGCGGGACCCAGGCCACTTCGGTGACCTCGATGTCTTCGTCGGAGAGTTCGCCGCCGAGGAAACGGAGCAGGTAGTGGTGGACGGTCTTGTGGACTCGGCGACCTTCGGTGACGAACCAGTAGTCGATACTTCCCAGCGTCGCCAGGACCGAACCCCGGATTCCGGTTTCTTCGGCTACTTCACGCATGGCGGTCTGCTCGGTCGTCTCGCCCTGTTCGATATGGCCCTTCGGGAGCGACCACAGCAGCCGACCTCGACGATCGGTGCGTCCGATGAGAGCGGCGCAGCGTTTCTCGGGTGGACCGTCGAGACCGTCCACGACCAGGCCACCGGCAGAAGTTTCCCGCACTGTGCGGAGTTTGGGCTTGTCGCTGTCGACGCGTGCGTTTCGCCGCCGCGGGTTGCGGCGGCTCCGGTTCGCACGTTCGCCAGCAGACACCCAATCCATAGTAGTTGGAAAAATGGAGTGATCTCGCCTCCCGCACCGAGACGGGCGTACTCATGATCACGACCTCTCGCCTAGGCTCTGTCAACCCTCTCGCCTAGGCTCTATCAACGTGGCCGAACAGTCTCCAACACCCCGACACTCCGACGCGAGCGACGACCGGCGGGAAAGACTGATGGCGGCGGCCGCGTCGACCCTCGGAGAGTTGTCCGGAGTACTGAGTCCGCTTGCCGATCGCTTCGCTGCTCACGGGCACGAGCTGTATCTGGTCGGTGGCAGTGTCCGCGATGCGGTCCTCGGCCGTTTGTCCGGCGATTTGGACTTCACCACCGACGCGCGCCCCGAGGTGGTGCAGCAGTTGTTGTCCGGTTGGGCCGACAATCAATGGGACACCGGCATCGCGTTCGGCACGATCAGTGCCGCGAAGGACGATCAGCTCATCGAGATCACCACCTTCCGTACCGACTCGTACGACCAGGTCTCGCGCAACCCGCAGGTTCAGTACGGCACCAGCCTCGAGGAAGACCTGATCCGACGCGATTTCACCGTCAATGCCATGGCGGTTCGGCTCGGCGCGGACGGATTGCAGGAGTTCGTCGATCCGCTCGGTGGGATGGACGCAGTGCTCGAGGGGCTTCTCGATACGCCGTCCACTCCTGAGAAGTCGTTCAACGACGACCCGTTGCGGATGTTGCGCGGGGCACGGTTCGTCTCGCAGCTCGGCTTCACGCTGATGCCGCGCGTGCACGAGGCCATTTCGAACATGGCGGGTCAGATCGAACGGATCACCGCTGAACGCGTCCAGGCGGAGCTCGACAAGTTGCTGCTCGGCGAGTACCCCATCGACGGCATCGACGTGATGTGCGAGACGGGTCTCGCGGCGTACGTGTTGCCGGAGGTGCCGGCTATGAAGCTCGAGATCGACGAGCACCACCAGCACAAAGATGTGTACTGGCATTCGTTGACGGTGTTGCAGCAGGCCATCGACCTCGAGGACGGTGACCCCGACCTGGTATTACGTTGGGCTGCACTACTTCACGACATCGGTAAGCCGGACACGCGAAAGCACGAGCCGGCCGGTGGTGTCAGCTTCCATCACCACGAGGTCGTCGGGTCGAAGATGGTGCGCAAACGGATGCGCGCGCTGAAATACTCGAAGAGAATGATCGACGACGTCTCGCACCTGGTATTTCTGCACCTGCGCTTCCACGGCTACGGCAAGGGACAGTGGACCGATTCCGCGGTCCGTCGCTATGTCACGGACGCGGGAGAGCTACTTCCCCAGCTGCACAAGCTCGTTCGCGCCGACAGCACTACCAGGAACAAGCGTCGAGCCGCGGCGTTGCAGGCGACGTACGACGATCTGGAAGAGCGGATCGCGCGTCTCGCCGAACAGGAGGATCTGGCCAGAGTGCGCCCGGATCTCGACGGCAACGCCATCATGGACTTGCTCGGTATCACGGCCGGACCGGACGTCGGTAAGGCCTGGAAGTTCCTCAAGGAATTGCGGCTCGATCACGGACCACTCCCCCGTGAGCAGGCGGAGGCCGCACTTCTCGAGTGGTGGAAGACGCAATCGGTCAGTTGAGGTCGGCCTTCATCAGGTACACGTTGTAGCTGTCCCATTCCGATATCGCGAAATGCAGCTCTCCGTCCTTCGACCACGGGTGCATGAATCCACCGTAGGCTTTCGGGTACTCCGCAGTCCGAACCAGAGTCGACGGCGCGGTCCACTCTCCCTGCGGTGAATTCGCCTCGCGGAGAACGATATTGCCAGCGATCGGATCGAGGTAGGTCATCTGCCATAGGCCGTCGTGGAAGCGGACCGATAGTTCGGCGGAGATGCCGTCGGCGATCGGGGTCGCCTGGTTGGAGTCCACCGGCGCCCAGGTGCCGTCGACCCAGTATTGGTAGGCGGTCTTGTTGAGGACGTCGTCCTTCGGCACTCGGGCCAAGCCGACCGTGCCGATTCGGCCGTTGACGGTACCGAACATGTAGACGAAGTCTCCGGCGGGAACCATGGTGGACACCTGGAATTTGGAGAAGCCGAACATGTTGTCCCACCGGGCATATGGATCCTTGACCCAGGTGGAGCCGTTGTCGTCGGAGTAGGCGATGCCGCCGTAGTTGGTCCACCACATACCCGGGACGACGCTCCAGCGGCGGATGGACATGTACGACATGTACTGCCGATCCCCGACGGCGAATCCGGACGTCGGAATGACCGTCGTCTCCCAGTTCTTTATCTTGCGACTGTCGAGCAGTTCGGCTGCGTGGCAACGGGAATCCTGCACCATACTGTCGAGGGTCAGGCCGTCGGACAGGTCGGTGTCGGTGCTGTGGCCGAGGACGTTGCTGCGCCAGTCGTCTCCGCCGACGACTCCGTACTCCCAGCTCTTGCCGAAGGAGTCACCGAAGGCCACGGCCACCTCGCCTGGCTTCGATTCCCACATGATGCCGAGGTCGGTGCCCTCGACCTGCCAGCGCTTGTCCGTTCTGTTGATCGAACCCTGGCCCGTCATCTGCGAGATCACCGAGACGTTCCCCACCAGAGGCTGTTTCGGCGCTGGAGAAGCCGGGCCCGCCTCGGCTGGATTCACAACGGCCGGCGGTGCGGGTAGCTGCGGTGTTGCGAGCGGGCCGGGGATGGGAATGGGGATGGTTTCCGGTTGCGGCTCGATCTCGATGCGTGGGAACGGCAGATGTGCAGATCCGGTCGCGGCGACGGGTTCCTCGGTCGTGTCGGTGAGATCGGGGCAAGGATCCATGCACGGATCGAGCAGCGGGTCCGCGTCGACTCGGGTGTTGTCGGGCTCGGGATCGGGCACCGGGACGAGTTCGACGGAGGGGTACGGCACCGGGATGACGAACTTGTCCGGCAACGACGGTATCGGCGGCAGCACGGGCGGAGCGTTGGGATCGACTGGGCCGGGTGGATAGTCCTTGGGGTCGAAGCCGGTCTCTCCGCACTGGTTCACCGGGGCGGGCGGGGCCGCATTTGCCGGTGCTGCCAGCACGCTGCTCGATACGAGTGCGAGCGCGCATCCCACGACGATCGATCGGGTACGCATCTTCGTCCTTGAGGCCGGCGAGAAACGAACAGACCGTGCGGTCCTGGAGAAAGGTATCACTGTGACGAGCGGCGAGCACGACGGTTGTTGAGGGTGACGGCGAGTAGGCCCAGCATGTAGATCACCACTCCGGCGTAGACGACGGCGTGCGCCGACGTCTCCTCGGCAAGGTCGGTGGAACCGGCGCCCACCGCGAGGGCGGCAGCGGCGAGCGAGGCGACGAAGGCGATGTTGAAGACGGTGTCCTGCAGGGCGAAGACGCGTCCGCGATGGTCGTCGTCGATGTCGGTTTGCATCGACGCATCACCGGTGAGCTTGACGGTTTGTCCAGCGACGCCGAGCAGAAAGGCGCCGAGTAGCAAGCTCGTCTGGGTCATGGTCGCAATGAACGTCGCCTGGACGACTGCAGCGAGGATCAAGGCCCCGACAATGGATCGCACTCGCCCGAATCGTGGAAGGACGAACGGGGTCAGGACCGCTGCCAAAAGCATTCCCGCTGCTGTTGCGCCCACGGCGATTCCGAAGCCGGCAAGCCCGCCGGGGAGAGAACTCGAGCCTTTCTCGCGCAGGATGAGCACCATGATCAGGGTGTCGGCACCGAACACGATGCGGTGCGCGCCGATACCTGCCAGCGCCGCCGTGACCTTCGGAGATCGCCACACTGCGGCAGCACCGGATCCGAGGCCTGCGGCAATATCGGCGATTGCCCGTAGCGCGGCGTGCTCGGTCGGCTCGGCAACCGTGGCAGGCCCGAGTGACTGTGGTGCGAACCGTGCTGCGGCAATCGTTCCGACGATGGATCCGACTGCCGCCGCGCCGACGGCTATGCCGGATCCGAAGTCTCCGGCTCCGAGGAAGCCGATGATCCCGACCGCGGTGCCCGCTCCGGCAGCGGCGAATCCCGATCCGATGGTCGCGAGCAGTGAATTCATCGGAACCAGCCACGACGTGCGCACCACGTGGGGCAGGGACGCAGATACTCCGGCGAGTACGAATCTGCTCAACCCGACTGTGGTGAGCGCCAGCAAGAGCAACGGCGTCTCGCCACCACCGGTGCACAGAAGAAGCGAGGTGGTCGCGATCAGGATCATGCGTAGGACGTTGGCCCACAGCAACACCGCGCGCCGATCCCAGCGGTCGAGCATCGCGCCCGCGAAGGGACCGATGATCGAATACGGAACCAGCAGGACGGCGAATCCAGCGGCAATGGCTACTGGATTGGATTCGCGTTCCGGGTTGAACAGGATCGCTCCGCTGAGCGCAGCTTGAAACAGTCCGTCCCCGAACTGACCGGCAAAGCGGATTGCGGTGAGCTTGCCGACGCCGGGCGATGTGCGTAACCGCATCCGCAATGTTTCTTCACTCACTCCCCGCACAGTAGCCCCAGGGTAGAGCGCGGTTCAGCCGAGCATCGTCAGGACACCGGGGCTACGTGGGTCGACTTCCACCACGCGAGAGTGCTCGCTGCCCCTTCCTGAAGTGGCGTGGGATGAAGGCCGAGGAGCGCTTCACTTCTGGTGCTGTCGAGCTGGTAGGGGTACTGGAATTGGTAGAGAGTGTCGCCGAGTTCGCGGATCTGCCCGGGGACGACGCCGAGAGTGCGGATCAGCCAGGCCGGCAGTGTGCCGACCCGAGGTGCGTCGACTCCGGCTGCGCGGGAGAGAAGTTCGATCATCTCGCGCTGGGAGACCGCAGGTGCGGTGGGTGCGTGAAGAAATGTGTCCCACAGTGCGGGGTCTGCTGCGGCCGCGATCATTGCCGCGGCGAAGTCCGGCACAAAAGTGAAGGAATGCGGAATGTCGGCGTTCGCGAGAACTCGAATAGTCTTGTGGTTCAGGATGTTCGGGACAACACGTTCGCCCATGTGTGCGGTGCGCACCCGTGGACCGTAGAAGTCGGAGGCCGCGACGCTGATCGCCGGTGTCGAGTGGGCGTCACGGGCGGCGAGTAGTTCGGTTCGGACGCCGAGCTTGCGGTAGGTTGCGTTGCGCGGCAAGTCCTCTCGAATCGGTCCGTCGATCTTGCCGTAAGAGTAGAGGCTCTCCGGGAAGACGACGACGGTACCGGCGGCCGCATCGAGGACGCGTCGTTCCATGGCGGGGAGTTGGGCGCGCCAGGCTTTGTCGCTGTAGGCGACGTGGGTGCAGTGATAGATGGCGGTGGCGCCGCGGAATGCGTCGCGAAGGTTTCCGGTCGTGATGTCGACCTGGCGTCGTTCGATCGACGGGTGTTCGGGTCCGGATCCGGAACGAGTGAGAATGCGTACCGAATGTCCCTGGGCGGCAAGCTGTTGCGCGACGGTCCATCCGACGGGTCCGGCTCCGGTGACGACGTGTAGTTGGTTCACGGTAACTCATTCCCTAGAAAGTGTGAGCGCTGCTCTCTGTTGTTTCGAGTGTGCGCCTGCTCGAAACAAAAAGCAAGAGCATTGCTCTCTAAAACGTTCGGTGCTCTAGTATCGGCAGCATGACGACCACTCCCCGTGAACGAGCGCGCACTCGGACGTTGGCCGACATCACTCGCATCGGCCGCGAACACCTCACCGTCGATGGGGCTGCGGCACTGTCGCTACGGGCCGTCGCGCGGGACCTCGGCGTCGTGTCCTCGGCGGTGTATCGCTATGTCAAGAGCCGCGATGAACTGCTCACCCTCCTCGTCGTCGATGCGTACACCGAGCTCGGTGACGAGGTGGACGAGGCCGTGGATGCACTGGACTCGGCCGTCGAGAAATTCTTGGTTCTCGGGCGGACCGTCCGCGCATGGGGTCTGCGCGAGCCGGCCGGTTATGCGTTGCTGTTCGGAAGTCCGGTCCCCGGATATCACGCGCCTGCAGAGCACACGACGGGACCAGGCACTCGCGTCATCGTCAAGCTGGTCGAGATTTTCGACGCGGCCTGGCGCGCCGGCAGGTTGGTGGAACGGCCGACCACGGTGTCACTGTCCGGATTGCACCAAAGTTTCGTCGAGGTTCGTAACGAAATGGGCACGAATATGTCCGACGAAGCGCTGGCCCGAGGAGTGCTGGTGTGGGCATCGCTGTTCGGTGCCGTGAGCTTCGATGTCTTCGACCAGTACGGATCGTCGACTTTCAGCGCCCGCGACCAGCTGTTCGAGCATCAGCTTGCACTCCTGGTCGAACTTGCCGGCCTGACGTAGCGCCCGAAAACGCGTGGCATGCCATGCGTTACAACGGGTGGTAGGCGGTGCCACAATGACTCCATGGCGTCGCATGCAGAAGAACCCGAAGACCGGATGGCATCGGTCGATCAGGCGGTGCGCCCGGGGAGCTTGTTGGTGTCTTCGATCGAACTTGTCGAGCCCACGTTTCGTCGAACCGTGGTGTACGTGATCGAACACAACGACGCCGGCAGCCTGGGGGTGGTCATCAACAGGCCGAGTGATACTGCCGTGCAGGATGTTCTGCCGCAGTGGACGGATTTGGCCGCTCGACCGAAGGCGCTGTACGTCGGCGGACCGGTCAAGCGTGATTCGGCCCTGTGTCTGGCCACGGTCCGAACCGGCGTCGCGATCGATGGTGTCCCCGGGATTCGACGCGTCGACGGCCGGGTGGTGATGGTCGATCTCGATTCCGATCCGGCAGAGATCGAATCCCTCGTCGAGGGCGTCCGAATCTTTGCGGGATATTCGGGTTGGACATTCGGCCAGTTGGCGAGCGAACTCGAACGAGAAGACTGGATTGTCGTCTCGGCCCTGGCATCCGACGTCATCGGAGCTCCGCGGCAGGATCTGTGGGCTCACGTCCTGCGCCGTCAGCCGATGCCGTTGGCGATGCTGGCCTCACACCCGATCGACGTCACGCGTAACTGAGTACGATTTGGCGCGCTCGGACAGTGTCGATGGAGGAAAGTGTTAGTGGCGCAGTAATATTCAGGACGAGAATGCGTCGACCTGGGCTTTCAGAGCTTGGTCGTCGAGCTTCTGTTTCCACCGTCGAGTTTGGCCCGGTACATCATCGAGTCCGCGATCCGGCCGGCCTTGTTGATGACGGAGGGACCGTCGACCCACAGGCTCGAGGGCGAGGCGAGGACGCACGCTCCGACGCTGACAGTGATGGGAATGTGGTCGCTGGAATTGTACAAAGTGTCCACTACGTCTTCGATGCGCTGATGCACCTCCGCGTTCGGTGCGGCGAAGACGGTGACGAACTCTTCGCCACCGGTTCTCGCTACGACTCCGTTTTCCTGAAACAGCAGTGACAGGCGGTCGGCGACGCGGACGATCACGGCGTCACCGCTGTCATGCCCGTAATAGTCGTTGACGACTTTGAATCGATCGATATCGACCACGAGAACCGTCAGGCTGAACCCGCGCCCATGACCTCGATGCCACAGTGCTTCGGCTGCATCGTCGAGTCCGCGACGGTTGAGGAGGTTGGTCAAGGGGTCGAGCAGTGAGCGTCGAGCATCACGACCGATGGCTGTCCATGCGATATGAGCGAGCAGCGGTACCACTGCGGTGGCTGCGAGAATTACCAATGCGGTGGCCAGGACGGTAGGGGCGTCCTCGTCGGCGGCCAGAAGGTTGCGCACCGTCATGGCTGCGATGAAGCTGCAGCACAGTGCCAGATGAGCCAGCATCCATTTCTGGCTGACGAAAAAGATGCACAGGCCACCGGTCAGCGCGAAGAGACTGCTTCCAACGAGTGCGCCGAACGGTGAGTAGAGCACCAACACGGAGGCGGTTCCGGCATCACCGAAGATGGCATACGCGATGAAGTCCCGCTTGACGGGCAGAGGACCGAAGAACCAGCGTAGTGCGACGGCTACCTGCATGAGCAGCACAATCGAGATCCACGCTTGCGCGCCGAATCCGTGTGGGCCTCGCGAACTGAACAGCATCAGAATAGAGGCAACTGCGTACAGCGTTGTTGCCGAGCCGAAGACATATTGCAGCGGCTGGTGGAGGCCACGTATGGACCTGTGCCTGGTCGTCCACTCGTAATCGAACGGCTGGGTGTACCAATCGATCAGTGCGGCCCGGGCGCTGTGGAGGGCCGGTCGGCGGTGACTGTTCGGTCGATTCGTCGCCGTCTGTCGACCGCTGAACGGCGGTGTCGTGTCGTTCGCTCCGGCCTCCATCCCTATCCCAACCAGTTCGAGATTAGCCGACAAAACCGGCTTTCGGTCTGCTTCGGCGATCAGCGCCGCGAGGCGAGCGTGTTGAGAATTCCGACGATCTCGTCGGCGCGGTCGCTCGTGATGGTCAGACGCTGGCCGTTGGCGAAGGTGATGAACGCGGCGGGCCCCTTCTGGACCGCGACAGCGTAGTTTCCTCGACCCTTGACGCGTAGACCCCATCCGCCGAAGTCACCGAACGGATCGACCTCGCGAATGGACGCTCCGGTCACTTCGTGGATCGAGTAGTCGAAGGCGGCCATGCCGAAACTCCGCACACCGATCCCTGACTCGTCGACGACCAACTGGTATCGCATCAAAGACAACGGAAGTATCGAGACCGGCACGAATATGGCAATCGGCCACCAGGAGTTCGATACCCAGCAGGTGAATACCGCCGAGGCGGCAATGATGACGAACAGGACGGTCACGGCCACTGGACCTGCACCGAGGCGTTGGACGATCGGACCGTCGAATTCGGCTCTGGGAAGGCTGGCAGGGGGCGGCGACGTCGCATGCGTGCGTTCACGGTAATCGCGTAAGAGCGAAGCTCCCAGAATTCCCACCGCGAACCCGACCAGGGTGCCCAGGCCCAATGCCCAACTGGGCACCTCGGCATCCTCGACCGTGCTGACATCGAGCTGCCCGGACAGAATGGCCAGCTGCAGAACAGTGATGAGTCCGACGACCGTCGAGCCGATCATCAGCATCGTGCGTCGCATGATCAGGAGCGCGTGGGCCAGTGCTGCGACGGCGCTACATCCGCCGCCGACCAGCACGATGACGATGGCGAGGGTCCAGGCGCTGGTGGTGGGGCTGGTGAAGGCGTCGGGCTCGGTGCCGCTCCAGTGTGTCGCAATCTGCTGTGGGAGCCGCGACTTCCACAGGTAGGCCGCCACGACGCCGAGTCCGGCGGCGAGTATCGGGACCAGTACGCCGAAGACGACTCCGGCGGGATCGAATGTCCGCACTTTGTCTGGTCGGGAATCCTGCGTTCGTGATGTCATCTCGCGCTCAGCTCGGCTGGCACGCGTCTTTCAAGGTGCACGAGATGCACGCATGCCCGCAGCCGTCCTCGGCGACGGGTACGGGCGCGGCTGCAGCGGCCCGCGCTCCGATGGAACCACCGATACCTGCTGTGACCAAGGCTGCGAGAACGCATACGACAACGGCAACGACGGAAAATGCGCCACTGAGCATCAGGCCGGCAGCACCGCCGATGAGCAGGAGAAGCGCCGCTGCGGCGTTCGTCGGTCCGGCGACGCGGTTGGCCATGACGAACGTCTCGTCGTCGCGCATCGACTCGGGGGTACGCACTCCGGCCCAGCGATTGCGCGGCAACCGGCCCAGAAGACTGGCGACGGCGACTGCGCCGACCACGAGAGCGAGCACGAACATCACTACGGACACGATGAGCACAGTGGCCATGATACGGCTCCACGAGGCCGAAGTACCAGTCGGCCCAGCTCACGCCTTAGGCTGGTGGGTGTGACCGATCCAGTTGATACGCACTCCGAGACCGCACCCGAGTACCGCTACACCGCGGATGTGGCCGGGCGTATCGAGCAGCAATGGCAAGACCTGTGGGATGAGCAGGGCATCTTCGACGCCCCGAACCCGGTCGGCGAGCTCGCCGGTGACGTACCGAAAGACAAGCTGTTCGTCCAGGACATGTTCCCGTACCCATCGGGCAGTGGTCTGCATGTCGGTCACCCACTCGGTTACATCGCCACGGATGTGTTCGCGCGGTTCCATCGGATGCACGGACGCAACGTTCTGCACGCCCTCGGGTACGACGCCTTCGGGTTGCCTGCCGAGCAGTACGCGGTGCAGACCGGCACGCATCCGCGGTCGACCACCGAAGCCAACATCGCGAACATGCGACGTCAACTTCGGCGGCTGGGACTCGGCCACGACCGTCGCCGTTCGCTCGCGACGACCGACGTCGACTTCTACCACTGGACGCAGTGGATCTTCCTACAGATTTTCAACGCCTGGTACGACGTCGATCAGGCGAAGGCGCGTCCGATCTCGGAGCTCGAAGCGTCCTTCGCCGACGGTTCACGCGCGATGGACGACGGTCGAGACTGGTCCTCGCTGTCGGCGACCGAACGGGCAGGCGTTCTCGATTCGTACCGTCTGGTCTACGAGTCCAACTCGATGGTCAACTGGTGCCCCGGTCTCGGTACGGTGCTGGCCAACGAAGAGGTCACCGCCGACGGCCGAAGTGACCGCGGTAACTTCCCCGTCTTCCGTAAGAACCTGCGCCAGTGGATGATGCGCATCACCGCGTACTCGGATCGACTGATCGACGACCTCGAGTACTTGGATTGGCCCGAGAAGGTCAAGACGATGCAGCGCAACTGGATCGGACGTTCACGCGGCGCCCAGGTGGCGTTCGGCACACCGGCCGGTGACGTAGAGGTGTTCACAACGCGTCCGGACACCCTCTTCGGTGCCACTTACGTGGTGGTCGCGCCGGAACACGAGCTGGTCGACGGTCTGACCGCCGCGCAGTGGCCGGCCGACCTCCCGACCTCGTGGACAGGCGGCGCCGGCACCCCGGTCGAGGCAGTCGCGTCGTACCGTGCCGCCATCGCGGCGAAGTCCGACCTCGAACGTCAGGAGAACAAGGAGAAGACCGGTGTGTTCACCGGCTCCTACGCGGTCAATCCCGTCGACGGGCAGCAGGTTCCGGTCTTCATCGCCGATTACGTGCTCACTGGTTACGGTACCGGCGCGATCATGGCCGTTCCCGGGCACGATCAGCGTGACTGGGATTTCGCCACCGCGTTCGGTCTGCCGATTCGTGAGGTCATTTCGGGCGGGGACATCACCGAAGCTGCGTACACCGGCGAGGGCCCGCTGGTGAACTCCGAGTACCTCGACGGCCTTCCCGTCGACGAGGCCAAGGCCACCGTGATCGCCCGCCTGGAAGAAGAAGGCAAGGGCCGCGGCACTATTCAGTACAAGCTGCGTGACTGGCTCTTCGCTCGCCAGCGTTACTGGGGCGAGCCGTTCCCGATCGTCTACGACTCGAACGGTAATGCACACGCGCTACCGGAATCGACTCTCCCAGTAGAGCTTCCGGAGGTCGAGGACTACGCCCCCGTCTCGTTCGATCCGAACGACGCCGACTCCGAACCGTCGCCGCCGCTGGCGAAGGCCACCGAATGGGTCGAGGTCGAACTCGATCTGGGTGACGGCCTGCAGACCTACAGTCGCGACACCAACGTCATGCCGCAGTGGGCAGGAAGCTCGTGGTACCAGCTCCGATACATCGATCCGACGAACTCCGAGACCTTCGCCGACCCCGAGAACGAAAAGTACTGGGTAGGACCGCGTCCCGAGATCCACGGACCCAACGATCCGGGCGGGGTGGATCTCTACGTCGGTGGCATCGAGCATGCTGTGCTGCATCTTCTGTACTCGCGCTTCTGGCACAAGGTCCTCTTCGACCTCGGCCATGTCAGTTCGAGCGAGCCGTATCGCCGCCTGTTCAACCAGGGCTACATCCAGGCGTACGCATTCACCGATGCGCGCGGAGTCTATGTGCCCGCAGAAGAGGTGGAAGAACACGACGGCGGCTGGTTCTACCAGGGCGAACCCGTCAACCGTGAGTACGGGAAGATGGGCAAGAGCCTGAAGAACTCCGTCTCCCCCGACGACATTTTCGCGGAATACGGCGCCGACACCCTGCGTGTCTACGAGATGTCGATGGGACCGTTGGATACTTCACGGCCATGGGCGACGAAGGACGTCGTCGGTGCGCAGCGATTCCTGCAGCGCGTCTGGCGACTGGTCCTCGACGAGGAAACCGGTGCCGTCCGCGTCACCGACGAGAAGCCGAGCGAGGACACCCTGCGCGTCCTCAACCGGGTGATCGAGGGTGTAGAGGCCGATTACATTGCGCTGCGCGACAATACGGCCGGGGCGAAGCTCATCGAGCTGACCAATCACCTGACCAAGGCGTATCCGGCCGGCGCACCACGTGGAGTGGTGGAGCCGTTGGTGCTGATGCTCGCCCCGATGGCGCCGCACTTGTCCGAGGAGCTGTGGAAGCAGCTCGGGCACGATCGCTCTCTCGCGCACGGTCCGTTCCCGCGGGTGGAGAAGAAGTGGCTCGTCGCCGACACCGTCGACTATCCGATCCAGGTCAACGGCAAGGTGCGTAGCCGCATCAGCGTGCCCGCCGATTCCACCAACTCCGACGTCGAGAAGACCGCCCTCGCGGACGAGAAGATTCTCGCGATCCTCGAGGGCAAAGCTCCGACCAAGGTCATCGTCATCCCGGGCCGGATGGTCAATATCGTTCTGAAGTAGCCGCGGGGTACACGGCTTCGGTACACGGAAAGGCTGGCCGGCCCGGTGGGACATGCAGCCATGGGATCTGGCAATCACTTTCGGACAGTTGCCGCGTGCGACAGCCTGACCGGTGCGCTGCGACCGAGGTATCGTCCTGTTCGGTGACAAATACCGATCAGGGGGTTTCGATGAGTCTGGCACGCGACATCCAACTGGTTCTGCCGGTGTTCTGGTTGGGCATGGTGATCGCGATTTCGTTCATCGAAGCGCCGATCAAGTTTCGAGCACCAGGGGTAACGCTGGCGATCGGCCTCGGCATCGGTCGCAAGGTGTTCGCGGCGTTGAACATCGTCGAGGTGGTCCTCGCCGTTGCGCTATCGGTCGCGTGGCTTTTCGCGGACACGAATGGCTGGTTGCTACTTGTGCTTGTCTCCGCGATCCTGGTGGTCCAGGTCACGGTAGTTCGTCCACCCCTGACGAAGAGGTCGAACCGGATCCTTGCCGGTGAGAACCTGCCGCGGTCGAATATCCACTTGGTCTACATCGCACTCGAGGTACTCAAAGTAATTCTGCTGATTGCGGTGACCGTCGATCTCCTGGCGCAGATTTAGCTTTCTCATCCTAGGATAGGAAATCTGACTCGCTCCACACGATCACCGGCGAACAGGTGTTCTACCGCCAGACCGACCAGCAGGACGATCGAGTCCGCGCAGTGGTTACGGTTCTGCGGCAACAGTCTGGCACCGACGCCGAGTCCATGATGGGGACCTCTTCGAGTTCGCGCTCGGGCAGATAGCATACGCGAATTTATCTGCCCAAGCGCGAATTCAATTCGTTGTTCAGCGTTTGCGCTTGGTTAGCAGTTCCGTCGACTCGCGGCTTTTTTCGCGCTTTTCAGCACGACGCTCTTTGATGCTTTGCGCGGGTTTTCGTAGGTTTCGACCCGGTGTTTTCTCAGCCATTGACGCTCCCTTTTCGAAGTGGCAATCACGATCTGACACCGACCA
Source organism: Mycobacteriales bacterium (assembly GCA_038198705.1). Taxonomy (GTDB): domain Bacteria; phylum Actinomycetota; class Actinomycetes; order Mycobacteriales; family Mycobacteriaceae; genus Rhodococcoides. The sequence goes on from JBBPZN010000172.1 coordinate 18,710, forward strand.
TACCCAGTAAATAAAATAAAGCCAGTCGCGAGCATTTGTTATCCGACGAAATTGACTACGGTGCAATAATTTTCGCTACCGTCAGCAATATTGTCGAGGTCTCGAGCGCTTCGAGCGCGTGACGTGAATTGGGCACGACGAGCAAATCTCCGGCCGAGCCTTCCCAGGCGTCCTCTCCTGCGGTGAGACGGACGCGGCCGTGTAGAACGTGGACGGTTGCCTCACCGGGATTTTCGTGCTCGGCGAGCACCTGACCGGCGACGAGCGCGACCAACGTTTGGCGCAGGACGTGCTCATGGCCCCCGTACACAGTGTGGGCAGCGCGCCCACTGGACGCCCGTTCGGCGCTAGCTATCTGTTCACGACCCAACGCTGTCAATGATCTCTTGTTCATGTGAATCACTCTCCTTCATCGATCGGCATCTACAGGGTCTGACGGTATCCGAAGAATTCGTGGTCTTGGTTGTAGCCTCCGAAACCGCCCCCGACGTCGTCGAAGCTGGCGACGAACTCGACACCTTTGATCCATTTGACCTGTTTGAACCCGAGTTGCGTTTCGTTACGCAGCCGCAGCGGGGCGCCGTGCCCGAATGTCAGTGGGGCACCGTTCATGTCGTAGGCCAGCATCGACAGGTGATAGGACATCTGCTCGATGGGGTGGGCGTCGTAGTAGACGCCGCCGTCGGAACCGTCGCCGAGGGAGTAGAACACTACCCATTTAGCTTCAGGACGGGGATGAACCTGGTCCATGATGGTCTGCATCGACACCCCACCCCACTTCGCGACGCCGGACCATCCCTGGATGCAGAAATGCTGTGTGATCTGTTCGTGGTGTGGCAAGTCCCGTAGTTGTGCGAGATCGAAATCGCGAGGGCTGTCGACGAGTCCGTTCACTCGCAGCCGATAATCGATGAAGTCGTTCTCGCGCAGAGCTTGATACTCGTCGGAGTCGGGATAACGGCCGTTGTGCCAGAAGTACGGCGAGAGATCTGCTTCGGTGTACTCGCCAGGTTTGGCGTCGACATGTTCGAACAGACGCTGAACCGGTCCGATCAGTGCAAACCCGACCCGCTGCACCAGCCGTGGATGGCGCAGCGTTACCGGAGTTGCCGCAACCCAACCGGCAATCACGACGACCATCGACACTGCGAAAATCCCTAGGCCGATCCAACTCTGGTCGTCACGTGCGGCGTACATGTGGTTGAGGTTGCGCACCACACCCGTGGTCACGACCATAGTGACGTGTACGACGATGAAGACCAAGAACCAGATCAGCACCAAGAAGTGCAGTGAGCGCGCGGTTTGGATACTGAACACTCTGCTGATCCGTCGGAAACGGGTGGACAGCGCAGGCGACATCCCCAATCCCGTGATCATCGCGGCCGGTGCTGCGACGAACACCGTCAAGAAGTACGCCAGCAGTTGCAGGCCGTTGTACGCCACCCAGTGCCCCTCCAGCGGCCAGTCGAGCGAGAGGTATTGGACCAGCACTGAGAATGCATTGGGAAAGACGTCCCAACTGGTCGGAATCACGTGTCGCCACTGTCCGGTGACGAACAACAGCACGTAGAATACGACACCGTTGAGGAGCCACAGTACGTTGGTGCCGAGATGCCACCACCGCGCCAAACCGATCGAGTGTCGAATGCCCGGCAAACCGACGTTTCCGGGTAGGGAAATCGAGTCTTCCTTCGCAGTCCACAACGGGTCGGTGGGAACCGGCTTCTGGATTCGGAACCAATCTCGCCCCGGGGTGCTGTGACGGGTCCAGTAGAGCCGGGGGTGGTCGGTGAGGATCTGTACTCCGGACCGAATGATGAAGATCATCAGAAACAGATTGAGGAAGTGCTGCGCCCCTACCCATGCCGGCAAAGCAGCAGTCTCACCTGCAGCGGCCTCGGAGGTCCCGGGATGTTCCTCGATGAACTGCTGCATGAAGTCAGTGCTGCGTAACCCTTTGGCGGCAGCCACCGCGACGATGAGGATTACGAAGCCGATCGGCAGCAACCACAGCAAGTTGAACCATCGGTTGGTACCGATGCGCACCCGCGGAGCGACGCCACTGGCCGGCTGCACCGAACCCGCCCACGTGGCCGGGTCGACCAGATCTTCACCCGACGTCAGTTGCGAGCGAAAGCTCTTGCCATTTTGTGCAGGCTCGACCATTGATGCACGTCCAAACGTTTGCGAGAATAGCGTCGGCCGACCAGCCAGCGCTTGTATGCCCCCTTGATGGCCTCAGACTAGCCGCCACCGAGATCTTCGATGCCATGACATCCTTGTGCGCGTGACGACCGTGGACACACGCACGCTCCCGATCTACGCGGCCGGCGAGATCGCGATGCCGTATGTCATCGACGGCTGGGACGAGGTAATCACCTGTGACACCTGGTTCCTCGTGACACCTGGTTCGAGGAGCACTCGCATCCCACGCACGAGCTGTTGTGGAACGAGCGGGGTGCGTCCACCACCACGATCGGGACCTGCATCTGGACGATCACGACGGCCGTAGGACTGTGCATTCCGGCCGGGTTGTTGCATTCCTGGTGGTTTCCGGCGGGACTCGCATGCGCGCAGCGTAATTCAGAGTTCAGGGTGCACTGGTGATCACACCCGATCCCGTCGACGTCGATATCACCCCGATGCTCCGGCTGCTGCTCGATCGCCTCAACACCGAGCCACTGTCGGATTCCTCGCGTGTCACTACGGAGGCGATGGTGCTCGATGTTCTCGCCCCCGACGATTCGACGACGCTCGAGCAGTGGGCCCTTCGACTGAACGTGAGCACTCGAACCATCACACGCATTTTTCACGCCGAGATGGGCTCGAGGCGATGCGATCGACGAGATAGCTGTCGCCGTGGGTTTCCGGTCCGTGAGCGCGTTCGGTGCGTCTTTCCAGAGAGTCAGCGGTATGAGCCCTGGCCAGTTTCGAGCCCAGTGATACGGCCACGGCGTGTCCGTTCGGCGACAAATGCTGTCCATTTGGCGCGATTGCGTACTTACTGAGGGTGCACTATCATCTCGATCGTCGGCGCGAACGCCGGCGGCAAATCGACTCTGCTGCAGTCGATGTCGAGGCTGCTGAAGCCGCAGCGCGGGCATGTCCTGCTCGACGACCGCGACGTTCGTCGACTGCCTGCGAAGGCCTTGGCTCGCGTCCTCGGTCTGCTCCCACAGTCGCCGATCGCTCCCGAGGGCATCACTGTCAGCAATCTCGTCCGCCCACCCCGTCGGGGGTTGGAGCAATCGTCCGCCGCATGGCGGCTTCGAGAAGAACCGGATTCGGCTACCGATCGTTTCGATCGCAGGCCGGATCTTTTCGCATACCCGCAAGCCACCACGTCAGCAGGAAGAAGGATCGCGAATAGCTCGACCCGAGCCTCGAACCAGGTGTGAGTTCGCTTACCCTCGAAGGCGTCACCGAACCGTGGGCACCTGCCCGTCTCACCGTTCGCGTTGTGGTATTTGTTTCGGAACCGGGCAGGCCGAGTAGAAGGAAGACCAGATGCCAGACGAGTTTGCTGACCTCCACCGGCCGATTTACGCTCCGGACCTGCTCATCACCGCCCTCGAACGGAACCACGACAAGCCGGCGCTGTACATCGGCGACGTTGTTCTCACCGGTGGGCAGATGCGCGATCAGATCAGCTGCTTCGCCCAAGCACTCGCGTCGCTCGGAATCACCCAGGGCACCAGCACGGCGATGCTGTCCAAGAATCGTCCTGAAGTGCTCGTCAGCATGGGCGCAACCATGATCACCGGTTGTCGCGCCAGCGCCCTCAATCCGATGGGTTCGTTCGACGACCACAAGTACATCGTCGACGACGCCGAGATCGAGACCCTCATCTTCGACCCAGACTCTTTCGAGGAACGCGCCGCAGAGTTGAAGGCGTCGTCCCCGTCGTTGATCACGATCCTGTCGATGGGGCCCTCCGAGGTGGGCATCGACATTCTGGCTCTCGCGGCCACATTCGAGCCTGCAGCTCTCACAGCCGCGCACGTCGATGCCGAGGACGCCAGCAGTATGGTGTACACCGGTGGCACCACAGGAAAGCCCAAAGGTGTTGTCGGATCCTTCCGTTCGGGCGCTGCGCTCAATCAGATCCAGATGTCGGAATGGCAATGGCCCGAGGAGAACCGTTTCCTCATCTGCACGCCGCTATCGCATGCCGGTGCCGCGTTCTTCACTCCGACGCTGCTGCGCGGCGGCGCGCTGATCGTCCTGCCTGCCTTCGAACCCGGAGCAGTTCTCGAGGCGATCGAAAAGCACAAGATCACCGCAACCATGTTGGTGCCCACCATGATCTACATGCTCATGGACCATCCGGACCTCGAGAAACGGGACGTCTCCAGTCTGCAGACGCTTTTCTACGGGGCATCCGCGATGTCGCCGGCACGTTTGCAGGAAGGAATCAAGAGGTTCGGTCAGATCTTCTTCCAGTTCTACGGTCAGACCGAGTGTGGCATGACCATCTCGGTGCTCCGTAAGGAAGAGCACCTCGCCGACGACCCCGCCCGACTTGCCACGTGTGGCCGTCCGGTGCCGTGGCTCGACGTCCGACTGCTCGACGACGACCTGAACGAAGTGCCGCAGGGCGAACTGGGCGAGATCTGCGTCCGAGGTCCCTTGGTCATGAAGGGGTACTGGAAGAAACCTGCCGAGACCGCAGAAGCCTTCCGCGGCGGCTGGCTGCACACCGGCGACATCGCGCGCAAAGACGTCGACGGCTTTCTGTCCATCGTCGATCGCAAGAAGGACATGATCGTGACCGGCGGATTCAACGTGTTCCCGCGCGAGATCGAGGACGTGATCTCCGAGCACCCGTCCGTCGCCTCCGTGGCGGTTGTGGGTGTACCGGACGACAAGTGGGGTGAAGCCGTCAAGGCGTGCGTGGTTCTGCGCGGTGGGCTGACGGTCGCGACGGAAGAGTTGGTCGAGCGGGTGAAAGCAGCAAAGGGGTCAGTGCACGCGCCCAAGAGCATTGATTTTGTGGACAGCCTGCCGCTGACACCGCTCGGTAAACTCGACAAGAAGGCGCTGCGCGCGCGTTACTGGGAGACCAGTGACCGCGCTGTGTAGGAGTGAATTTTCCCATCATGGAGTCCCGGATTTCAGACCGGCAGTGTGCGGCAGGCGGTGAGGTAGTCGGCGAAGTCCCAGGTGCTCAGAAACTGTTGCGCAGCACGGACACCGCTGTTGTAGAGGGTGAGTCTTTGCGCGTCGGTGATGTCGAAATCGACGGCGCTGACCGACTCGGTGGGGACGAACACCGTGCGCCGCACCGTGCAGGGTGAATCGACGTAGGCGGCGTCCTGGTTGGTGAACAAGGTGTCGATCGCGGCTATGCCGAGGGCCAGGGGCCCGCGCACGTGATGGGTCGCCGGGGGTGTGCCCGGTCGTGCGGTGAGCCGTACACCGAATGTCGGCCAGCGAGGCTCTGCGGTGTCGGTCCGGTCGAACAATCCGACGGGGAAGTCGGAGAGCAGTCCGCCGTCGACCCAGGTTGCGCCCGAAACTTGGACGGGTCGAAACAGGAACGGGATCGCAGACGATGCTCGCACCGCCTTTGCGACGGGGAAGGTATCGGGGTCGATGTCGTAGAGCGGTAGGTCCCAAGGGATCCGGACAAGACGTTTCCGGGAGAGGTCGCTGGCGGTCACCACCAGCGAGTATGCGTAGCTCAGCGGTTCCTCGCCGGTGCGTAGGTCGCCGAAAGTGTGGACCCCGAATTCGGCGAGAGTATCGGTGAGGAGGCCTTCGAGATAGGCCCCCTGATAGAGACCGTTCGAGGTGAGCAACGAGAGGACTCCGCCGATCAGCGGCACACGCCCGAGCAGTGACGGGTCGGTCAGTTTGCGGTAGTCGACGCGCTGCGCAATCTCCGGCAATCGCGTCAAGGGCTCCTTGGCGTGCTGCAACGCAGCCACCAACGCCGCGACGACGGCGCCGGCGCTGGACCCGGCGACGCGCGGAAAACCATAGCCTGCCTCGGCGAGCGTATGGACAGCTCCGACGAGGCCGATGCCTTTGACCCCGCCGCCCTCACAGACCAGATCTGCCTGATGAACCGTTGTCGTCACCACACCAACGGTACGCGCGAAGAACAGTGGTCAACGGTCGTTTTGCACCTGCAGATCAGGAACCCCAGGTGCCTGCGCACTGTCTGTGTACAGTGTTCCGTTGATCGCCAGATGGCTGCAGAATCGACTGCAATCGCTGGACCCCCGGATCGTCCCCTTGCAGGAGTGAAGTTGTCGACTCGTACCCCCGTCCGCACCGCACGTTCGAGATGGGGCCGAGCGATCGCCACGGCCACGGCCTTCGCGCTCATGATGCCGCTGAGCGTCGGGTTCGCGAATGCGGACCCCGCCATCTCCGCGGAACTTGCGCCATTCCTGGATCTGCCGCTCGTCAACCGCGATGCGGCCCATGGCCCGGGTGGTGTCAATCCGGCGCTACCTTATGGCAAGGCGCAGCTCGAGAATCTGTTGGAGAGAGCGGATCGCGAGGGTGTCGATCCGCCCCGTTATGCGGCGTTGCTGCTGCAGTACCGCCTGGTCGACGTGACCGAGGCTGCCGGCATCGACCTTGCGACCTGGGACCCCCGCGCGGGCGTCGAGGCCAACCGGCAGAACCTGATCGACTCCTACAGCTACTACGTGGGCCTGCAGTCGAGCCATCGCGAGTTGCAGTGGGCCGGTATGGGCGGACTCGTGGGCGCAGATTTCGGCGGCGGCCTTATCGACTTCGAGTTGATGTCCGTGATCTACGACTTCCCCGGTATGGCGCAGACAGCCAACGCCATCGTCGAGCAGACCCTCCAGGTGCTCGGCCCCGACGCGGTGGCTCTGCTGCCAGAGGGGCTGCAGGCGCTCGCCCGATCAGGTGCCACCATAACGCCGGAGGACCTGCAGCAGATCCTCGGCGAGATCTTGGTGATGCAGAAGAACATCTTCTCCGACCTGATGCCCATGCATCAGGCGTATGTCACCGAAGGCCTCCCAGCGCTGGAACAGATGCACAGAGCCGGGCTGTTCGACGACTCCGTCCTGAACGCCTGGATCGATGTGGCCTCGGGCGAGAGTGACCGCATCGCCGCAGGCAACCGCGTGCTGCTGCAGCGCGAGCAGGGCGAGGTGATCAGGTCGCAATGGGATGACGTCCGCAATTACAAGGGCGACGTCGGCGAGGCCATCACCTATGCGTCCACTATCGCAGCCTCGCCGTCGGTGGCTGGGGTAGTCGCGCCGCGCTCGTACAAGCCGGTCACCATCAGTACCACGCTGGCCGACGGGCGCGTCGCTACCCTGACCACACCGCTCCCCAGCTGGAATTGGTCGGTATTCGATCAGCGGTGGGACTACATCTCCGCCGAGCTTTTGCCCAAGTACAAGGCGATGGTGGAGAACAATTGGCCGCAGCTCGAGTCCGAGCTGCGCGAGCCATACGATCAGAAGCTCGAAGGCGCACGACCGCTGCGGAACATTCCGCAGATGCTCCAATCCGCACTAGAGGGAACCACGGTGACGTTCGCATGAAACGCGCAGCCACGATTTTCACGGCCACGGCCGCCTCCATCGCAGTGCTCGTCGGCGCGCAATCGGTGGCACAGGCAGAACCGGTGGACACCCCCGGGCTCGACGAAATCTTCACCGGTTACACGCAGAGCACGTTCGAAGACGGCCAGTTCGCCACGGTCGACGAGATCGCTGAAGCGCTGGCGCCGAACGACCCCTTCTACGACGAGCCCGAGCTGACCGGCGACGAGGCTCCCGGAACGTTGCTCGAGTCGCAACAGGTACAGGTGATGTTCGCCGGTTTCGAGCCGGGCAACCTCGACGCCTACAAGGTCATGTATGTGACCCGGGGCGTCGACGACAGGCCGGCGATCAGCACCGGCATCCTGATGATCCCGATCGACGGCCGAGACAACGCGAACCGACCCATCATCGGTTACCAGGAGGCCAATGACAGCGTCGGGGCCTACTGCCACCCGAGCAACCAGTGGACCGGGGCGGATCCCCTCGATGGCGCATCGTGGTCTGCGCTGGGGCCGCTGGCCTTGATGTTCGACAAGGGCTATGCAGTCATGATCAGCGACGTCGGCAATGCCGGCGACCCGGACCCGCACGGCGTGTTTGCAGGCAAGTTCGGCGGACAGTCCAATCTCGACGGCCTTCGCGCTGCGCTGCAGGTGCAGGAGGCGGGTCTGAACAAGGAGGCGCCGATCGGCATTTTCGGCATCGCGGGAGGCGGCGTCGGCGCTGCGGTGGCAGCGGAGATCCAACAGGAGTACGCGCCCGAGCTCAACGTCAAGTCCGCCGTGCTCGAGGGCATGGTCATCAACCAGAAGAACTTCATGCGCACCGCAGACGGTTCGGTCGGCTCCGGCTTCGCGTTCGCGAACCTCCTGGGCCTGGAGCCCTGGTACCCGGAGATGAAGATCGACGAGAAGCTCACTCCGGTCGGCAAGGAGATCGCGGCCTTCTACCGCACTCAGTGCCAGATGCCCGCATACTTCACCATGCCGTTCGTACCGCTGCAGACGCTGTTCACCGACGGACAGAGCCCTGCCGACATCCCCGATTTCCAGCCGGCTTTCGAGCACAACAAGCTCGGCAAACGCGCGCCGCAGGCCAAAGTCCTCGTCACCTCGTGCGGCGCCGACGACTCACCGATGTCACTGGTGCCTGCGCAGGACTCGCGAGACCTCGTCGAGAGGTACCGGGCAGGGGGCACCGATGTGACATATGCGCCTAGCGACTGCTCGATGAGCAAAACCCTCACGGACGCGTACGGGTGGGGCACCGATCTGTTCGGCATGCAGACCATCGACTGGCTCGATTCCACGCTGCAGTGACCTGACTCGGGGGTCCTTCAACCCCCGAAGAGGCTCAGATGTAGCTGTCGACCAGCGGCCCGACGAGGCCGAAGGCGGTGGCGTCGGGCACCAGATACTTGACGACCGTCCCACTGATGAAGGTGTGCCACACCGGTCCGGCGTCGGATCCGTCCGAGGACACGACCAGGGCGTCGCCGACGTAGACGCCGGGGAAGTGTCGGTTGGCCAAGGCTTCGTTGTGGGTGGCGACGGCCAGGAGTTCCTCGGCGTGGCTTCGATCGATATCGTCGCCCATACCGGCCAACAGTTCGTGCGCAACCTCAGCGGGGGTGCCGACGGGGCGGGACGGCAGTGGATCGCTGCCGAGCAGAGTGAGGCTGTCCACTGCGACGCCGCGTCCCTGCATGTCGACGGCTACTGCGTGGGCGAGAAGGCCGCCGAAGGAGAGTCCGAGAAGATGGATCGGTCCCACACTGTTGGCGGCGAGAATCTCATCTACGTAATACGCCGCGAGTGCCGTCAGGGACTTCGAATCGTTCCCGGGTGTGGGCGCCTGAACACCGTAGATGGGGTGCTCCGCGTTCACGTGTCCAGCCAACGAGGCGTAGCAGGAAGCGAGTCCGTCGATCGGATGAATACAGAAGACGGGTGCCCGTGATCCGGTGGCGCGGATCGGCAGAATGGTCGGCCTCGGATACGCGGTGGGCGACCGATCGACGATTCCCGTGATGGAGGGGTGCGAGAGATCGTTGACGACGGTCATGCTGAGCCTCCGGGATCAAGTCTTCGGTCATTCGGCCGCGTGTGCGAACAACCTGTGAAGTTCGTAAGCGCCGATCGACGAGTATGTCGCCGGAAGAGGCGCAGGTGTTACCTGCATCTCATCGATTATTTCATCTTTAGTTCGTCCATTGACTGGATTTGCAAAATTTTGCGGTCGAAATGCCTGCTCCAGGCACCGGAGTCGGCGACGTGATCTTTGTGAATTACACAGTGGTAGTTTGCTGTTCGGCGGATGGAATCATCGGACGGGGATGAAGTACCGGTTCATTTGAGCAAGATCCACAACCCTGACGCGCTCAGTACGATCAGACTCAACGCCAGCACGCCACCCATCGCCAACGCAGGTGTTGCCTTTTCGGTTGTGAACAGCACCAAGCGTGCAGGCCTCGAACGGCGTTCGAAGATCGTCACTGCGATTATCAGCAAAGCGGCGATCAATGGCCCGATCAATGATGCCGCTCCGAATGGTGGCAGCCATCGCAAGCATGCTGCAGACAAACCTAGGATCGACAAACTTGTACGCACAAATGAAAGCGACGTGCGTTCGGACTGCAGACCCCCGTCCGGAGACTTCGGCACGCTGTCGGAATGAAGCGAGGTCATTTCAGCTCACAACCCCAATCACCAGTACCGTTGCGCAGATCACCAGGATTACCCCCACCGCCGGCGCCATCAAGGGAATTGGAAGCGTGCGTTCCGCTCTCAACGCTCGTTCCGAACTGATCCAGTGAAAAAACGAAGTGACAGTGATCAATGCTCCACCGATCAACAGTAAGGCTGCCAAAGCAGAACGCGTTGTCGACGGAAGGATGTCGGCGCCGAAAGCTTCGAGTCCGACACCTGAGGCCACAAATGCCGTCGCGGTGCGAATCCAGGCCAGGTACGTCCGTTCGTTGGCGAGCGTGAATCGTGGATCTGGGTCTTTCCCCGAAACAAACGGTTTCCAGCTACCCATACTTTGCATTCCTATCTCGCGGAGACTCGTGTTGGATATTCAGTTGCACACACTGTCGGCGGTCTCGTAATTCCCAGGGGTAGCTGTCACCCATGTCCGGTGCTGCTGTGGCGAGGACATCGGTGACGGGCTCGGTTGTTGTCTACCTCGACCTGAGCACGATCTCGGTCGGGTGGGTGTCGGCTGGGGTATCGATCGCGTTCCGAACGGCGAGCGCGACCGATCCGGCCTGCAGAAACTTCGACCCGTCGTACTCCCCGCCCTCGTGCTCGACGATGGTGCGTTGCATATCGGTGTCGATCCTTCCGGGGTGCACCGACGTCACACGCAACGTCGGCTCTTCCTGGCGCAGGGCATCGGCGAAGGCCCGCAACGCGAATTTCGACGCCGCATATCCGCCCCACCCGGGGTTGGCCCGGATGCCGGCACCCGAATTGATCAGCACCACATGCCCGCCCGCGCGTCGCAGCGCCGGCAGCAAGAGCTGGGTCAGTGCAACCACCGACAGGACGTTGCTCTCGTACTGGCGACGCCAATCATCGACCGACGACTCCTCGATCGTGCCGAGTGCCGCGATACCGGCGTTGTGGACCAGGACATCGAGCGACTCCACTGGCTCGACTGCGGCGGCGACGGCGTCGTGATCGGTGAGATCCACCGGCCAGGGCGTGCCGGTACCGAGTTCGTCGGTGATCGAAGCGAGTGACTCCGAAGACCGTCCGCCGAGGTACACGTGGTGATCGGATGCGAGTTGCCGCGCAATCGCCGCACCGAGGCCTCGGCTCGCACCCGTCACCAAAGCTGTTCGCGTCGAAGCTGCTGAAGTCATGAGTCCAAACTAGTCAGTGCGCTTACCTAGTCGAACGCCATGCCCGCCTCGACCCCCATGGACATCGTCGTGTTCCCGCCGTCGAGGGATTCCCGGATGATGTCGGCGTGACCGGCGTGCTGAGCGCACTCTCGCAAGATGTGGAGCAGGGTGTAGCGCACCGACTGCCACGAGCGTTCCGGCGCCCACGGCGCAGTCGGGAGTGGTACCTGGGTGTCGAGGTCGAGATCGGCCATCGCCGCTTCTGATGCGGCGGCGACCAGGGCGAACTCCTCGACGAGACCGACGACGCTCTGGCCCGGACTCATCACGTACTCGGCCCCCATGCGTGAGATGTCGAACTCGGCGCTCTCGTCCATGGCGGCGATAATTCCCATCCAGGAACGCTCGTTGTTGACGACGTGGTTGAGCAGTCCGCCGAGGGTGAGGTCGCTGACGGTTGTTCGTTGCCTGGCCTGTTCATCGGTGATCCCCCGAACCGTGTAAAGAAAATTTTTGCGCTGGTCGGCGAGCATTCTTGCAATATCGGCCTTCTCGCCGGCGAGTGTCATGAAAGTTCCCTTCGTTGCTGGTGAAAGCAACGGTACGAGCTCTTGCGGACAGTTACGGTCCTCGAGCGAGTCCGATGCGCGCGAAACATCGAATGGACGCAAACTAGAGCCATGGGCGACCGTGGATTCACTCCGACACAACTGGCCGCTCGAGCTGCCTATCTTCTCCGCGGCAACGACTTGGGCACCATGACCAGCGCCGCACCGCGGCTGTATCCACATATGTGGAGCTGGGACGCGGCGTTCGTGGCGGTCGGGCTCGCACCGCTCAGCGTCGAACGAGCTGTGGTGGAGCTTGATACCCTGCTGTCCGCGCAGTGGAAGAACGGGATGATCCCGCACATCGTCTTCGCGAACGGCGTCGACGGCTACTTCCCCGGGCCCGCGCGGTGGGAAACACGGGAGCTGGCCGTGCACTCGCCCATCGGGCCGCAGACGTCGGGAATCACGCAACCTCCGGTGCATGCCATTGCGGTGCAGCGCATCCTCGATCACTCGAAGCGACACGGTCGGACCACTCGGGCCGTCGCCGAGGAGTTCCTGGATCGCCGGTGGGAGAACCTCGTCCGATGGCATCGGTGGCTCGCCACGGCGCGCGACATCGAGGGCAGTGGCCGCATCACGCTGTTCCATGGCTGGGAGTCGGGCATGGACAACTCCCCGCGCTGGGATGGCTCGTATGCCAATGTCGTCGCCGGGCAGATGCCCCCGTACGTCCGCAAGGACCACGCGGTGATCACCGATCTGTCGATGCGTCCGAGCAACAGTGAATACGACCGCTACATCTGGTTGGTCGAAGAGATGAAACAAGTGGGCTACGACGACGCGGCGCTGGCAGAAAAGATGAGCTTCGCCGTGGAGGACGTCTTCGTCAGCGCCATCTTCTCGATGGCGTGCGATGTGCTTGCGACCATCGGTGAGGAACACTCCAAACCGCACTCCGACGTCCGAGATCTGCGCGAATGGGCCGAGAAGTTTCGCAAGGGAGTGGTCGCAACGACCGATCAGCGATCCGGGGCGGCCCGGGACTACGACGTCCGTGCGGGGCGCTGGATCTCCACCGACACGATCGCGATGTTCGCTCCCCTGCTGTGCGGAGGGTTGCCACGTGAACAGGAACGCACGCTGCTGCGGATGTTCGAAGGCACCCGCTTCTGCGGACATCCGGATCTGCTGTTCGCTGTTCCGCCGTCGACGTCGCCGGTCTCGAAAGACTTTCGTGCACGGGAGTATTGGCGTGGTCCGGTGTGGCCGGTTATGACCTGGTTGTTCTCGTGGGCGTTCTCGAGGCGCGGGTGGGCCGAGCGGTCGTTGACGCTGCGTGAGGAAGGCCTGCGGCAGGCCGGCGACGGGAGTTTCGCGGAATACTACGAGCCGTTCACCGGTGAGCCGCTCGGCAGCATGCAGCAGTCGTGGACGGCAGCGGCGGTACTGGACTGGCTCGGTTAGCTGCTGCCCCGGTGCTCGGCCTTCGCCAGACGAAACGTGTACCGCCGAGCACCAATCTCCGCTAGCCGGTCAGCGCACGCTCCAACGTCGGCCACGATGCACGCAATGCGTCCTGCCAGTACATCCACGAATGTGTCCCGTTGGAACCGAGATCGAAGTGCGCGGGGATACCCAGTTCGTCGAGTCGTTGCTCGAGTCGCTCGGAGCATCCGTTGGTCACTGCTTCGATGAGTCCACCTACGACGACCTGGTTGGGCAGCGAAGGCGCGCCGACGGGTCGGACGACTCCTGGCATGTCGTACTGTCCGGGCAGTCCGGTGGAATTGGAGACGAACAGTTCCAGTCCACGTAGCTTCTCGGCGTTGAGAAGGGGGTCGTGCTCGACCCAGCGTGGATCACTGGCCGGTCCCCACATGTTCTCGACATCGCCCTTACCGACCGCTTCCACCAACAGGCGAACGAGATTGCGTCCCAACGGGTCCGAAGTCTGCGCGCAACCGCTGTACGACGCCACTCCGCGGTAGAGACCTGGTGCCTGGATCGCCAGGTCGAGGACCGAACCGGCGGACATGGACAGCCCGCCGATGGCGTTGACGCCGTTGGTGTTCAGTGCGTCGTCGAGGACGGGCGGTAGTTCCTGGGTGAGGAAGGTCTGCCACATGTTGCGTCCGAGTGCGGGGTCGTCGCGTTCCCAATCGGTGTAGTAGCTCAGGTACCCACCGACGGGAATGACGACGTTGACGTTCTTTTCGGCGAAGAAGGCGGCCATATCGGTCTGCTTCAGCCAGTTCGCACCGTCTTCGCCGCCGCCTGCGCCGTTGAGCATGTAGAGCGTCTGACGCGGTACCGACGTGTCTGCGGGCCGGAGAACTTGGAGTTCGATGACGCGGTCCATGGACGGCGAGTAGACGTGCACGTTCCAGCGGGTGTCGTCCACCTGCTCGATCCGGTCGAGCGTTCCCACTGTCGCAGTGGCAGGTTCGGCGACCGCCACGGTCGTCGGAGTGAGGAGGAGTACCGCAGTGATCGCCAGGATCAGCCGTCGCACAGTCTTCATCGCTGCACCCCGCGTCGGATGTAGTGATCGATCAGCGATCCGATGGATTTCAGTGCAGTCTCCGATGTCATCTGCCAGTGGGTGTTCGGTATGGACACTGTGGTGATTTCGCCTCGAATGTAGGGGTGCCATGTTGCGAGTCCTTGCCGTTCTTCGTGGCCGGCAGCGACGTACAGTACTTCGCCGTCGTACACGCCGGGATGGTGTCGGGTGGAGATGTCGTGGTTGTGGCGTGCGGACCCGAGGAGTCGCTCGACTTCGTCACGGCTGAGTACACCGGAGCCCGAGACGAGATCCGGCAGTGATTCCAGCGATATCCGCTGATCGTCGATTCCGGGTAGGGCAACTCCCACTGCGTGCATCAGATCCGATGCGGCCATGTCGGTGTCCCAGACATCCTCGGGCCCAACGGCGTGAGCGTCCAACATGATGAGCGAATCAACTTCCTTGCCGGCAGCCCTCAGCGCGACGGCGATCGCGTGCGCGATCGTGCCACCGAGCGACCAGCCGAGCAGGTGGTACGGGCCGTCGGGTGCGATCCGTTCGATCTCCTCGATGTACCGCTGAGCCAGATCGTCGAGTGAACCGGGAAGGTCGGTGAGCCCGGGTGTCTGAATACCGTAGATGGGCCCGGCCGTGTACTTGTCCAAACCGGCGTAACACCAGGACAATCCGATGATCGGGTGAATGCAGAACAGCACCGCCTTGGGCCCACCTTTGCGAATCGGGAACACCACGTCGAAGGAGCTACCGACGTCGGCTCCTGAATCCAGCAGTGATGCAAGAGATTCGGGAACCGGATCGGCCAAGAGTGCCTGGAGTGAGAGCGTGGTACCCGTCGACTCGCGCAGGACTGTGAGCATACGCATCGCGCTCAGCGAGGTTCCTCCCAGCTCGAAGAAGTTGTCGGTGACCGACACATCGTCCACTTTCAGAACCTCCGAAAACGATCGAACAACAGTAGCTTCCGTGGCGGTTGCCGGGGGCCGGTATGCGCTGCGGAGGCCGGAGAAGTCCGGTTCCGGCAACGCGTCGACATCGAGTTTTCCGGTGGGAGTCCTCGGGATGGTGGTCAGAACCATGACGGCTGCGGGAATCATGTAGCCGGGCAGTAGTGCCCGAACATGGCTGCGCAGAACACCGTGACCGGTGAGCCCGTCTTGGGTGACGAGAACGTACGAGACGAGGGCGGTATCCCCCGACGGACCTGGACGGCCGAGCGTGACGGCGAAGTCGACACCGGGATGCGTCGACAGCGCTGCATCGATTTCACCGAGTTCGACGCGGAAGCCGCGCACTTTCACCTGGTGATCGAACCGACCGCTGTAGCGGAGTGTGCCGGCTGTCGTCCACCGAACTATGTCGCCGGTTCGATACATCCGCCCGTGCCCGAATGGACTTGCGACAAATCGTTCGCTGCTCAGACCCGGCCGGCCATGATAACCGCGGGCGAGTGCTGGGCCGGCGACGTACAGCTCACCGGGAACGCCGATCGGTACGGGGTGCAGGCGGGTGTCGAGAACGACGGCTTCGAACCCGGTGATCGGTGTGCCGATATCGATCGGTGACCCGTTCTCGACTGGGCCGAGCGTCGAGATGTCCGTAGCCTCTGTGGGGCCGTAACCGTTGAGCATGAGCCGCCCGGGTGCCCACCGAGACACCAGTTCCGGGCTGCAGGCTTCTCCGCCGACACAGACGACTTCGAGGTCTGTCAGGTTCTCGGGATCGAGGGTCGACAATGCCGAGGGCGTCATCAACGCGTGCGTGACGCGCTCTGCTCGTAGGAAGGCCGTCAGTTCGTCGCCGCCGAGGATCTCCGGCGGTGAGATGACGAGCGTGGCTGCGGCGGACAGCGCCGACACCATCTCGCCGACGGCCATGTCGAAGCTCGGTGATGTGTTGTGCAAGAAGCGCGACGAGGACTGCACTCGGTGCAGCTCGCGCCGCGATGCCGCGAGATTGGCGAGACCGCGATGGCTCACCACCACTCCCTTGGGCATACCGGTGGAGCCCGAGGTGTAAATCATGTACGCAGCCGTGTCGAGGTCGACATAGCCGTTCGATTCGGTGGAATCGATCGGAGTCTTCGGTGCGCTTTCCTGTTCGGTGACATGTTCTTCCGAGTCGAGTTCGAGCCAGGTGATCCCGGTCGGCAATACCGATACATGCTCGGCAAGGGTGATTCCCATGACGACGCCGGAATCGGTGACCATGTGCTCGAGGCGGTCGGCCGGGTATGCGGGATCGACGGGAACGTACGCGGCACCGGTCTTGGTGACCGCCCATACCGCGAGGACGGATTCCACCGAACGGGGAAGGCCCAGCGCCACCACCGTTTCCGGGCCGATACCGTAGCCGAGAAGCACCCGGGCAAGCTGTGTCGATACGGCATCGGCGTCGGCGTAGGTGTAATCACGGCCGTTCCAGCGCACGGCCACGCCGTCGGGATTCTGCGATACCGCCGAAGCGATCAGCTCCGAGAAGGTACACGGTTTCGGTGCATCGGCGCCGTGTACCGGTGCCAGCGCACTGTGTTCGGCGGCGTCGAGGATGTCGATGTCTCCGATGGGACGCGACGGTTCGGCAACAGCGGCGCCGAGGATCATCTCGAACCTTCTGGCGAAGCCGGCGACGGTGTCGGCGTCGAACAGGTCGGTGCTGTAGCGCAGAGCGCCGCCGAGTCCGTGGTCGGTCTCGGTCAGCGTCAGCGCCAGATCGAAACGCGTCACCCCCGGTTCGTAGGGGAACTCCGAGACGGTCAGACCCGGTAGATCGATAGTGCTCGGGCGCTCGTGCTCGTACGCGAGAAGTGCTTGGAACAGCGGCGAGTGCGAAGTCGACCTGGTGGGTCGTAACGCTTCGACGACCTTCTCGAACGGAATGTCGGCGTTGGCGAAGGCATCGAGATTGCGCTCTCGCACCTCGGCGAGCAGCTCCGTAAAGATCGCCGAGGGCCGTACCTCGTTGCGCAGCACGAGAGTTCCGACGAACATGCCGACGACGTCGTCGAGCACACCGGCCCCGCGGCCGGACACCGTCGTCCCGACGGCGATGTCGCTGGTACCCGACAACCGTGCGAGCAGTATCGCGTATGCCGCGTTCATGACCATGAAGGTCGACGCGCCGTGACGGTGGGCGAGGGAGCGTGCGACGGCGAACGTGCGATCGTCGAGCTCGAAGGTGACCTGGTCGCCGCGCTGTGATGCGACCGCGGGTCGGCGACGGTCGGATGGGAGGTCGAGCAGGTCCGGCAGACCGTCCAAGGTTGTTCGCCAATAGTCGAGTTGGCGCGAAGCCACCGAATCCGGATCCTCGGTCGACCCCAGGACACTGTGCTGCCACAGGGCGTAGTCGGCGTACTGCGCGGGCAGCGGACTCCAGGGCGCAGGTGCTCCGTGTAGTCGTGCCGTGTAGGCGGTGAGAATGTCCCGAGTCAGTGGAATCATCGAGACCCCGTCGGCCGCAATGTGATGCACCACGAGCAGGAGTACGTACTCGTCGGCTCGTATGCGCAGAAGCGATCCGCGCAAGGGAACCCCAGCCGTGACGTCGAAGCCTCGCCCCAGCACCTTGGCGGTCTCGGCGAGCACGGCATGTTCTTCGACGTCGACGGGTGTCAGGCCCAACCCGACCTCGTCGGCATCGAGGATCACCTGCTCGGGTTCGTAGCCTCCCGGGTACATCGTGCGCAGGGATTCGTGCCGGTCGAGCACATCCCGCACGGCAAGCGCGAGAACCGCCGCATCGAGCGTGCCGCTCAACCTGACCGCCAACGCGATGTTGTATGCGGCGGAGTCGGGATCGGCTCGGTTGAGCAGCCACATCCTGCTCTGCGCCGCAGACAGCGGAATGCGCTGCGGTCGTGGGCCTGCCGTCAGGACGGGAAGCTGCGAACGCTCAGCGGCATCGAGAGCGACGGCAATGCCTGCGACGGTGGGGGAATCGAACAGCGACCGCACCGGCAGTGAGGTTCCGGCACGCTCGTTGATGCGCCCGACCACGCGCGTGGCGACGAGCGAATTACCGCCGAGGTCGAAGAAGTCTTCCTCGGCCCCTACTCGGTCCAGTTCGAAGACGGTGGCGAACACCTCGGCGACGAGTATTTCGCTTTCGGTTCTCGGTGCGAGGAATTCTCGCTCTATCTTCACCGGTGCGGGTAACGCCGACCGATCGAGCTTGCCCGCCGCTGTTACCGGGACCGATTCGATGATCGTCACCGATCGAGGAACCATATGCGACGGCAGAGTGCGACGGGCATGTTCGAGAAGGTCGGCCGGAACCGGTGAACGACCCACTGCCGGAACGATATAGCTGACGACGGCATCGGAAACGATATCGGAGACGGCGTTGTCGACGTCGGGATGCTGGGTGAGCACTGCGTCGATCTCGCCCAGTTCGATGCGGAAGCCGCGAACCTTGACCTGCGCGTCGGCGCGGCCGAGGAACTCGAACGAACCACCGAGACTGCGGACTCGGTCGCCGGTGCGGTAGAGGCGGGTGCCGCGTCGCGAGAAGGGATCGGCCACGAAGCTGGCCGCTGTCGTACCGACCTTGCCGTGGTAGCCACGGGCGAGGGAGTCGCCGCCGATGTAAAGCTCGCCGATCACCCCGCTGGGTACCGGATGGAGTCGAGAATCGAGAACGTACGCGCTGACTCCGCGTATCGGCCCGCCGATTCCGAACCGTAGCTCGGGGTCCAGTGGCCCGTCGATGGTCGCGGCGATGGTCGCCTCGGTGGGGCCGTACGCATTGAACATCGCGACCCGGCCTGCCCAGGTCCGAACCAGCTCGGTCCCACTGGCTTCTCCCCCGACGACGACGGTGCCCAGCTCGGGTAAGGCGTCGGGGTCCACCGTGGCGAGTGCGGCCGGAGTCACGAAGGCGTGAGTGACTCCGCGCAGGGCCCGAGTCAGTTCGGCGCCGCCGTAGATGTCGGGTTCGGCGATGACCATCGTGCAACCGGTGCCGAGAGGGAGCAGCATTTCCAGTATCGAGGCATCGAAACTGGCCGACGCGAAATGGAATGTGCGACTGCCGTTGTCCAGCCGCAATCGCTCGCACAACTCGGCGCTGAAGTTGGCGAGGCCGTTGTGTGTGACCGCCACACCCTTCGGTGTTCCCGTCGAACCGGAGGTGTAGATGATGTACGCGCAGTGCTCCGGGCGCAGCGTGAGAATCCGGTCGGCGTCGGTGATCGGGGCCGCCGATCCGACCGACGGGTCCAGCTCGCTCGGGCGCACCCAGTGCACGGATCCGACTCCGGCCTCACCGATACCTAGTTGTGCACCGGAATCGGCCAGCATGTGTTCGATTCTGCCTGCCGGATAGCGTGGATCGATCGGGACGAACGCGGCGCCCGTCTTGGCTACCGCCCACAGCATCAGAACGGCGCTCGCACTGCGTCCCATCATGATTGCAACCGAAGTCTCAGGGCCGGCGCCGCGCGCGATCAGTTGTCGAGCGATGCGGGTGGACGCATCGTCGAGTTCCGGGTAGGTCCAGACGATATCGCCGTCCTCGAGTGCCGCCGCGCCGGTCGAGTTCACCACAGCCGATGCCAGCAGCTGCGGCAAAGTGCGTCGGCGGAGCGCGGGACTGCCCTGCAGCACTGTGGGATCAGCCAGATCGATGTCGCCGATCACTGCGTCGGGATCGGCGGTGGCAGTGGCAAGAATGTTCACGAAGTGCCGGGCGAAGGAGACGACGGTCGAGGCATCGAACAGATCTGTTGCGTAGGTGAAGGTTCCCTGCAAATCGACGGGATCGATTTCGAGTTGTAGATCGAACTTCGCGACGGCCGCGACACCGGTGACCGGAGCGACGACGAGCCCGGGCAATTCCACCGTCGGCGCCGCGTCGTCCACGGACAACATGACCTGGAACAGAGGGTGATGTGCGGTCGACCGGGTGGGCGCCAGGACCTCGACAAGTCGATCGAACGGGACGTCGGCATTGCTGTAGGCAGCGAGATCGCGGTCACGGACCCGGTGCAGCAGCTCGGTGAAGCTCGCCGCGGGATCGATCTCCGTCCGCAGGGTGAGGGTGCCCACGAACATGCCGACCATCTCGTCGAGCGCCTCTTCGCCGCGACCTGCGACGGGCGTGCCGACGGTGATGTCGCGCTCTCCGGAGACTCTCGCCAACAGCACGGCCAGCGCGGCATGCAGGACCATGAACGGCGTCGTACCCGTGCGTTGCGCGAGTGCGGCGACTGCTCGGCGGGTGTCGTCGGTGACGGTGAATTCGGCGGTAGCACCGCGGTGCGACGCGGTGGCGGGGTGGGGACGGTCCGTCGGCAGCGGCAGGCGTTCGGGTACGCCGCGCAGTTCGTGCTTCCAGAAGGCGAGCTGCTGGGAGATCATCGAGTCCGGATCCGACTCCGATCCCAGTACCTCGATCTTCCACAATGCGTAGTCGGCGTACTGGATCGGTAGCGGTGTCCACGTCGGCGCGGTGCCGTGAGCCCGAGAGGTGTAGGCCGCCATGACATCGCGGGCCAGTGGACGCATCGACCAGCCGTCCGCGGCAATGTGGTGGGTGATCACCATCAGTACGTGTTCGGTAGGGCCGAGCCGGAGCACAGCTGCCCGGATCGGTGGTTGCGCGGTGACGTCGAAGCCACGCGCGGCCATGCTCGCCAGCGCCCCGGCGAGATCGCGCTCGGTGGTGTCGGTCGTCGGCACCTCCAGTGCGGCGGACTCCAGCACGACCTGTCGTGGGCCGTCCGGGGAATCGGGATAGACGGTCCGCAGCGATTCGTGCCGCTCGACGACGTCGACCACTGCCTGCCGAAGCGCGTCGGTGTCGAGGTCCCCGGTCAGGCGAATGGCACCCGCGATGTTGTACGCCCCCGAAGCCGGGTCGAAGCGGTTGAGCAACCACATGCGGTGCTGGTTGGGTGCGAGTGGAATCGACTCGGGGCGCACTGCCGTGCCGAGGGCGGGACCGCTCTGCCCGTGTGCGAGTTGCGCTGACAATGCCCGGACGGTGGGGTGATCGAAGAGGGCTCGCACACCGATGTTGCTGCCGAGCTCGGAATTGACCCGCGCGACGACCTGGGTGGCCGTCAGCGAGTTTCCGCCCAGTTCGAACCAGCCGATAGTCACTCCGACGTCGGATCGACCGAGTACGTCGGCGAAGATCGCGGCCACGGCTGCTTCGGTGTCGTCGGCCGGGGCGATCACCTCGGCCGACTCACCGACCGGCTCCGGCAACGCGGACCGATCTAGTTTGCCGTTGCGGCCGAGGGGCATGCGCGTCAGCGGCACGTAGACGGTCGGAACCATGTAGGGCGGAAGTTCCGCTTCGGTTCGGCTGCGGATCTCCTCGATGGACGCCGTTCCGGATACATAAGCGACGAGTGTCTCGGCGGGAGTGGAGCCTGCGGAATGACTCACGTGGGCCGCACCCGATCCGTGGACGGTGACGACGGTGGACCCGACGCCGGGTGTGCGCAGGATGGAAGCCTCGATGTCGCCGAGTTCGAGACGCTGTCCGCGGAGTTTGACCTGGAAGTCGTTGCGGCCCAGATATTCCAGTTCACCGTCGAGGGTCCATCGAACGAGGTCGCCGGTTCGGTAGAGCCGGGTGCCGCTACGGAACGGATCGGGCACGAACCGTTCCGAGGTCAGCGCGGCCCGCCGGAGATAGCCGCGTGCGAGTTGTGCGCCGGCGAGGTACAACTCGCCGACTGCGCCGATGGGGACGAGATGTAGAACAGGATCGAGAACTCGCAGCTGGGTGTTCCACACCGGGACGCCGATCGGAACCAGCGAGTCGGCACCGGGTTCGGTCTTGTGGAACGTGACGTCGACAGCGGCCTCGGTCGGTCCGTAGAGATTGTGCAGCGAGGTATCCAGCGCGGCATGGAACCGTCGAACCGTCGATCGCTGCAGTGCTTCACCGCTCGCGAAGACGTGACGCAACGACGTGCACGCTGCGGCGTCACCGTACTCGAGGAACAGATCGAGCATCGACGGGACGAAGTGGGCGGTGGTGATGCCCTGCTCCTGGACGAGGCCCGAGAGGTACTTGGGATCGCGGTGGCCTTCGGGCTCGGCGATGACCGTTCGGGCGCCGGTGAGATGGGGCCAGAACAGTTCCCACACCGAGACGTCGAATGTCGTCGGCGTCTTGTGCAGTACGACGTCGGATTCGTCCAACGGATAGGTGTCCTGCATCCAGAGCAGACGGTTGACGATCGAGGCATGCGATACCGCAACGCCTTTCGGTATACCGGTGGACCCCGAGGTGAAGATGACGTACGCCGTGTTCTCCCCGCGGGGGGCAGACCTTCGCTCCCGCGGTGTGATGGGCTCGGTACCGAACCGTGACAGGTCGAGAGTGCGGGGGTCGATGACCGGTGCAGTGGCATCGATGTGGGAACCCAAAACCATAGTAGGAGAGCAGGTATCGACCATATAGGCAATGCGTGTGACGGGAAGAGTCGGGTCCAGAGGCAAGTACGCAGCACCTGCGTGCACGACGGCGTGGATGGAGACGAGTTGATCGATGGAACGCGGCAGTGCGACGGCGACGACCGACTCCGGACCGACACCGCGGGAGAAAAGGAAACGCGTCAGGCAGTGAACCCGTGCGGCGAAACTGCCGTAGGTCAACGAATGCTCTTCGAACACCACGCAGGTCTCGGACGCATACGTGCGGGATGCCGCGCTCAGAAGTTCCGTGAGCGTCGTTGGTTCGATCTCGCGGTCGGTGGCATTCCAGTCCAGGGTCAGCGCTTCGCGTTCGAGCTCCCCCAACACATCGATATCGATGAGGGCGCCATCGGGACGATCGGTCATCGCTGTCAGTACACGCTGCACACGCTCGCTCATCGTCGTGGCCTGCCCGAGCGAGAACGCGTCGGGTGAGAACCTCAACATCATGGTCAGATCCGGTTCCAACACGGTCACGAGCGTCAACGGATAGTGCGTTGCGTCGGCGACATCGACGTCGAGCACTCGCATCCCGTCGATATCGGTATCGGACCGCAAGGCACTGCGATCGATCGGATAGGACTCGAAGACCGTCAACGTATCGAACATCGCCCCGGGGCCTGCCGCACCCTGAATATCGGCAAGTCCGACGTGATGGACATCGAGCAGTTCGACCTGCTCGCTCTGCAGCCGAGCCATCACCGTCCGAACAGAATCCGTGGCGTTCGATCGCACCCGCACGGGCAGGGTGTTGATGAACAGTCCGAGAGTGTCCGTGGCGCCGGGCACCTCGGCGGGCCTGCCCGAGACCGTCGCGCCGAACACGACATCACTGCGAGTGAGCAAGGAAGACAACACGATCGACCATGCGACCTGGACGACCGTATTGACCGTCACCGATGCATCCTTCGCCAGTGCAGAGATGGCGTCGCGGTGGACGCGAACGGGGACCTCGCGCGGCAACACCGAAGTGCCGTCCACGGGGCTGGTGGTGGGCGCGAGAAGAGTCGGTTCGTCGAGCCCCTCCAGCGCGGTGACCCAACGCTCGCGGGCAGCATCGTGGTCGCGTCGGGTGAGCCATTCGAGATAGTCGCGGTACGCCCTGGCGGGGGCCGGGATCGGGGCGTCGGTGCCGTACAGCACCAGCAGATCCTTGATGAAGATCGGCATCGACCAGCCGTCGAACAGGATGTGGTGGTTGGTGACGACCAGTTGTGTTCGGTCGGCGCTGTGCAGCAACGCGAACCGCACCAGTGGGGCCGCTGCCATGTCGAATCTTCGCAGTCGTTCCTCGGCGATGATCCGATCCGGATCGGTGACGGTGTCCTCACGCCACGGCACGTCGACGTCAGCGAGGATCACCTGCACCGGAAGGCCGCGTGCGTCGTGAACGAACGCAGCGCGAAGGTTGTCGTGGCGTTCGAGTAGGCGCTGCGCTGCGCGACGCAACCGCGGGCCGTCGATATCGCCGTCGAGCTCGAATACGATCTGGGCGGCGTAGACGTCCACGCCGTCACGGGTCAGATCGGCATGGAACATCAGTCCGCGTTGCAACGGTGCGAGTGGCCACACGTCATCGATCCGCCCGAAGCTGTCCTCCCACAAATCGATTCGATGCTGATCGACCTGGATCAGTGGCACGTCGGCAGGAGTGAGACCGCCGGCCGAAGGGTCGTTGGCGTGCGCGGAGAGTTCACCGATCGCAACGGCCCACAGCGATGCGAACTCGCGGACCTCGGCGTCGGTCAGCACCCCATCCGGGTAGCCGATTCGAGTCGAAAGCCGGTTCCCTGCAAGCACGACATTGATGTCGAGCACCACGTCGGTTGCAAGATCCTCGCCGCTTCCGCCATGCACCTCGGCCGTCATGTCCGGAATCCACCCGACGCCGATCAGGGCGTCGGGAGTGTCCGCTATCCGTCCGAGGTAGTTGAAGCTGATCTGTGGGGTGGGAAGTCCGTCCAGAGCCCCGGATGCGCGCAGCGAGCCGTATCCGGTCCCGCGGGCGGGTGTCGAACGAAGCTGTTCCTTGACCGCCTTCACCGTCCCAGCAGGATCGGAAGCGTCGGGCACCGAGAGCCGGACCGGGTGCACGGTGGTGAACCACCCCACTGTCCGTGTCAGATCGGCGCCGGGAAGTAGTTCTTCGTCGCGGCCGTGACTCTCGATCGACACCAACTGTGACGTGCCGCGCCAACGGTGAAGTGCCAGCGCCAATGCCGTCAGGAGCGCATCCTGGGGGCCCATCCGGTACGAGGTGGTGAGCGGACCCAACACGGCGGCGGTGACGTCGGCGTCGACGTCGAGTTGGACGGTACGCGTGCTTGCGCCGGTGTCGCGCTTCGAATCGAGTGGTCGGGAGCCGATCGGTGTGTCGTCACCGTCGAGGATCGACATCCATTCTTCGCGTTCTTCCGTGAAGTCGAGTTCGGCTAGAGAGTGCGCCCACCGCCGCATCGAGGTCCCCGTCGGCGCGAGGGTGATCGCATCGCTGCTCTGTGACCAGGCCGACGCCAGGTCCGGCACGAGAATGCGCCAGGACACGCCGTCGATCACCAGGTGGTGGGCGACGATGACGAGCCGCGCCCAGCCGTCGCCCACGACAGAGACCAGTTGGAGCATGATGCCGTCTCGTGGACGGAGTCGCCGGCCCGCGCGCCGGGCGGTGTCCTCTATCGCCGAATCGAATTCGGTTTCGGCACAGACTGTTTCGTGCGAGATCACCGAATCCGGCGAAATGGTTCCTGGCTCGCCGACGACCAGGTTCTCCCCCACCCAGTGTGCCCGCAGCATGTCGTGATGATCGAGGACGGCGGCGACGGTACGACGCAGCCGTGTCGGGTCGAGGTCGGGCGGCGAGGTCAGGACGAGTGCCTGGTAGAAGCTGTCGAGGTCTGCTGGTTCGTCGGCGCGGGCGCACACGCTGCGCGCGATCGGAAGCAGCGGCATCGGGCCGACGCCACCGCCGTCGAGCTCCGCGAGCTCGACTCGATCGGCCGTATTCGCCGCAACCTCGGCGAGGGCGGCGACGGTACGCCGCTCGAAAACATCGCGTGGGGTGAAGATGACGCCGGATTCTTTTGCTCGAGAGACGAGTTGGATGGCGACGATGCTGTCGCCACCGAGGGCGAAGAACGAATCGTCGACGCCGACGGAGTCGACACCGAGGACGGCAGCCATCGATTCGGCGATGGCCAGTTCGACGAGGCCGGATGCCGCGCGGAAGGCAGTGGTGGTCCCGGTGTCGATGGGATCGGGCAGTGCCGAGCGGTCCACCTTGCCCGTGGCTGTCAGTGGCACCGCCTCGAGCTCGATCAGGTGAACCGGAATCATTTGTGTCGGAAGGAAATCCGAGGCCAGGGCAAGCAGGGACTCGCGATCGAAAGTGTGATCCGGCTTGATCTTGACATAGGAGACGAGTTGGGACTGGCCGCCGTGGCGAAAGATGGTCGAGACGGCGAAGTCGGTCGAGGCATGCCACGCCAGCACTGCGTCCACTTCGCCCAACTCGATGCGCAGCCCGTGCAATTGAACCTGAAAGTCGCTGCGGCCCACGAACTCGAGTTCGGCTCGAGCGATGTCGTCGCCACGCCACCGTACTACGTCACCGGTCCGGTACAGCCGGGTTCCGGACCCGAACGGATCGGCAACGAATCGCGCCGCCGTCAGATCGAAGCGTCGGTGGTAACCACGAGCCAGGCCAGGTCCGCCGACATACAACTCACCCGTCGCACCGGAGGGAACTGGTCGTAACCAGCGGTCGAGTACGACCGCAGATGCGCCTTGGAGCGGGCGGCCGATGGTGATCGAGTGCGGGTCGTGCTGCGGCTTCGTCATCGTGATGACGATGGTGGACTCGGTGGGGCCGTAGCTGTTTCGAAGATCGGCCACACCGGTCAGGCGCTCGACCAGGTCCGGTGGGCAGACGTCGCCACCGACGACGACGGACTCGAGCGAGGAGACCTCCTCGACGGCAACGGTCGACAGAAGGGCGGGTGCGGTGATGACATGGGTGACGGCGTGTTCGGACATCAGTTGCGTCAGTTCACGCCCGCCGTACACCTCGGGAGGCGCGATGACCATGGTGGCACCGGCACTGAACGCAGCGATCATTTCGAAGATCGACGCGTCGAAGCTGGAGGAGGAGAAGCGCAGAACTCTGGAGGCGGCAGTCAGCCCGAGCTCGGGTCGCTCCGCGGCGGTGAATGCACTCAGTCCGCGATGGGTGACCAGGACGCCCTTCGGTGTCCCCGTCGAGCCGGAGGTGTAGATCGTGTACGCGGCGTGGTCGAGATCGAGAGTGCATCGGCGATCGGCATCGGTGATCGGAGCCGAGCTTCGTTCGGCGAGTTCTTCGGTCAGTGCCTTCTCGTCGAGGGTCAACCAGTGGACGCTGTCGGGGAGTGACGCGGCCAGTGAACCGGTACTGAGACCGATCAGCACCCCGGACTCACCGACCATGTGCGCGATGCGTTCTCCCGGATACGTCGGATCGATCGGGACGAACGAAGCCCCGGACTTGGCGACCGCCCAGAATGTGAGAACCGAGTCGATCGACCGTGGGAACGCCACCGCGACGACGGTGTCCGGGCCGGCGCCTCGAGCGATGAGAGCGCGCGCGAGAGCGTTGCTGGAGAGGTCCAGTTCGCGGTATGTGAGCGTGTCCGTCCCGGCGATCAGTGCACTACCGTCGCGATTGCGGGCCGTACCCGCGGCGAGGATCTCCGGCAACGAGGCAGGCTCCGCGGCGGCGGGTCCGCGCGCAGGCACGAGCGCTCGTACTTCTTCGACGTCGAGGATGTCGAACCCGATAACCGGCGCCGACGGCTCGCTGCCGAGGAACTGCGCCAGGAGCCCGAGGAATCGACGGTGCAGATCGTGAAAAGCTTCCTCGCTGTAAAGATTGGGGTTCGCCTCGAAGTCGATTCGAGATCTTCCGCCCCCGACGGCCGGGTAAAGGTTGACCGACAGATCCTCGACCGGTCCGGTGGACAGCACCTTGAACAACCCGGTCACAGGACCCAGCGGTACATTTTCGTCATACGCCATGATGTTGATCGCGGGTCCGAAGAACCCGCGTTGCTCGCGGGGCATATCGGCGTCGCGGCGAATGTCTTCGGCGCGGTATCGCTGGTGACGCAGTGCGCCCGTCAGCTCGAGTTGAACGTCCGCGACCAGGCCGGCAACGGTGGTGTCCGAGCCGATACGAACACGGATCGGCAGCACGTTGGAGACCATGCCGCCCGAGCGGCGGAGCAATGCGGTGGTTCGGCCCGCGACCGGCAGGCTCAACACGATGTCCTCGGCCCCGGTGAGCGCGGACAGGAATGCCGCGACTGCGGCGACGGCTATCGGCGCGAACGCAGAATCGAGCCGGTCCGCGGTACGTGCCAGCGCCACTTCGAGCATCTCCGGCAGCGGTTCCCCGCAGATTCTCGACCGCGACGACGGTGGAGCGGCCATCCCCGCTGGGCCGGCCGGCGCCGGCATATCGCGAGTCTTGTCCATCCAGTACTGGCGATCCTTGTCGAACCGCGGTGAAGCCCGGTACGCCGCTTCCGCTCCGTAGATGTCCACGAGGGCCCCTGCCTTCGACGGCGAAGGATCCTGGCCCGCGACGACGGCGGAGTAGATCTCGGCAGCACGGTTGATCACCTGAACTGCCCCGTACCCATCGAGTGCGATGTGGTGGCTGTGGGAATACCAGAAGATGCGGTCCGGGGAGATACGGATGATCGCGAGGCGGGTGAGTTCGCCGCCGGCGAGATCGATCGGTTCGCAATACGCAGCCTGCATCCAGTCCAGTGCGGACCGCTCAGGATCGGCGGAGTCGCTGAAGTCGATCCTGAGCGTGTCCTCGGCCTGTGCGGTATCGACGTATTGGTGTGGCTCTCCGTCGATTTCGACCAGGCGAAGCGACCCCGCCCCGAGCTCGCGAACGGTGCGTCGAACTGCGTACAGCATCAACTCGATGTCGACGGTTCCGCGAATGTCGAGATAGTTCGCAATCGTGATCGGAACTTCGGGTATCAGGTGCTGCGCGAACCACAAGCCCTTTTGCGCCGCGGTGAGCGGGAAGGGTGCGGCGTCAGCGGCGGATGCACGGTCGCTCTCGTCCGAACGTACTTCCAGTGATTCAACCGAATCCACAGTTCGCTCTCTCAGTCGGGAGCTTGGTACCGGAACAAGACGCTGAGTCATCGCAAACTGGACGTTGCCCGATACGCCGTTTGCATTCGTGTGGTGAAACCCAACTGCCGGTTTGTCCTACCGAGGTTTACACAAGCGCTACCAGTGGTCAACCGGAAACGGGAACACGCCGCTGCCCCTCGAGAGAAGTCACAGAGGGCGTCGACGGTTTAAATGACGACTACTAGCGAGGAATGCCCGCACAGCCGCCATCCAGCAGCTATGCGGGCTTCTGGGGTGCCGGTGACCAAAATTTTCCAGACCGCAACCGACTAGGTTTTCCAGACTGCAACCATGGCCGGACGCGGCTGAGAATCGCCGCCATCGGGCCAGTGCGACATCGGATTGTCGGCAGATGCCTCGTCGAACTCACCCGGATGCTGGACTGCGACGACGACGCGCTCGTCCGAGATGATCGGACCGCACGTCTCGCCCCCGGCCGGGACAGTCAGGAACTGACGCGTCTCTCCGCGTCGTTCGCCGTCGAGAACCACCGCGAACAACCCGTCGTTCGACTCCAGAGCATTGCCGTCCGTGGAGATCCACAGGTTGCCCTTGGCGTCGAAAGCCAGGTTGTCCGGGCACGAGATGGGACTGACCTGCGTTTTGTCGAAGCCGCCGAAGTAGGTGTCGGCCTCGTTCGGATCGCCCGCGACGATCAGAAGGTTCCACACGAACGTGGTGCCTGCATGGTCGTCGTCGATCTCGAGGATCTGGCCGTTCTTGTTCTTCTCGCGTGGGTTTGCCTCGTCGGCTGCTGCTTTCCCATCGGTGCCGCGCTTGGTGTTGTTGGTCAGGGCCACGTACACCTTTCCGGTCACCGGGTTCGGCTCGAAATCCTCGGGGCGGTCCATCTTCGTCGCGCCGACCTTGTCTCCGGCCTGACGGGTGAACACCGCCACCTCCTCGGCGGACATGCCGTCGACCAGTGACTCGCCGCGGCCGTCGTCACCGGTACGAAGGAGCGGAATCCACTCGCCCTTCCCGGCGAACTTACCGGCCTTCGGCAGCGTGCCGGTGCCGTCGATCGCGTCGGGGGCATCGCCCGTGAGTACAGCGACATGCAATGTGCCCGCATCGAGAATCGTCAGATTGTGACGCATCGCTGCTTGGCTGTTGCCGCGCATCATCTTTCGGCTGGAGACGAACTTGTACATGTAGTCGAACCGCTCGTCGTCACCGCTGTATGCGACGACGGTGCCGTCCTCGGTGACGTAGATGGTTGCGGCCTCGTGCTTGAAACGACCCAATGCCGTGTGCTTGATCGGAACCCCGGTCGGATCCCACGGGTCGACCTCGACGACATAGCCGAACCGGTTGACCTCGTTGGGTTCCTGGGCCAGATCGAACCGCTTGTCGAAACGCTCCCACTTGCGATCACTGGCCGCGCCCTCGATGCCATAGCGGGCGAGTCGCTGCGCAGCAACAGGATCGGTGACGGATTCGGCATTTCCGAAGTACTGGTTGATGTTCTCTTCACCGGACAGCACGGTGCCCCAGGGGGTGAGACCCCCGGAACAGTTGTTGAACGTTCCGAAGACCTTGGTGCCGGTCGGATCGACGCTCGTCCTGAGAAAGTCACTGCCCGCTGCGGGGCCAGTCAGGAGAAACTCCGTCGTGCCGGTGATGCGACGGTTGTACTTGCCGAGCCCCGGCGTCAGTGCGCCGGAACCGGATCGACCCGTCACCTGGACTACGGAAAGGCCATGCGCGGCAAGGGCGATATCGAACTGTGCACGCGTCGGGTTCTCCGCGTCGTATCCCTTGAACAGGAACGGCTCGGTGGTGTACTCGTGATTGACCACCAAAAGGTAGCCGTTCGGAGTGCCGTCGATCGGCAACAGTCCGGCGAAATCATTGTTGTAGCCGAACTGCATGCTCTGCGCGGCCGCGGTCTGATTGTCGAAATCGAACGCTGGGGCACCCTCGAGAACCGGATCACCCCAGCGAATGATGACGCCCTGCTCGTAGCCCTGAGGAACCACGACGGCGTCTTCGGTGTTGGGCTCGACAGCGATGAAGTCGACGCCGTCGACCGGGGGTGTGCTCATCTCGCCGCTCGAACCGGTCGGGCTTGCCTCGTCCGTGCTGCACGCAGCAAGAACGCTTCCGGCACCGACCGCCACCACGGCCATCGCTCCGCCGCGGAGTACTCCGCGGCGCGTCATCGCGGTCTTGACGATGTCGCCGAAG
The DNA here is from genome assembly GCA_038198705.1 of Mycobacteriales bacterium. Lineage (GTDB taxonomy): Bacteria > Actinomycetota > Actinomycetes > Mycobacteriales > Mycobacteriaceae > Rhodococcoides. Next base: position 49,999 of record JBBPZN010000172.1, read on the forward strand.
TACTGGCCCTTCGAGGTGTTCGGGATCTCGTGAAAGCAGGCGTCACCGCACTTGTACTTGCACGTCAAGGAAGAACGCGCGGAGCTGCCGTCGTGGGCCGAAAGGATCGGAAGAAGCTTCATGCCGCGAACGATGACAGGTCCAAACGAAAGCGGGGAAACGCCGAGGTGAACGGCAGGCGCTATTTGTGCAGCGCAGGCTCTACAGGACCTGCGAGAGAAACTGCTTCAGCCGATCGGTATGCGGGTCGTCGAAAAGTTGTTCCGGGGTACCGGTTTCGATGGCACTACCGTGATCCATGAACAGCACCTTGTTCGACACCGAACGCGCGAAACCCATTTCGTGCGTGACGACGACCATCGTCATACCGCCGGAGGCGAGGTCGGCCATCAGTGCGAGCACACCCTTGACCAGCTCGGGGTCAAGCGCCGATGTTGCCTCGTCGAAGAACATCACCTCGGGTTTCATAGCGAGTGCCCGGGCGATGGCGACGCGTTGTTGCTGGCCGCCGGAGAGGTTGCCCGGGCGCGAATCTGCCTTGTTCGCAAGACCGACGAGCTCGAGTTGCTCCATCGCCGCAGCGCGCGCCTCGTCCTTCGACTGCCCTTTGAGCTTGCGTAGGCCGAGCGCGATATTGTCCGCGACCGTCTTGTGCGGGAACAGGTTGAACTGTTGGAACACCATGCCGATCCGCTGGCGCAATTCGTCCGGGTTGTCCTTCAACACGGATTTGCCGTCGAGCAGAATGTCACCCTGGTCGGGTTCGTGGAGGCGGTTGAGCGCACGGAGCAACGTCGATTTGCCTGATCCCGAAGGCCCGATCACCGTGGTGGTGCGGCCCGCGTCGACATGAATGTTCACGCCTCTGAGCACTTTGTTGGTGCCGAAAGCGAGATGAATGTCGGTGCCGGTCAATGAGACAGCCACTACTTACCTCTCCACCACGATTGCTACTTCCAAGGGATCGAGCGTGCCCGAGGTGTCGGCCTTACCGGAGCGCATGCGCTTGTCGATGAAGTTGACGAGGTGCGTCAGCGGGATGGTCAGGATCAGATAGAACACGCCCGCCGCCAGCAGCGGCGAGAGATTACCGGTCTGTGCGGCGGTGTCCTGCCCGACTCGAAACAACTCGCGTTGCGAGGCCAGCAGGCCGAGGAAGTAGATCAGCGAGCTGTCTTTGATCAGCGAGATGAACTGATTGACCGTGGCAGGCAGGACGCGCCTGATGCCCTGAGGCATCACGACCAGGGCCATCGAACGGCGATAGCTGAAGCCCAGTGCGCGTGAGGCTTCCATCTGACCCGCATCGACACTTTGAATGCCGGAACGGAAGATTTCACCGAAGTACGCAGCCGACATCAACGACAGTGCCGCGATGCCCAGCGGGAAAGGGTTTCGGCTGCCTGTCAATTGGGTCAGCGTCGGACCGAAACCGAGGCCGATGAGAAGAATGACGACCGCCGCGGGAAGTCCACGAAAGATATCTGTGTACATCCGCGCCGGCCATCGGAGCCAGCGGGAGCGGGAGATGCCCGCCACCGCCAACCCGATCCCGATCACCGTACCGATCACCCCGGAGGAAGCAGCGAGAATCAGGGTGTTCGGCAATCCGACGGTGATCAGCTTGGGAACGGTGTCCCAGATGAGGTCCCAATCGAAGAACGTGTCGTACAGATTCGACAGTGTGCTCATATCAGCTTGCAGGCAGGACGGAAGCCTTGCTGCCCGGCTTCCAGTCGGCGGGAACCTGGCGTTCGGGGTACCACTCGTTCTCGAGGGTGTTCCACGTCCCATCGGCGACGACGGCGTCGAGACCGGAGTTGAGAGCGTCGATCAACGGCTGATTGTCCTTGTTCACCGCGTACGCCGTGAAGTTGGTGGTGTTGATCGTCTTCTCGAGGATCGAGACGCCGTCCTCGGCCTTGACAAGGCCGGAAGCCTGCTGCGACGGCGCGACCCATGCGTCGATCTGGCCGGACTTCACATTTGCGTACGCGGTGTTGTAATCCGGAAAACGTACGGGCTCGATACCGAGGGTGTTGGTGACGTAATCGTCCTGGACGGTGCCCTGAACCACGCCGATACGCTGTTCGGTGTCCAGATCGGCGATGGTCTTGATCGCATACTCGTTCTTGGCGACAAGCGCCATCTCACCGAAGTCGTAACCGTTGGTGAACCCGACGGTCTGACGACGCGCATCGGTGGTGGAGATCGACGAGGAACCAGCGTCGTAGACCTTGTTGTTGACCGCGGCGAGCAAGGTGGAGAACTCGGTGGCCGAGAACTCGACGGTCAGGTTCAACTTGGCGGCAACGGCGCGGAGCAGCTCGTTGTCGAAGCCGGTGAACTTGCCCGACGGGTCGATGAAGATGTTCGGCGGAGCGTCGGACAACGTGCCGACGTACAGCTTGCCCGGCTCGATCAGACCGATGTTCGAGGTATCGATCTGATCGAGCGCGGTGACATCGTCCGTCGTGTACTTGTCGAGCGAAGTCTGGTCGGAGCCGGCAAGGGCGTTCTCGCCCGTTCCACCCGAGCTGTTGTCACTCGAACATGCGACGGCACCGAGCGTGAGGGCGAGCGTGGCAGCTACTGCGGCCAGGGTGCGGCCGCGTAAACGTCGACTGGTCAAGAGTGAACTCCTCGGTGCGGAAACAAGTGAAATGACGTCCGAGGCTATCGCGAAGCCGCGAGCACCCGGAAATCAGATTGCCGCCAAGCTCAACCAGCACTCTGCGCAGTCCATTCCCGACCGGTCCTCATTCCTGGCTGTTGCGCCACCCGATGGCGTCATGCAGATCCGTCATGTCGTAGTCCGGGCCGCCGATTCCGACGGTGAACAAGGTGGCTTCGGCATCGAGAAACGCCGGTGCGTTGTCGGCCCCGGGCCACGGCACCGACTTCGTGATCACCGAGGTATCGCACCCGACGGTGACTCCGTGCTCGGCGAGAATCCCGGACTTGCGCTTCAGCTCGTCGAGGTCGGCGAAGCTGTGCCAGATGTGCGCATACTCGGCGACCATCTTGAGCGTCTTCTTCTCCCCGCCCCCACCGATGAGAATAGGAATCTCGCGGGTCGGGACGGGATTACCTACCGCCAGGCGATTCTTGATGCGAGCGAGGTTCTTGTTCAACAACTTCAGGCGCGAACCCGCTGTGCCGAAGTCGTAACCGAAGTTGTCGTAGTCCTTCTGGTTCCAGCCGCCGCCGATACCGAGGATCAACCGGCCGCCACTGATGTGGTCGACCGTGCGGGCCATATCTGCGAGAAGATCCGGGTTGCGGTAACCACCACCGGTGACCAGTGCCCCGATCTCCACGTTCGACGTCTGCTCCGCCCAAGCGCCCAGCATCGTCCAACATTCGAAGTGGGCACCGTCGAGGTCGCCGTACAGCGGATAGAAGTGATCCCAGTTGAAGACGATGTCGACGCCCGCGTCCTCCGCGCGCAGAACCGCATCGCGAATGATCTGGTAGTCGGGTGCGTGCTGGGGCTGAAGTTGAACGCCGATTTTGATAGTCATGATTTCCATGATGCGCCTCCCCGCAGCGCACCCGCGTCAACCGATCTTCACACCGTTCTCGGCCAAGGTGGCGCGCAGTAGGAAACCAGCTTCCTGACCGATTATTTCCCCGACCAACGTGACGAACCGATCGACGAACTCCCCGCCGTGGGAGGCAAGACCGGATACCTCTGGTTGCAAGTGGTGCGCAAGTTCGTGCAAGACGACGAGTTCGCGCAGGGCCCACGCCTCGTTGTTGCGGTGTAGAGGCATCGCAATAGTGTGGGTATCCCGCTCGTAGTGCGAAGCGCCGGCGCCCGAACGTTCACGGACCTGCACGACCGATCCGGCGTGCGGCCAGGTTTCGCGAACCCAGTTCAGCGTCAACACCGCGTCGACATAGCGCTGCACCGACTCGATCGACGCGAACTTCCGTTCGATCGGCAGCGTGATGCTCGAACCGAACATCTCGACGGTGCGTAGTCCGCGTTCGTCCGCACGATCGAACATGACGCAGACCATGGCTTCGGCGTCGTAGACCTTCGATCGTTGTGAGTCCCTGTTGTTCACAGTCAGCTCCATCACCTGCCGAGTTGCGTCGAACCGCGCCCCAGTTCGGGCTCACCGCCCAGTCGTGCCGCGCGTCCTGCCCGGTCGCCTGCGGCGCGCGCACCGCGGGAGTATCCGGCGTCAGCGGACTGGCTACGCCACGATCCTCGCGCCTTCGACGTCGAGGTATAGAAGTCTTTCAGCTCGATTGCTTTGTTACGCAACACCACTGCAGTTCCGGCATCGCGGCTCTCCTCTTCGATGGCCTTTGTCTCGGCCTCTTTCTTGACGCTCTCGAGCCGCTTTCCGATGCGCTCGGCAAAAGCCGTCTGGAAGTTGAGCCGGGCGGTGACGCCGGCAACGACGACAACTTCTTGGCGCTTGTACTTTTTTCGGCCGATGGTTTCCGTGACAGTGCGTACGGCCGTTTCGTTCCGGTAGGCACCTGACTTGATGTACGCGTCCGAGGCTCGGACCATCTGGATCAGCAGGCTCGAGTACAGCGCCTCGCACGTGTCGATGTCGGAGTCGAACCCGTATGCGAACACCTGAGTCGACGAACGCGTGATGTCGCACTTCACGTCGTTCGCGAAGGCGATGACAAGGAACAACTTCACGAACGTGCGTAGCCCCTTCTTGCCGGCCTCACCGATCCTGATGACGCGCTGGGCCGGTGCCACCTGCTTCTCGCGGGAAGCGTTGTGCGAACGCGCAACGGCAAGGTCGATCGACGTCGCCGTGGCCAATCGCTGCGCGGCTTCCATGAACGCCTCGGCCTCATGCGGATTGTCGGTGGACTCAGCTTGACGCAGCAGTCCGCCGATGCGGGTCAACATCTTCTCCGAACTCACCGGTAGGACGCTACAACGCCCCACCGACAACTCGGTTGACCGATTCAGGTGGGGCGAAATAACACCTATCGGATGAGTTGTGTGCCAGAGTGCGTATCGACATGTGCGTCGGGGGCGGCACAGTTGGTACATCACTGTGGTCGAACTCACTGCGGGTCCGGATCACTGTGATCGTCCCCGACGCATACCAACGTGTACGAAGTTAGTGGAGAGACAACAATGGCGTCTTTGATCTCGAAGGTAGCGGTGCTGGCGACAGCCGCAACGCTGCTGACGCTGACCGCGTGTTCCAGTGACAGCGGTTCCAGCGATTCCGCGTCGGAAAACACCGACGGCCGCGGCCCCATCACCTACGTCGAAGGCAAGGACACCACCGAAACCGGTGTCGTCAAGCAGATCATCGACGAGTGGAACTCGACCCATCCGGAAGAGCAGGTCACGTTCAAGGAGCAGTCCAACGACGCCGACCAGGCCCACGACGACTTGGTCCAGCATCTTCAGGCAGAGCAGAGTGACTACGACGTGATGGCGCTCGACGTCATCTGGACCGCAGAGTTCGCAGCCAAGGGGTGGCTCGTTCCGCTCGAAGGCGAGTTCGCGCTCGACAACGCGGGCATCCTGCCCTCGACCGTCAAGAGCGCGACCTACAACGGCACGCAGTACGCCGCTCCGAAGAACACCAATGGTGGCCTGCTGTTCTACCGCAGCGACCTGCTGCCGAAGGCGCCCACCACGTGGGCCGAGCTGACCAACGACTGTGCGGTCGCCAAGACCAACAACATCGATTGCTACGCAGGTCAGTTCGCGTCGTACGAAGGTCTGACGGTCAACACTTCCGAAATCATCAACGCATACGGCGGATCGTTCGTCGGCGAAGACGGCAAGACCCCGACCGTCGACAGCCCGGAAGCAAAGGCGGGTCTGCAGGCACTCGTCACCGCTTTCGAGACCGGAGTCATCCCGGCGCAGGACACCACGTTCAAGGAGCCCGAGAGCCAGCAGGCATTCGAGGACGGAAAGGCCCTGTTCCTGCGTAACTGGCCGTACGTCTACGGCACCGCAGCCAAGGAAGGCTCCGCCGTTGCAGGCAAGTACGCCGTAGCACCGCTGCCCGGCGCAACCGGCGTCGGAACCTCGACGCTCGGTGGCTACAACGCTGCCATCAGCGAATTCTCCGAGAACAAGACAACTTCCGCCGACTTCTTGCGATTCCTTCAGGGTGAACAGGCCCAGCGCATCATCGCCGAGGGTGCACTTCCGCCCGTGCTCGGCTCGCTCTACGACGACCCGGCCCTCATCGCCGAGATGCCGTACCTTCCGGCGCTGAAGCTGTCGATCGAGAACGCTGTTCCTCGTCCCGTCAGCCCGTTCTACCCGGCCGTATCGAAGGCCGTGCAGGACAACGCGTTTGCAGCAATCAAGGGTGAGAAGTCGGTCGATCAGGCCATCACGGACATGCAGGCCGGTATCGAGTCCGCCGGTTCCAACTAGCCCGTCCGTTCACGACCGTTCTTTCGAAGCACTACAGGAGAACACACGATGGCTGTACCTACTGGTCACACCAGTGGGGCTGTAGACACGACCGCGGCCGGGGGTGAAACCCCCGGCCGCGGGCGGCATACACGCCCCGAGAAGAAGGCAAAGTTCGGGCTCTCCAGTGGGCGGGCGTGGCTACTGATAGCGCCGACGCTGATCATCCTGGCCATAGTCATCGCGTACCCCGTCGTACGTGCCGTCATCATGTCCTTCCAGAAGGATGCGGGGCTCGACCCGGCGACCGGCATGTTCGTCAAGGGAGGCAGCGCAGGGTTCTCCAACTACACGCATTGGATTCTGCAGCAGTGCACGTCCGCGTCGGGGACGCTGGTTCCGTGCCCGCCCGGCACGCTCGGCTCCCAGTTCTGGGGAGCGGTAGGCAACACCGCCTTCTTCACGGTGGTGACGGTATCCATCGAAGTCGTCATCGGCTTCGGGATGGCTGTCATCATGGGTAAGACCTTCGCCGGACGCGCATTGCTGCGCGCCGCGATCCTGATTCCGTGGGCTATCCCGACGGCTGTGACAGCGAAGCTCTGGTACTTCATCTTCGCCTACGACGGTATCGCCAACAAACTTCTCGGCACCAACATTCTGTGGACCGGTGATGCCTGGCCTGCGCGCTTCGCGGTCATCATCGCCGACGTCTGGAAGACGACGCCGTTCATGGCGCTGCTCATTCTTGCGGGGCTGCAGATGATTCCGGCCGACGTCTACGAAGCTGCCCGAGTGGACGGTGCGTCGGCGTGGCAGCGGCTGACGAAGATCACCTTGCCACTGGTGAAACCGGCACTGATGGTGGCGATCCTGTTCCGCACGATGGATGCGCTCAGAATGTACGACCTGCCTGCCATTCTCACCGAGGGCAACCCGGCCACCCGCACCATTTCCATTCTGGTGGTAGAGCAGATCCGGCAGGGATTCAACAGTGCAGCGTCGCTCTCGACCATCTCGTTCATCATGATCTTCATAGTCGCGTTCATTCTGGTGAAGTTCCTCGGAGCCAATGCCGTTGCCACGCAGGAGAATCAGCGTAAGGGCGTGGTTCGATGAAAAGTACTGCGATGAAAACTGCTCGCATCTATCTCGGGGTTGCGATCATCCTGATCTGGGGCCTGGCACCGTTCTACTGGATGGTCGTGACCGCGCTACGAGATCCGCGCTACACCTTCGACACGACACCATGGCCGACGCATGTGACGATGGAAAACTTTTCCAACGCGTTGTCCACGAGCAACGGCAACAACTTCGTTCGAGCGGTGATCAACAGCCTGATCATCGGCGGTGCAACCACTCTCGTTGCGCTCGTCATCGGCATCTTCTCCGCGTATGCGCTCTCGCGGATCGACTTTCGGTTCAAGTACATCGTCGTCGGTATCGTGCTCGGCGCGTCGATGTTCCCGGTCGTGGCATTGGTGACGCCGCTGTTCCAATTCTTCACCGACATCGGGTGGATCGGTACCTACCAGGCGATGATCATCCCGAACATTTCGTTCGTGCTGCCGCTGACCATTTACACCCTGGCCGCGTTCTTCGCCGAATTGCCTTGGGAGCTGGAAGAAGCCGCCCGTATCGACGGCGCAGGACGCTTTCAGGCGTTCCGACTGGTCATGTTGCCGCTCGCAGCACCGGCGTTGTTCACCACCGCCATTCTCGCCTTCATCGCGGCAGTCAACGAATATCTGCTGGCGAGTCAGCTCTCCAGCGACAAGACCGAACCAGTGACGGTGGCTATCGCCCGGTTCTCCGGCAACGACCCGCATGTAGTTCCGTACGCGGCGATCATGGCGGCAGGCACCATCGTCGCGATCCCGCTCGTGATCATGGTCCTGCTGTTCCAACGTCGCATCATCTCCGGCCTGACTGCGGGCGGAGTCAAGTCGTGACAGCGGGCGATCACCTCCAGCTGCTGGCGGGCATTCTGGGGTTCTTCGCGCTGATGGCGTTCGTGGCTGCAGTAGCAGGCATCGTCGGTGGTGAGCCGAGCGTATGGGCGTCGGTCGTCCTGCTCGGACTGCTTGTCGCCCTTGCCTTCGTCGTCCGCAAGCTGAAGGTCACTCACTAGGATATTCGCTCCTGCCCGAGGTTCATGGGCGATGACATCCTCCAGTACACAGCATTCTGCCCGGGTGCGCACGGTCGTCAGTGAAGACCGATCACATGCACCCGGGCAGGGAAGCGAAGCTGATTACGCGTCGATGATGAACGCTTCGAGCTGCGTGCGCGCGACGTCGTCGGCGAGCTGCTTGGGCGGGCTCTTCATCAGGTAAGCAGAGGCCGGGATGACCGGTCCGCCGATGCCACGATCGAGGGCGATCTTCGCTGCGCGAACCGCATCGATGATGACGCCGGCCGAGTTGGGCGAGTCCCAAACCTCGAGCTTGTACTCGAGGCTCAATGGCACGTCGCCGAACGCGCGACCTTCGAGGCGAACGTAAGCCCACTTGCGGTCATCCAGCCAGCCGACGTGGTCGGAAGGCCCGATGTGAACGTCCTTGGCGTTGAACTCCTTCTGGAGGTTCGACGTCACGGCTTGAGTCTTGGAGATCTTCTTCGACTCGAGGCGGGTGCGCTCGAGCATGTTGAGGAAGTCCATGTTGCCACCGACGTTGAGCTGCATGGTCCGGTCGAGCTGGACGCCGCGATCTTCGAACAGCTTCGCCATGACGCGGTGCGTGATGGTGGCGCCGACCTGGCTCTTGATGTCGTCGCCGACGATGGGGACGCCTGCATCTTCGAACTTCTTGGCCCACACCGGGTCACTGGCGATGAAGACGGGCAGAGCGTTGACGAATGCGACGCCTGCGTCGATCGATGCCTGCGCGTAGAACTTGTCGGCTTCTTCGGATCCGACGGGAAGGTAGGAGACGAGAACGTCCACCTTGGCGTCACGCAGTGCCTGTGCGACATCGACGGATTCGCCGTCGGCCTCGGTGATGGTCTCGCGGTA
>JBBPZN010000173.1:0-2808 GCA_038198705.1 Mycobacteriales bacterium
CCGAATCTTCGACGTACCCCTCGATATCGTCGAATTCCGGGTCTTCCTCGAGCGCCTTCACCAGGAGCTCGAGCAGCCAGGACCTCACGACGGTTCCTCGCTGCCACGCCTTGAAAGTGCCGGTGACGTCCTTGACGATGTCTTCGCGTGTGTCGAGCAACTCGTAACCCTCGGCGAATGCCTGCATCAGCGCGTACTCGATGCCGTTGTGCACCATCTTGGCGTAGTGGCCGGCGCCGGTTTCCCCGACGTGTACGAACCCCTCATCACGTGGTCCCTCCGGCCGAAGGGCGTCGAACACGGGCATCGCCCTGTCGACGGCAACCTTGCCACCACCCACCATCAGGCCGTACCCGTTTTCGAGACCCCAGACTCCTCCCGAGACTCCCACGTCGAGATAGTCGATATCGTTCTCGCGGGCGAGTGCGGCGTGCACGAAGTCGTCTGAGAAGCGGGAATTGCCCCCGTCGATGATCAAGTCTCCCGGAGAGAGTATCCCCGCGAGTTCGGTTACGACGTCGGTCGTGATCTTGCCCGCCGGCACCATGACCCAGACGGTGCGCGGCGCGGGAAGCGCCGTGACGAGTTCGGCCAGCCCCGCGACGTCCGTCACCTCGGGATTGCGGTCGTAACCGGTCACCTCGACGCCGCGATCGCGCAACCGCGTGCGCATGTTGTTGCCCATCTTGCCGAGGCCCACAAGTCCAATGTGCATGTTAACGCTCTTTTCTCGCGCGATTAGCGCAGGAGCAGGTTCGGTTGGAGGAGGTACTTGTAGCTGTCGGCGCCGGCCTGGTCTTTCGAGGACTGGCTCGTGATGAGGACCGGGCCCGGCTTGTTCGGATTGTCGGTCTTGGTGAAGGAAATGCGCACGAACTCCGAACGCACCGCGCCGAGCCCGTCGAGAAGGAACTGCGGTTTTAGCGAAACGACCGTGTCGTCGCCGGTGAGGAAGGCGTCGATCGCTTCGGATGCCTGCGCCTGCTCAGATCCGATCGCCTCGAGTGTGAGGCCATCGGTCGTGAAAGTGAAGCGCAGGGCCGCTTCCCGCTCGAGCACGAGCGAGACGCGGCGCACGGACTCGATGAGGTCGGCCGTGCTGATCACGGCGTAGTTATCCACGCTCTCGGGGAAGAGACGCTTGACGGGCGGGAAATTCCCCTTGATGAGAAGGGAGGTGACGGTCTTCTTGTCTGCCCTGAACGCGATCAACTCGCGTTCGTCCGTGCTCGTGATCGACACGGAGATGCTGCCGCTGTGCCCGAAAGTCTTGCCGATTTCCTGCAGGGTTCTGGCCGGCACGAGGGCTGTGACCGATGCAGTGGACGAACCGGCAGAATCCCAGTCGATCGATCTCACCGCGACACGATAACGGTCGGTCGCAACGAGGCTGAGGGAATTTTCTGAGACTTCGAGCTGCACACCGGTGATGACAGGAGTGACGTCGTCGCGGGATGCAGCGACCGACACCTGGGACACGGCGGTGGCGAATGCTTCGGCGGGAAGGAGCCCTGTCTGGTCGGAGATTTTGGGCAGCGTCGGGTACTCCTCGACGGGCATGCTCAGCAGCGTGAACTTGGCCGGTCCGCACGAGACGCTGATTCGCGACTCCTGCGTCGAGAACTGCACCGGTGCGTTCGGCAGTCGGCTCGCTATCTCGGCGAGCAGCCGGCCTGATACGAGAATCCTGCCGGGCTCTTCGACTTCGGCGCTGATGGAGGTTTGGGCCGACACTTCGTAGTCGAACGACGACAGGCTGAGCCCGGCGTCCGTCGCTTCGATGAGTACTCCACTGAGGATCGGCAGTGTCGTGCGCTGCGGGAGGAGTTTCACGGCAAACGAGACGGCCTCGCTGAAGACGTCGCGGTTGACCTGAAACTTCATGGGGCTCCCTGCTTGGGCGAAGACGGCGTGCGGCTCAATACTGGCACAGGCCTCGGCGGCACGAGGAGGCCTGTCGCCGGTGAAGGTTCTTTTCCCGCCAATGATTCTTTAAAAGAACAACCTCATTAACCGCTGTGGGAACTGTGAGTAACTTGCGTTCTTCGAGTGCAGCGCGGTGAACTACAGCGGTGTGACTTGTGCAGACGTTGTGGGCGGATCGTGCGGTGGGCACCGCGAAGGCGGTGATCTGGCAGCCGAGTTTCCACAGCACGCTCGCACAAATCCAGAGTTCGTCAGAGTTATCCACCGTTTTCCACAAGTTATACACACTGTGTAGTACGAGCTGGTTGCACCGGGCTGGTCTTACCGGGCGAGTTATGCGTTGCTGTAACGGTGGTTCTGCTTGATGCGACTGGTGAGCTCGGTGACCTGGTTGTAGATGGAGCGCCGTTCCTTCATCAGTTCACTGATCTTCTTATTCGCGTACATCACCGTCGTGTGGTCACGATTGCCGAAGAGCTGACCGATCTTGGGCAGGGAGAGGTTCGTGAGCTCGCGGCAGAGAGACATGGCTATCTGCCTAGCCGTCGCGACGGCCTGGGATCGTGATGACCCGTAGAGGTCCTCGACCGTGAGCTTGAAGTAGTCGGCGGTGTGATTGATGATGTCGACGGGTGAGATCACGTTGTCGTCGTCGAGCGTGATCAGGTCCTTGAGTACCGTCTGTACGAGGGCGAGGTCGACCGGCATGCGGTTCAGACTCGCGAATGCGGTGACCCTGATCAGGGTTCCCTCGAGCTCGCGAATATTCGATGACACCTTCGATGCCATGTATTCGAGGATCTCGTGCGGCACCTGCAGACGGTCGCTCTGCGCCTTCTTGCGCAGGATCGCAATGCGGGTTTCGAGATCCGGCGCCTGGAC
>JBBPZN010000174.1:0-2411 GCA_038198705.1 Mycobacteriales bacterium
GTTACCGGAGGTCGGTTCTACGATGGTGCCCCCTGGTTTCAGCTCCCCTGCCGCTTCGGCCGCGTCGATCATCTTCACCGCGATGCGATCCTTCGATGAACCGCCCGGGTTGAGGTATTCGATCTTGGCGGCCACTGTTCCTGCGTTGTCGCCGACAACGGAGGACAGCTTGACCAACGGAGTGTTGCCGATGAGTTCCGTGATGTGCTCAGCAATGCGCATACTGTCTATCTTCCCAGATGCGAGAAGCCCACTCTTCGGTACTACCGGGACGAGCGCTGGCCGGTGCCTACGATGGACCTGTGGCGTGTAGCGAAGAAGGGCGGCAGTGCACATGAGTCGATGGCAGACAGCGGCAAAAACCGGTGCAGCGACCGTGCTCGCAGGCTCCTCAGCAGGGACTGCATCGTGGGCCGCATACAAGCACCTCACGTCGCAGGCAATGTCCGCACGCGGTGTCATCGGGCGCACGACAGCGAGGCCCCCAGAGGCTGACGGCATCTACTGGCCAGGTGAGAGCACCCCGGAGCGTTGGTGGATCGGAAGTTCAGCAGATATTCATCTAATGATTTTCGGCGACTCGACTGCGGCGGGCGTTGGATGCGTCGTCCCCGACGAAGTACCAGGCGTCCGGGTCGCACGGGGACTCGCGGATGAGACAGACAAGCGAATTCGATTGAGCACGAAAGCGATTGCCGGCGCTACCTCGAAGGGCCTGGAAGGTCAGGTCGATGCGATGTTCGTCGCCGGCCCAGCCCCCGACGCCGCGGTCATCCTCATCGGGGCAAACGATGTGACGAAGAAGTTCTCGATCGCGGCGTCGGCCACGAGGCTCGGCGACGCCGTCGAACGCCTCACTGCAGCGGGGACCGTAGTCGTCGTCGGGACCTGCCCGGATCTGGGTGTGGTGACCGCGATCCCTCAGCCGCTGCGCACGGTCGTTCGAAACTGGGGTCGACGCCTGGCCAATGCACAGAGCGCGGCGACCCTCTCGGCAGGCGGGCACCCTGTCGCCCTGGCGGATCTGCTGGCTCCGGATTTTCTTGCGGCGCCGGACACGATGTTCTCCGTCGACCGATTCCATCCATCGGCTGCCGGTTACGAACTCGCCGCGCAGCACCTTCTGCCTGTCCTCGCTGCCGCTCTCGGCGAATGGACGGGCGGACCGCTCCCCAAACTCCCCGAGGTGTCGGCCGCAGCCGAATCGCGCAAGCTCGGCCCTCGCGCCGCAGCCTCGCTCGACCGATTTCTTCACCGACGAGGTGCCGAGATCTCAGTAACGGACCCGGGGAGATAAGTTCAGGTTAGAACCCGTCTATGCAGACGGCAGCTAGCAAAAGTACATATTCAGTATTCAACGGAGGAGAATTCATGCCAGAAGCAGTCATTGTCAGTACAGCCCGTTCACCAATCGGTCGCGCAATGAAGGGGTCGCTCAAGGACATTCGTCCCGACGACCTGACCGTGCAGATGGTGGCCGCTGCCCTCGCCAAGGTTCCCGAGCTCGATCCGACCGACATCGATGACCTGCTGCTCGGCTGTGGTCTGCCCGGCGGCATGCAGGGCACCAACCTCGCACGTATCGTCGCAGTGCTACTCGGCTACGACTCTCTGCCGGGCACCACCATCACCCGTTACTGCTCGTCGTCGTTGCAGACCACCCGTATGGCGTTGCACGCTATCAAGGCGGGCGAAGGCGACGTGTTCATCTCGGCCGGAGTCGAGAGCGTCTCGAACTTCATCCACGGCAGCTCCGATTCGCTTCCGGAAAGCCACAATCCGCTTTTCGCCGACGCCGAGGCGCGCACCAAGAAGGCCGCCGAATCAGGCGCAGACAGCTGGACCGATCCGCGTGAGAGCGGCGAACTGCCCGACGCCTACATTGCGATGGGCCAGACTGCTGAGAACGTCGCACTCCTCACCGGTATCAGCCGCGAGGACCAGGATCACTGGGGCGTACGCAGTCAGAACCGTGCGGAAGAAGCAATCAACTCCGGCTTCTTCGATCGCGAGATCACCCCGGTCACATTGCCCGACGGTACCGTCGTCTCGAAGGACGATGGACCGCGCGCAGGCACCACCTACGAGAAGATCAGCCAGCTCAAGCCGGTTTTTCGTCCCAACGGAACCATCAACGCCGGAAACGCGTGCCCGCTCAACGACGGTGCAGCCGCCCTGGTCATCATGAGCGACACCAAGGCGAAGGCGCTCGGGCTCACTCCGCTCGCGCGCATCGTGTCGACGGGTGTCACCGGCACGTCCCCGGAGATCATGGGCCTGGGACCCATCGAGGCAACCCGTAAGGCATTGTCGATCGCCGGCATGTCGATCTCCGACATCGACCTGTTCGAGATCAACGAGGCGTTCGCCGTTCAGGTGCTCGGCTCGGCTCGTGAACTCGGCATCGATCA
>JBBPZN010000175.1:0-13356 GCA_038198705.1 Mycobacteriales bacterium
CTCAACTAGCTATAAAACAACACCCAACCATAACCACCACAAGCGGATGATCATCGACATCGGATGCTTTCACCAAATACAAAATTCGGCACTGACATTCATCGACACACTGTTGAGTTCTCAAAGAACACGCACACACCACACACCCACGAAAACCATGTTCCCGCAGCGCCTGGGGCAACCGTTCCAGCCTAGCTAATCCAAGCGACTGAGTCAATAACCCCGTCACATCGGATCACCCGGACACGACAACACCATCTTGCCGAACTAGGATTTTCAGTGCAAACCCCGTACAGCCTCGTGTCCCTTACCTCTCGGTCCGGGTCGGTGTCCGTGTCGCTCTGACTCGACAAAAGTTACGCGACTCTGACGCCATCTCCAAATCGCCAGGTCAGCGGCCTACATCAGCTCCGCAAGGCGTCGCGAGCGAATCGTCTCGCCCAACTGGGAGCGTCGAACACCTCGCTTCGGAAGTACAGCGACGGCCCATGGGCGCCGATCAGGTCCAGGAAGTCGACCGTCGGTTGTGCCGCGGTGTGGGCGTCGACCAATTTGTTGGTCCCCCACCCCAACGCCTGCATCGTCTCCACGATCATCGCGTTCCGTTGGGTCGCGGATGCCGAAGACGCAAGCGCGACGAGAAAAAGCGTTCCGCCGTCGATCTCATGGGCCTCCTTGCCCAAGGGGATTCGCGACGCACAATGCCTCCAGAGACCGATGGGGTCGTCGGCATATCGAGTTCCCGCTTTCGTACGTACCAAAGCGCCCTTGAGGACTCGCACCAGACCGAGACGTTTGGCGGCATTGCGCAGATCGGCGACCTGGTGATTGTCGACCTCACGGAGGCTGGATCCGATCCACCCCAGTCCCCATTCGAGTTCGACGCGCATGGCTTCGACAGCCGCAGGCGGAAAATAGCCTCCTGGCATTAACTGCAACCCGGTGTCACCTACGAGCTCGAGCAACCACGAAAGTTTTCTCATCGCCACAGCTGCAACCGGTAAATCGACAGAGCTTTCGATAGTGAGCTCACATCGCGGCAGCAGTGCCAGGAGAGCGGGCATTCGTTCCGGCTGGGCGGTCCCGAAGAGCCGTGCGAGCAACTGCGACGCGACGGCTGCCTCGACCTCGGCCGACCGCACGTGAGCGCCGGCTCGAAAACCTTCGTTGACGCGGGCCACATCGAACCGCTCGGGATCGAACGGTCCAGCCGATTCCCGCAAACTTTCGTATTCCGGGTGGCCAGGGTCTCCGAGTACATCGAGCAGATGGCGATAGCCGACGGGTCCTCCACTGTTCTCGGGCGGACACGCACGTTCGCCGGCGAGGCACAGGGTACGAAGATCCTCGTGATACTCGATGAGGGATTCGAGTTCGACGGTATGCGTCCATCCGTCGCCGAAATCGTATTCGTATCCGATGAAATCGCCCTCTTTGTCGAGAACGCTATCCAACCTGACGTGCTGTTCGTTGATTACCGACCCTGCTTCGACCAGCGAGGTCTCGAAGTCGTATCGCATGACAGCTACTGACTTGTGTAGCCGGTAGCGGTGCGGATGAGCAGCGTTCCACCCCATCACCTGCTGCAGCACCTGATGAAATTCGGGGAGTAGGAGGTCGGACCGGACCTCGAACCTTCGCCATACTGCCGGCTCGACGCCGTCCAAGGAGACGCGAATCGTGTACCTCGCGACCGTAGCGCCGTAGCCGCCGGACGCGATGCTGAACGTATCGTCGGCGATCTCGAGCTCCGGACTGTCCGAGCCGTCCAACAGGTCCGGCACCAGAGTCAGGTGCCGCACGCGTCCAGTGCGATCTCGCATTACTCGACCTTAGTAGCGGCTGCGCTTCGGTAAGGCTCAGACTGCGTTCAGAAGGCCACTGTTGATCGCATCGATGTCGAATGCCAGCTTGTCGGCGTGCTCGGCGAAGCTGGTCACCGTGAGTTGAACAAGATACTGCGCTTCGCTCTGCACGATGACGTACCGGGTCGTGACGGCCAGTTCCCACTGCTCGGCGACGAATGTTCCCCTGATGAACCGCGATGGATAGCCACCGCACGGGTCGGAGCCCGCCTCTGCCTCGACCCAACCCTCCATTGCGCGGGCGTCGGTGAAACTGCAGTCGAGCAGAGCATCAGCGTCGACTCGAGTAGACAACGAGCCCACAAGCAATACAACGTTGGGTGCGAAACCGCCTTCGACGAGACCTGGCTCGACAAGAACCTGGGTGGCACCGGGGAATTGTTCTTCCGGCGCCGCTTGCCATCCGGCGGGTACAGGGACCTCGATGCCGAGTGACGCGGCCTGAGCGCGATCGACCGATGTCACGGCTACGGCGTGCGCCGCAAGATACTCGGCGACGGTCATGCGCTTGGATCCACTGCTCTGCTCCACCCGTACATCTCCTGACGTTTCAAGACCATGGTATTTCGATCGTAAAGTGCGCTCTTCTTACTATTCGCCGGGCATCGGCCACCCAGTCAGACTCTCGGCAGGGCCTCTCCGAGTTGGTCCCGTCATCGACGTCCGGCGACGAGCTCTTCCAAGTACCCCGCGACGCCGTCGTCATCGTTCGAAAGCAGCACGCGATGAGCGACAGCCTTGATCTCGCCCATCGCGTTGGCAGTGGTCAAGGCAGTACCCGCCCAGCGCAGCATCGGCAGATCGTTGAACGCGTCACCCACAGCCGCCACCGCAGCTCGCCCGATCCCGAGTTCCGCACACAGCACCGATAATGCACTGGCTTTCGACACGCCCGCAGCGGACATCTCTATATATGGCGCGCCCGAATGTGTCAGCTCCACTCCCCCTACCCCTGCGGCAAGGACCGCGTGGAAAAGGTCGACGCTCGCCAGCTCGGGATGTCGGGCGACGATCTTGACGGTCTGCTCCGACGCCTCGGGCAACACGTCGACCGAGACGTCCATCTCCTGGGGATGTCGATGATGGTCCGCGAAAACGCACATCGCTGCATAGTCGTGCTCGGCGACGAACCGAGTCGGACCGACCGTGGCGAAGGCGACTCCAGGAACAAGCTCGCGAACCCTGGCCATAGCGGTGGTGACGACGTCGGATTCGATTCCGGTCGTCTCGGTGACGACCGGCGTGCCGTCGGCGAGATCCAGCACGACTGCGCCGTTGGCACCGATGGCCTTACCGGTGAATCCACACGAGGCAGCCAACTCGTCGATCGAATGGCGTGCGCGCGCCGTGGCCCAGACGACCTCGATCCCCGACGCCTGCGCCGCCGCCATCGCTTCGGAGGTACGCGCTGAGATGGTCCTGTCCGAGCGAAGCAGGGTGCCATCGAGGTCGGTGGCGAGAAGTTGGACTGTCACGACGCCTCTGTTCGCAGTACGAGCACGGTGATCTCGCTGGGCGCAAAAACGCGAAACGGCGGTCCCCAGAAACCGGTGCCGCGGCTGGTGTAGAGCTGGGTGTGGTTACCGTGCCTGCTCAGGCCATGGACCGTCGGTTGATCGAGTCGGACCAGGTACTCGAACGGCCAGATCTGCCCACCGTGGGTATGACCGGAAACCTGCACCTCGACGTCGCGTCGAACTGCCTCGTCGATCTGCTTGGGCTGATGTGCCAGGAGGAATACCGGCAGGTCCGCATCGACTCCCTCGAGCGCACGATCGAGGTCCGCTCCGTGCCCCTCGAGTGTGGAAGCCGCTGCCGTTCGATCGTCCACACCGGCGACGACCAACCTCGCACCGCCACGTTCGACCACGAGGTGCTTGTTGTGCAGGGCCGTCCAACCCAGCGTCTCCATGTGATCCAGCCAGTCCTGCGCTTCGCCGAAGTATTCGTGGTTGCCCGTCACGTAAACCTTCGCCAGGGCTGCGCGTGCTCCACGTAGCGGCTGGACCTGATGCTCCCGCCGCAGGACCGAACCGTCTGCCAGATCTCCGAGATGACAGAGCACATCGGCGTCCAATGTATTGACGACGTCGACGATCTTCGCTGACCAGCCGGCTCGATCCAACGGCCCGTAATGCGTGTCGGTGATCATCACGACACGGAGTCCGTCGAGTCCGGCACCGAGACGCGGAACCACCACGCTGCGCTCGACGACGCGTGGCACGCGCATCGCCTCGTAATGGCCCCACATCAACAATCCGACGACCACGACGACCACCGCGGCAGCCACAATTCGCGATCGCAGGGGATCTTCCAGACCGGCTAGGGCAAGGAGCACTCCGACAATCGAACCGAGTGCACTCCACACGAACAGCACCCACACGGTTCCGAGCAACGTGTCACCGATCACTGCCGCGCGGTCATGGGCGTGCGCATGACCGCGAGCCATGGACACCGGCAAGGCGATCGCAGCGGCGACGAACAAAACGCAGCCGAATATTCGCATCGACAACGGCCAGTCGGAACCGGAGAAGAAAAGGGTCCACAGTGGGACACCGAACAGCAGTACGACGACGAGCAGCACTATCGGTGCGATCAGCCATCGACGTCGCGAAGGCCCTGATTCGGGCGGGTGGATCTCGATCTCACCGGTCGGTTGTGAATCCGCCACGTGTGTTCCTCACTGCAGAGACGGCGAAATTCCAGGACGAGTGCTCGGAGATCCGACTCAGCTGAGTGCCTCTGCAATGGGTGTGTCGCCGTTGTCGAATTCGATGACACGTCCGATGGTCGCCGGAGTGTCGACCGAGTGGGCCACTACGGCAGCGACGTCGTCCCGGGTGACCGAAGCGCCGATGGCACCGTTGTCTTTGGTGGTGATCGATCCGGTGCCGGGGTCGAGTGTCAACGCACTCGGCCCCAGGATCGTCCAGGACAACGACGTGGATTTCAGGTACGCGTCGGCGGCCGCCTTGGCCTCCGCGTACGCGAAGAAGGAATTGCTCGGATCCACCCCGTGCATCGTGTCCGCCCCGAAATACGACACCATGACGTAGCGCGTGATGCCCACCCGCCCGGCAGCGTCCATCGAGCGAAGTGCTGCATCACGGTCGACGGCATACGTTCGGTCGGCACTGCCGCCGCCCGCGCCTGCAGACCATACGACTGTGTCGAAGCCATCGAGTAGCGCCGCAATCTTCTCGACATCCAGGTTCTCGATATCGGCCACCAACGGTGTGGCGCCCACGTTCGCGATATCGGCGACGTGATCCGGGTTACGAACGATCGACCCCACCTCGTGTCCGCGCTCTACGAGCAACGGCGCTAGACGGAGCGCCACCTGCCCGTGTCCTCCGAAAATGGCGATTCGCGACATTGGCACTCCTTCGACAGACACAGTCGGACGCCGTCCACGCTATCGCATTTGCCTCGGTCAGCTGTCGTGGCCACGTCCTCCATCGTGATAGCCGTTGATGGGCAACTCAACAGACGGAAACAGGTGCTCGGGGGCTTCGCTCGGAACCGTCCACATGTCGTACTTCTCGCCTTCGGGCGCTGACTGCCACGCATTCCACGGCGTTTCCGCAGTGGCACTCGTCAGGCTGGTGTCGGGACGTTCCACTGAATGATCAGCCGGCGTATCCACTGGTGTATTCGCCGACACGTCCACTGGCGCTTGCTCGAGGAGCAGATCATCCTGCGGTCGATTCAAGTCGACCGGAATCCACTCCTCGGTCACCGTTTCTGCCGTCGAAATCGAAATCGTATTAGGTTCGATTCCCAACGCGGACAGAGTATTCCATAGATCCTCCAACGCAGCCTCGACATCGAGGTAGTACTCCGACTCGCGCACACGCCAGAACGTCCAGCCACAACGCTTGAGTTCCTGCTCGCGCTGAAGGTCTGCCAGACGACGCTCCGGAGTGGACTGAATCGAGTCTCCATCGCACTCTACGGCGAGCCTGGACACCTGCCCGGTGACTACCAGGTCGATCCGTCGGTTGTTCACCTCGACACCGGGGTTGACGTGATATCCACGATCTCTCAAATCGACGAACAACCGCTGCTCGAACAGGCTCGCGAACTCGCTGCGCCGAACATCCGGCGTGACATCGAGCGGCATCGGATTCGCAGGGGCAGGTGAGGTCGACGTGACATACGAGAGCAACGAGTTCCGAAGGTCGGATCGCTTGAGCCGATCGACCGTGACCGAATGGAACAGCCAGAGTTGATCTTGCGCACGCGAGGCCGCGACATTGAACCGCCGCTTGTACTGACTTGCACTGAGAGCGGGAAAGTCCTGGTTCGGTGCGACCACCATCGACAGGAAGACGACGCTTCGTTCGTCTCCCTGAAAGTCCGGGGGTGTCCCGACGCGGAGCCTTCGATCCGCCCACTGGTCGATTCCGATGCGCTTGATCAATTCGTTTCGGATTTCATCGACCTGAGCCGTTCCCTGCAGCACGACGACGCCGAATGTCTTACCGTCGTACAGGGGATCGGCAAGGCATTCGAGGATCTGACCGGCGATGGCTTGCCCCTCGGCATGATTGACGAGCGAAGCTCCCTTTCCTCTTACCGATGCGTCGGGTACGAAGGTATGGCGAAGCGGCGGGAGCCTGTCCGCGCCGAATTGACGGACCGGAACCAGGGGCAAGTCTCCATAGAATTGTTGCGAGGACCAGTTGATGATTTCCGGCATCGATCGAAAGTGCTCGCGCAGACGGACGACTTGGCCGAAACGCGTACGCAGCATCGAAAACAGTGACGACCGTGGAGTCAACGTCGCGCGAACATGTTCGGGTAGGTCCGGCAGATACACGTCGAGTCGGGTGAACACGTCTTCGAGCGTTCCCGCCTGCGGGACGTCTGCTGGTGCACATTGCCGATCGTCACCGACGACGATCACCCGCGGTGCCAAATACAGGAGGAACAGGCTGCTGATGTCGGCCTGGCTGGCTTCGTCGACGATCACGACGTCGAAACTGTCCGCTATGGGCGGCACTGTCGCCAAGACCTGAGAGAGGGGCATGACCCACGCCGGAACGGCACTTTGCGCATCTCTCATAGCCGAACGCGCAGCGCTACGGAAAGTTTCCGCGTATCGACCTGCGCCTGCCCCGATCGACGACATGTGCTCCCGATACGTTTGCAACGCACGCACTTCCACAGCAGTCATCCGCTCGAGGCAGTCTCGCCAGGCCATCGAGGCCGCCAGCTGAGACGTCAGGTATTTGAGATCTGCGTCGAGTGCATTCAGTTCGATATCGAGCTGATGTTCGACACCGCCGCGATGTTGTTCGCGCACCCACTCACGTGCTCGACGCCACGCCCATGCCTTGGACATCTGCCAGCTGATTTCATCCCAGTCGGAGTCACCGGCCGTGTCGAGAACCAGTTGGTACAACGCGGGCGCGGCATCGGCGAGCTTCTTCGCCAACTCGTCCTGGACCCGCTGATCATCCTGCTCCTGGCATGCCGCGACGTAGTTCCCCGACGCCTCGGCAACGGCGTCCTCGTCGGCTGAGTTCAGTGCCGTCACGAGAGCCGTTCCCTCGGGCGAGGGTCCAGTATCCACCTGCGTTGCAACGGAATACAGAATTCTACTCAGTTCCGCCTTGGCCGCGTCTGCATCGATACGGGTAGCAATCGCCCTTGCCGACCCAGCGAACTGCGCCGCGTCGTCGAGGCTTCGAATCCACGGTGCCGAAGGCGACACCGCGTACAGCTTCTCGACCAACGCGTCGCGCGCATGCACAACACCTGCCACCAACGTCAGCTTGTCGCTGACGAGCCGAAGATCGTTCACTCGCCGTGACCGAGGCCCGTCGGTGGACACCGAGATCCGTAGGTCCCCGAGCAGGGTCGCCGCGGTGCTGACGATATCGAGAGCACGAATGTGCTCTGTCACGAGCCTGCCGGCGCTCGCCGACACAACTGGAACACCGTCGACTGTCGCCGTGATACCGAGATCTTCCACTGCACGCTGTTGTTCGCTCTTTCGGAACCGAGGCTTCCACTCGATTCCCGATTCCAAAGCGACAGTGAAGGATTCCATCGTATCGAGCGCGGCAGTCGTCGAAGATGAACACTGCACATCATGAGCACCGATGAAGCGATCGGCCCGAGCCGCGACCTCTGCCATGGATGAAATACCGCTGACCCGTGACCAGAGGTGCGCGGCTTCACCGGACAACACGGAATCGGTCAATTGCTGGAAGAGTTGGTCGAGTTCGAGAACGTCACGCACTCGCGCGTCGAGTTCTTCACACAGTTGCCGAATCCCGAGAGCTGCAGCCGGATCGACTCCACCGAGGAACTCGACGAGCCTGGAAGAATGCTCGGACTCCACATGAACCTTGGCGCTCGCTCGCCGACACAACAACCGTAGTTCGGCCGAATTCGGCAGAATGGTGTCCAGCCGTGGGAGTGATTGCCCGGCTCGTGCCGCACGCCCATCCGGCGCGGTCGCGATCAGCTTCCGCAGCCTATCCACTTCGGTTCCGATCAGCGTGGGGCGATCCGTCGACAACGGTCCCGGCAGCCACTCGTGAGCCTCCTCCGCTGCCTTGACCTTTCGGACGATCGCAGCCGCGGTCCCCTCGAATCCATCGGAAACATACTGATGCACAACTGTTTCCGACACGCGCAGGTCGGCGATGGCATCGAGCAACACGGCACGTCGCGCCGAAGCATCCGCCCGTCGAGCGGTCAAGGACGCGACCTTCTCGGCCGCGTCCACGTCGTTGTACGCCGCTTTGCGATCTGCGATACGAGCCACACTGCGATTGAGCTCCTCGGATCCACCGCGTCCGAGATCGGTGATCGAGACGCAAAGCTCCTGCAGTTCGGGTGGAAGTTTGTCCCGAAGCACGCGAAGCGCCTGTGACTTCTCACTGGTGACGAGCACACGCTGGCCGCGGGCAAGCAATGCCGACACCAGATTCGCGATGGTGTGCGTCTTTCCGGTACCGGGGGGACCTTCGACCACTACGCCGCTGTCCCGGCCGAGCCTGCGCAGGATCTGTGACTGTTCGGCGTTCGCCGGAAGTGGAAAGAGTGGATCCGTGGCGAGGGATCGAGTCTCGGCGGCACCCATCCGCTCCAACCAGGCCAGACGTTCGGCGGGCTCGATGGGCTCCACCAGCTGCGCCAAACCGAGCGGAAGCTTCGAACCTGGCTCGGCGAGATCCGCGATCATCTGCTCGTAGTAGTCGCGCAACGCAAACGCATTCCGCTTACGCATGACCAGGGCGGGGGACAACGTCACCGTCGCCCCGTTCTCGGGAACGTCGGCGGTCGACGGCCGATCCAGATCGGCTCGAACGTCGACCGGTACATCCAGCGCAGTATCGGCCCACTCCACGAACAGGGACACCACGTCGTCGTCGAGAGGTGAGGTGATGCGTCGCGGCAGGTCACTCTGCGTCTTCACCGAACCGGACGGGTCGAAGCCGGTCCGGCCGGTCAACAGCTGAGTATCTTCGAACCGAGGTTGGGAATTGGCAGCAAGCTTGACCAGCAAGTCTCCGGTGCGGACGTCCAACTCGACTGCCGCCGACTGGGTCAGCAGGTGAGTCACGACCGCGCCTGCAGTTCCTCGAGCCGAAAGACTCAACAGGCCGGAGGCGACTACCAGCTCGATCGACTCCGGTTGCGAAGACAGTTCTTGCATCATCAGCTGGAGAGCGTGGTACAGCGAGGCTTCCGGTCGCTGCTCTCGATCCGATTCTGCCCATCGACGCCACTCGGTCGAATACGTTTCGAATGCACGTCGAACCTGGTAGGCATGCCGGACATCGAAGTCGGCGTCGGCGTCGGCATCCTCGCTCGAAGACGATGCCAAAGCGGATTCGATCAACTCGATGTCCAGATGACGACTGTCGGCCACCATCGCGTTGTCGACGAATCCTTCGAGGATCTCCGGAAGCTTCGGCGGTTCTTCGAACTCGACCCGCCTGGCCCTGAGTACCACCCCGCCCTGCTCGACCGACGCATCCAGATGAGACGCGGGAGAGTCGGCCTGGAGCCACTCGACACGAAGGTGTTTTTCGTAATGCAACACGGGCTCGGTGCGAGCGGTGACGATCTCGCGCAGGAATTGCAGCATGCGCAGAACCCTGTCCGTGAGCTCTTCATGCCCTTCCGTCAATACTTCGCCCTCCGCGAAAACGCCTCCGTCAGCCGAGACCCTGCTGGGATCCGGCTGCTGGCCACGATCGGGAACCGCTGCAGTCGACACTGTTGAACCTCTGAAATCCTCGAACGGCCGTCCGTTAACCGGGACGGTGCTTGCGCGCACACATCAGACTAGTCTCTGCGTCCGGGTTGATCACGGCGTACGGACTTCAGGTTCTTTTCGTCGTGGTAGATCACAAGAAGTGCCAAGAAAGCCCACTCGCGTTCACAGCCAATTTCCGCCACCACTGATCCTCGAAGGCTTCCCGAGCTCGGTCGACGGTATCGAGCCCAGATTCTGACATTGTGCGCCTTATGTCCGATTCCGCTCAGCGCCGAGCGACACGTACCCGCCGGTAACGTACCCGCCGGTAATCAATGCCCATCGCCGACGCCGAAATGCCCGTTGTCGCAACGCTACTCGTCGGTATTCCGTCAAGCTTTTGCTGACCTTTTTCAGTGTCGTTCGCAAACTGCAGCGAAATGCGTTGCCGTAGTTCAGGTTTGAATGAAGCGAGATCAATCACATCGACCCATATCGCCGTTGACATGGTAAGAATCATGTGATCCGTTAGAATGGGACGACATTCAGACCTGTTCCACGTCTTCGACGAGGGATCAGCGGGGTAACGAACGAGATCGAGGTCGATGCGTGGGGGCTGTTACATCGACTCCCACTCTTGTCCACACAGAGGTCCCTCGAGACCGAGTGTGTCGTTTCGTCCCCAGCAAGCCCGATATGTGACAAGAACCCGCGGGCGTCACGACGCGCCCGACGTTCGAGAAAGCATTTTCACCCACCTGACGGAGAGAGAGACGTTGTTCAAACGGATTGCAGTAGTGAACCGAGGCGAGGCGGCAGTACGCCTGATCAGGGCCGTCAAGGAACTCAACGCCGAGTTCGACTACGGCATTCGGACGGTCGCCCTCCACACCGAGGCAGAACGCCGCGCAATGTTCGTCAGGCGGGCCGACGAGACCGTCGTTCTGCGTAAACCCGAGGTCGGATCCGCGTACCTCGATCACGCTGAACTTGAGCGGGCACTCGTCGAATCCGGCGCTGACGCCGTGTGGGTCGGGTGGGGCTTCGTCGCCGAAGATCCAGCCTTCGCCGACCTCTGCGCACGACTGAACATCACTTTCATCGGACCTTCCGGCGACGCGATGCGCCTCCTCGGGGACAAAGTCGAGGCGAAATTACTCGCCGAACGGGTCGGTGTTCCCGTCGCACCATGGAGCGGTGGACCCGTCGAAACGCGAGCCGACGCTCGCAGGCACGCACAGGCCATCGGCTACCCACTGATCATCAAGGCTCGCAGCGGTGGCGGCGGTCGCGGCATCCGCAAGGTCTACGAGGAGAGCGAACTCGAACTCGCACTCGAACGTACGCAGGGCGAAGCCGAACGCTCGTTCGGCGACCCGGTGGTATTCATCGAGCGACTCGTCACCGACGCCCGCCACGTCGAGGTCCAGGTCATCGCCGACAACCACGGCAACGTCTGGGCTCCGGGCGTACGCGACTGCTCCATCCAGCGTCGCAATCAGAAGGTCATCGAAGAATCCAGCTCGCCGGTCCTGACGCAAGAGCAAGCCGATCACCTGCGCACCGTCTCCAGTGAACTCGTGCGCGCCGCCTCCTACACCGGCGCTGGGACGGTGGAGTACCTCTACCAGCCCGAGCAGAAGATCTTCACCTTCCTCGAAGTCAACACCCGACTCCAGGTCGAACACCCCATCACCGAATTCACCACGGGTATCGACCTGGTGAAACTGCAAATCCTCGTCGCCAACGGTGATCACCTCGAAGGTGATTGCCCACCCGAGTTCGGCCACGCCATCGAAGCGCGCCTGAACGCCGAGGATGCCGACAACGGTTTCGCGCCCGCACCGGGAACCGTCGAGCTTCTCAAGTTTCCCCTCGGCAGCGGCATCCGCGTCGACACCGGCATCGCGCAGGGCGACGTCATTCCCCCCGACTACGACTCCATGGTCGCCAAAATCATCGCCTGGGGACGTGACCGGGGTGAAGCACTCGCCCGGCTGCGCAACGCACTGCGCGAGACCACTGTCGTCATCGATGGTGGAACGACCACCAAGTCGTTTCTGATCGATCTACTCGACCGTGAAGAGGTCGTTTCCGCCTCCGCCGACACCGGTTGGCTCGATAGATCCGAAGCAGGAACGGCAACCGGCCCGACGGCCGTGGCAGATATCGCGCTCATCGCCGCAGCTATCGATGCCTACGACGTCGAGGAAGGACGCGAGCGTGCCGCATTCCTGTCCTCGGCCCGTGGTGGCCGTCCTCGTGCAAGCCACACCATCGGCCGGACCGTAGAACTGAACTATCAGGGCCAGGCATACAAGCTCGGCGTCGGTCAGATCGGACCGCACCTCTACCGCGTCGGTGGAGACAGTGGCGATGTGCAGGTCGACATCGAGCGCCTCGGTCAGTACGAGAGCCGCCTCGTCCTCGGCAACCGCCGCTTTTCGATCGTCACCGTCGCCGGTGCCGCGCACTTCCTCGTCGAAGTGGATGGCATCAGTCATCAGATAAGTCAGGACGAAGCCGGACTGGTCCGTGCTCCAGCGCCCGCCGTCGTCGTTGCCGTGCCGGTTGCGGTCGGCGATGAGGTCGAGGCAGGCCAGACGTTGGTCGTGCTCGAGAGCATGAAGATGGAAACGGCCGTCCGGTCGCCGTACGCGGGCCGCGTGCGCGAGGTCCTGGCCTCGGTCAACGGCCAGGTCGATTCCGGTGCCGCGCTGCTGCGTGTCGATCAGGCCGGCGAGCAGAAGGCATCCACTCAGACCGCTCGCGTGGAGTTTCGTACCGTGGACCGACCCGAGGGCGAGACACCGCGATGCAAAGCGTTGTCGTATCTCGACGAGTTGTCGGCCCTCATCACCGGTTTCGACGTCAACGCCTCCCGCGTACAGGCTCTGCTCTCCGACTACGAGACCGTGCGCAACGAGGTTGCATGCGACGATTCGCAGGTCGTCGACGCAGAGTTGGCGCTGCTCAACACATTCGCCGATATGTGCGAACTCTCCCGCAACCGTCCCACCATGGACGAGGAGAACACGGACGAACGAGTGCACAGCCCGCGTGAACACTTCCACTCCTTCCTGCACTCTCTCGATGCAGACATTCAAGGGCTTCCGGAGTCGTTCCGCGGCAAGCTTTCTCGCGCACTACGTCACTACGGCGCCGAGGACCTCGAGCGCAGTCCAGAACTCGAAGAAGCCGTATATCGAGTATTCCTCGCACTTCAACGTATCGAGAATCAAGTTCCGGTCGTCTCGGCACTTCTCGATC
>JBBPZN010000176.1:0-77992 GCA_038198705.1 Mycobacteriales bacterium
CAGATCTTCGAACGTGAGGACTTCACCGGCGTCGGAGAATCCAAGCGTGAAGAACTGGCCGTGTTCCTCGAAGACCTCGAGCGTCAGGCCACCAAGTTCGAAGAAATGCGTGATCGTTCCCTCGCACGCGAAGCCGCCAAAGCAGAGGCTCGCGCCTCCTGAACTCAGATCCCGTGTGCCCGGTACCGGTTTCGGTGCCGGGCACACGGCATTTCTCCCGTCCACAGATTCAAGAGGCTTCTCCCATGACATTGCAGATCGGCTCGCTCGAGCTGAACAGTCCCGTTGTTCTTGCTCCAATGGCAGGCGTGACCAATGTGGCGTTCCGCACATTGTGCCGAGAGCAGGAGATAGCGCGCGCCGGCAGTACGTCCGGTTTGTATGTCTGCGAGATGGTCACTGCTCGTGCGCTCGTCGAGCGCCAGCCCGCCACGATGCACATGACTACCTTCGGTCCGACCGAAACCCCGCGGTCACTGCAGCTCTACACCGTGGATCCGGATACGACCTACGCCGCGGCGAAGATGATCGTCGATGACAACCTCGCCGACCACATCGACCTGAACTTCGGCTGCCCGGTCCCGAAGGTGACGCGAAAAGGCGGTGGCGCCGCGCTCCCCTACAAGCGCAAACTGTTCGGACGCATCGTTGCGGCTGCGGTGAAAGCAACAGAGGGAACGTCGATTCCGGTGACGGTCAAGTTCCGCGTCGGTATCGACGAGGAACATCACACACACCTCGACGCCGGCCGAATCGCGGCGGGTGAAGGTGCGGCAGCCGTGGCGCTACACGCACGTACGGCCTCGCAGCGTTATTCGGGAACCGCCGACTGGAGTGAGATCGCTCGGTTGAAGGAGCACGTCACCGATGTCCCTATTCTCGGCAACGGCGATATCTTCTCGGCGTCGGACGCGGTTCGAATGATGGCCGAAACCGGTTGTGACGGAGTCGTCGTCGGTCGAGGATGCCTGGGGCGTCCTTGGTTGTTCGCCGAACTCAGTGCACGCTTCGCGGGTAACGCGGAGCCCACGCCCCCGACACTCGGCGAGGTCGCAGTCATCATTCGACGCCATGCCGAACTTCTGGCTGCACACCACGGCGAGGACAAGGGTCTTCGTGAACTACGCAAGCATGTGTCGTGGTATCTGCGCGGTTTCCCAGCCGGATCCGATCTGCGCGTGGCGATGGCATTGGTGAAGACCTTGACCGAATTGGACGATCTTCTCGGCCAACTCGACCCTACGGTGGCATTCCCGAAAGATGCCGAAGGCCCACGTGGCAGACAGGGTTCGCCCGGCGTTGTGTCACTGCCCGAGGGATGGCTCGACGACCCCGAGGACGATCGAGTGCCGGTCGGGGCAGATTTGATGAATTCCGGCGGCTGACCGAAGTCACGACCGCGAGAATCGGTCGGAGTGGACCCCACAGGTTTCCTCAGTATCATTGCGGGGATCGCCTGACTCGGCGGTAAGAGAGATACGCGGAAGGCCAGGTTCACATTCGTGGGTGACGATCGAGACTCGGGCCCACCTGCGCCCGAAGGACGAGCTCCCTGGGAGCGTCCGATCTCCCGAATCTCACACGAGCCTCGGTCACCGAGTAGTGCGCCGGTGCCGTCGAATCCGGCCGCCTCCGACCGCAAAGTGCCCAGGCCGACCGCCAAGTCCTCGGACAGCGAAACCCCCATCGGTAAATTCGACCGGCTGGGTAAGCGTTCCTCTCGAAAGTCCGACTCGGTATCGGTCGCCGACCTCGTGGACAAGATGGCCGACGACGATCCACCCGCCGAGACGCCGCCAGTGCGCGTGTGGCCCAGCCGGCCCGAGGTCGACGACCCCACGGAAAAAATCGACCCGATCACGGACTCGACCCCGCCACCTGTGAGCTCACCCCCGGTCGTCGCGCTGCCCGAAGCCGTCGGCGTCCCTGCCGATGATCGCCCGGTCCTGACCCGCTTGGCCATGAGCAAGGTGCGTCGGCAAAAGCGACTCCGCAATATCGGCCGCGGATTCGTCTCCCTCGTGGCAATTCTCGCCCTTGCTCTCACCGGAATGGTCTGGGGATATCTCCGGAGCACCGACCAAGGCTTTGCACAGGTCGCGGCGCTGGACCTGGATTCGACGGACGTAGTGGACGCTGCCGGTCAATATGGTGACGAGACTTATCTGATCGTCGGAACGGACACCCGTACCGGCGCCAGCGGCCAGGTCGGCGCAGGCACAGTGGCCGATGCAGAGGGCGCCCGCTCGGATACCGTCATGCTGGTCAACATACCTGCTGATCGAAGCCGTGTCGTCGCAGTCTCGTTCCCACGCGACCTCGACGTTGTTCGCCCTGAATGCGAGAGCTTCGACAACTCCACCAACACGTACACCGGCGAGATGTACCCGTCCGCGGACGGTGACAAGCTCAACGCCACCTATGCGCTCGGCGGGCCCAAGTGCCTCGTCAAGACGATCCAGAAGATTTCCGGCTTGAAGATCAGCCACTTCGTCGGTATGGACTTCGCCGGATTCGAATCGATGGTAGACGAAGTGGGCGGCGTCGAAGTGTGCACTCCGCAGCCCCTGATCGACTATGAACTCGGTACTGTGCTGGAAACTGCCGGGGAACAACGTATCGACGGCCGCACGGCGTTGAACTATGTACGAGCACGCAATGTGGAAAGCGAGGGCAACGGCGATTACGGGCGGATCAAGCGTCAACAGCGGTTCCTGTCCTCCCTCCTACGCTCTGCGCTCTCGAACAAGGTCCTGCTCGACCCAGGCAAGCTCAACGGGTTCGTCGGTGCCTTCACCAGCGACACCTTCGTCGAGAACGTAAAGACCAAAGACCTCGTGACACTCGGCCGTTCCTTGCAGAACGTCGACGCAGGGGCCGTCACCTTCCTGACGATCCCCACTTCGGGTACCAACGACTGGGGCAACGAGATCCCGATCGACGACGCCATCGCCGCGATCTTCAGTGCCATCATCAACGATGAGCCGTTGCCCGGTGAAGAACGTGAAGATCCGCCGCCCAGCACGGAGCCGTCGGTTCAACCGACAGTGCCGCTGTTGGCAGTCGATCCGACAACCGTGGCGATCCAGGTCTCCAATGCTTCCGAGCTGGTAGGAATGGCGGCTACCGCGTCGAGCGAACTATCCACCTACGGGTTCCAGATTCTCGATGTCGGCAACTTCGTCGGAACAGCCAAGCAGACCGTCGTCCGCTTCTCGGAGGGCCAGGAATCCGAGGCCGCCACGGTGGCGTCGGCGATCCCCGGGGCAGTCATCGAGCAAGCGCAGGGGCTCGACAGCATCGTCGAGGTCGTGCTCGGCTCGGACTACCCCGGCTACACCACTGCACCGACGGCGTTCGGTGAGCCGATCGAAGCCACTCGAGTTCAGGGTTCGACGGAAGGCGCGCCGTTGCCCGAGGATCTGTCGTTCACGAACGCAGCCGACGATACCTGCGCCTGAGCAAGCCATTCACGCTCCGTTCACCCTCTCGACGGTGACCATATGGGTGTGACCTACTAAACTCACTGGTATGCGCGTCGCCTACAAAGAACAGATGAACGACCTTGCCGATGCCCTCGGACAGATGGCCACACTGGCCGGCTCTGCGATGGAGAAGGCAACTCAGTCACTACTACAAGCAGACTTGCTCCTCGCCGAGCAGGTCATCTCCGATCACGACAAGATCTCCGAACTGAGCACCATTGCCGAGGAGAGGGCATTCACCCTCCTCGCACTCCAAGCTCCGGTTGCTGGGGATCTCCGCTCGGTCGTATCGGGAATCCAGATCGTCGCCGACATCGAGCGGATGGGGGCACTCGCCCTGCACGTCGCCAAGATCACTCGGCGTCGTCACCCCAATAATGCCCTCCCCGAAGAGGTCAACGGCTACTTCGCCGAAATGGGTCGAATCGCCGTCCAACTCGGAGCATCTGCGCGCGAGGTTCTCGAGACCCGCGATCCCGAGCGCGCCGCCAAGCTCCACGAGGAGGACGAGGCGATGGACGACCTCCATCGTCACCTGTTCACCGTGCTGATGGATCGTGAATGGAGTCACGGTGTCGCCGCGGCTGTAGACGTCACTCTTCTCGGGCGATTCTACGAGCGTTTCGCCGACCATGCAGTCGAGGTCGGACGCAGAGTCATCTTCCTCGCGACCGGTGAGATGCCGACCGAATTGAGCAGCACACACCTGCCCAGCAGCTGACCCCTTCGCTCGTACCGAACGCGCACAAGATAAAAACCCCCGAACGCTCAGCGTTCGGGGGTTTTTATCTTGTACCTCCCTACCCGAAGCGACCGGAGATGTAGTCCTCGGTGGCTTTCTGGGTCGGATTGGAGAAGATTTTCTCGGTGTCGTCGATCTCGATGAGCTTGCCTGGCTTACCGGTGGCCTCGAGGTTGAAGAAGCCGGTCTGATCGCTCACGCGTGCGGCCTGCTGCATGTTGTGCGTGACGATGACGATCGTGAAGTCCTTCTTCAGCTCACCGATGAGGTCTTCGATGGCGAGCGTCGAGATCGGGTCCAGCGCCGAGCACGGCTCGTCCATGAGCAGGACGTCGGGTTTCACTGCGATGGCACGGGCGATACACAGTCGCTGTTGCTGACCCCCTGAGAGACCGCCACCGGGCTTGTCCAGGCGGTCTTTGACCTCGTTCCAGAGGTTGGCGCCCTTGAGGGAGCGCTCGGCGATCTCGTCGAGTTCCTTCTTCTTTCGTCCGCCCTGAAGCTTCAGGCCTGCGACGACGTTGTCCCGGATCGACATCGTCGGGAAAGGATTGGGGCGCTGGAAGACCATGCCGATGGTGCGACGGACACCGACCGGGTCCACGCCGGAGCCGTAGATGTCCTCGCCGTCGAGCAGCACTGATCCTTCGACGCGCGCGCCCGGGGTGACCTCGTGCATACGGTTGAGCGAACGCAGCACTGTGGATTTGCCGCTGCCGGAGGGCCCGATGAAGGCAGTCACGCCACGCGGAGGAACCGCGAGGGTGACACCTGCGACGGCTTGGAACTTGCCGTAGAAGATGTTGACGTCTTTGAGGTCGAGACGTTTTGCCATGATCGGCTCCTGTGTTTCTCGAGCGGGGAGATTCGTGGGTGACGCAGAGATCAGAAGTTCTTGGGTGCGAAGAACTTGGAGACCAACTTCGCGCCGATGTTGAGCAAAGCAATGATCAGGATCAGCGTCAGTGCTGCTCCCCACATGCGCTCACTGGTGAGTGCGCCGGTTCCTGCTTTCTGCAGGTCGACCATCATGAGCGGCAGGGATGTCTGCGGCCCCTCGAACAAATTGAAGTTGATCGCGGTAGCGGAGCCGACCAGGATCAGCACCGGCGCGGTCTCACCCATGACGCGGGCGAGCGCGAGCATGATGCCGGTGACGATGCCGGACAGCGCCGTCGGCACGACGATCTTCGCGATGGTTTTCCATTTCGGCACACCGAGCGCATACGACGCCTCGCGCAGGTCCTGCGGGACGATGCGCAACATCTCCTCCGACGACCGCACGATGACCGGGATCATCAGCAGAACCAGGGCGAGCGCGACGGCGATGCCGGACCGTTCGAAGCCGAATGTGGCGATCCACAGTGTGTAGATGAACAGCGCAGCGACGATGGACGGGACTCCGGTCAGAATGTCGACCATGAAGGTCGTGACCTTTGCGAGGCGTGTTCCGACACCGTATTCGACGAGGTAGATGGCGACGAAGACACCGATCGGAATCGAGATCAATGCGCAGAACAATCCTTGCATCAAGGTGCCGACGATGGCGTGATAGGCGCCGCCACCAGCGATGAACGGGGTGAGGCCTGCTTGCGAGTTCATCCACCATTCTGGTGCGACCACCGCACTGATGCCGCGCGAGATCACCGTGTAGAGGACCCAGATGAGCGGAACCAGCGCGACCAGCACGGCCAGGCTGACCAGCACGGTCGCGAATCCGTTGGCGAACTTACGTCGGGCACTGACGCCCTTGAAGGTCTTTTCCTTGACCGGACGATCCAGCGTTGCGGTCATGAACTATGCCTTCTTTCCGGCGATAGCGGCGCGAGCGCTCGCGTTGACGACGAAGGTGAGTACGAAGAGAACGAGGCCCGCCGCGATATAGGCACCCGCCTGCAGCTGGTTGTTGAACTCACCTGCCGCGAGTGCAATTTTTGTCGCGAAGGTGTTTCCGCCGTCGAAGAGTGTCCATCCGAAGGTCGCTTGTGTGCTGCGAATGATGATGTACAGCGCGATGGTCTCGCCGAGTGCACGCCCGAGCCCGAGCATCGAGCCGCTGACGAATCCAGACTTTCCGAATGGAATGACGGTGGTTCGGACGACTTCCCACCGTGTTGCGCCGAGCGCGAGGGCCGCTTCGATCTGCCCTTTCGGCGTCTGGACGAACACTTCACGTGTCACTGCCGCGATGATCGGCAGGATCATGACGGCGAGGACGATGCCTGCGGTGAAGATGGTGCCGCCGCCTGCGATCGATACCGAACCGGTGGCGAAGAGCGGAAACCAAGCGAGGTTGGTGTTGAGCCATTCGGCAAACGGGCTGATGGCCGGCGCCAACACGTAGAGGCCCCAGAGTCCGAAGACGATCGACGGAACCGCGGCAAGCAGATCGATGACGTAACCCAATGGGCCCGCCACCTTCTTCGGCGCGTAATTGGTGAGATAAACCGCGATTCCCAGCGCGACCGGCATCGCCAGGATCAACGCGAAGACCGACACGGTAGCGGTCACCAGGAACAGGTCCCGGATACCGAAGACCATGGACGCGGTGTCCGAGGTACTCCAACTTCCGTTGTACGTCAGGAAGTTGACCGTGTTGTTCTGCAGCGCCGGAATCGCCCGCCACAGCAGGAACAGTCCGATGGCGGCGATGAGCACGATGATGAAGACACCCGAGCCCTTGGCAAGGGTGGCGAAGATGCGGTCACCAGGGCGAGTGACGGTACCGCCCTTGACCTTCTTGTCCGGCAATTGAATGGACTCTTCCGTGTTCCGGGGCGCCCCGGTCGCGGTGGTGTCATCCGCGGACGTAACGCCGGTGATCGAGTTGATGTCTCTCATACCGCTCACGTCTCTCGTGTGGTGGTCGAGGACGGCGCCTGCACGATACCGAGGAGATTCGTCCACGGCATCGACACAGGCTCTCGTCTCATTGAATCAGGCGATCGCGTCGATCGCAGTGACCAAACGCTCTTTGAAGGACGCCGGCAGCGGAACGTAGCCTGCTTGCTCGAGACCCTGCTGGCCTTCGTTCGCCGCGCTGAGCAGGAAGGACTTGACCGCTGCACTGGTGTCGGTGTCGTAACCCTTCGAGCAGACAACTTCGTAGGTAGCGAGAACCAGCGGGTAGGAATTTTCGACTTCGCTCGCATAGAGGGCGTCGATGTCGATGACGAGGTCGTTGCCCTCGCCGGAGAACTCAGCTGTGTCGATGGCCGCACCCGCGGTCTCGCTACTCAGTTCGACAGGTCCGTTCCCGAAGTCGACGTCGGCGGTGCCGAGGTTCTCCTGGTCCGCGAAGCCCTTCTCGACGTACGTGATCGAGCCTGGGGTCGCAGCGACTGCCTGGGCGACGCCGGACGAACCGTTCGCGCCTTCACCGACGCCACCGGCCCAGTCTGAGCTGTGGTCTAGTGTCCACGCCTGCGGAGCAGACGCGGAGAGGAACCGCTGGAAGTTGTCGCTGGTGCCCGAGGAGTCCGACCGATACACCGGAATGATCGCCGTGGACGGTAGCGAGACGCCTTCGTTGACAGCGGCGATCGCCGGGTCGTTCCAGGTGGTGATCTGGCCGGTGAAGATCCGGGCCGCGAGCTCGGGGGTGACCACCAGGTTGTCGACACCGTCGAGGTTGTATGCGATGGCGACGGGGCCGAAGACGAGTGGAAGATTCCAGGCAGGATTGCCCTGGCATCGTTCGGCGGCTGCGGCAGCCTGCTCTTCCTTGATGGCCGAGTCCGAGCCTGCGAAGTCGACGAGGCCTGCTACGAACTGCGTGCGGCCGTTGCCCGAACCACTCGTCGTGTATTCGACGGCTTTGCCGGAGCACACGCCCGCGTAGACGGAGGTGAAGTTGTACATCGCATTCTGCTGAGCAGAGGATCCTTCACCGGTCAGCGGTGACTTGCCCTCACATGTTGCGGCCGTGGTCCCCGATGCCGCTTCGATGTTCGAGTCGCTGCCGCACGCCGTCAGCAGCATGGCACTGATCGCCGCTGCGCTGATCAAAGCAGCATTGCGCTTGAGGTTCACCGTTTCCTCCGAGGATTCTTGTTGCCGTTGTCGCTGATAGGGCAGCTTCGGCGCTACCCACAGCACAACGTAGAGGGGGCCGGTTGACAGCTACCCCCGTAACAGTGAACGGCGAATGAACAGAGTGGACATTTGTCCGTTTCAGGGACGCGCGTAGGCCGCGTCGACATGGAATCGCGAGAAGCCGAGACGCTCGTAGGTGTGCACTGCAGCGGTGTTGTCCGCCTCGACGTAGAGCAGCACTTCCGCAAGCTGTCGGTCGCGGAGATAGTGCAGGCCTGCCAGGGTCAGAACCCGACCGAGACCACGCCCCTGTGACGCCGGGTCGATACCGACGACGTAGACCTCACCGATCTCGTCTTCGCCTGCCTCGGCGCCGTGCACCTTCGTCCAGTGAAAGCCGAGCAGATGGTCGGTGCCTTCTTCGAAGGCGAGAAACACCCCGGCCGGGTCGAACCATTCTTCGTCGCGGCGATCGGCAATGTCCTTCGAGGTCCAGCCACCTTGTTCGGGATGCCAGGCGAACGCTGCACTGTTGACGCGGAGAAGTTCCGCATCGTTGCGCGGTCCTTCATAGGTACGCAACGTAATGCTTTCCGGGACAACAACTTCGGGCAGTTCCGGCGTTGCGAGCGAGCGACGCATTTGGAGCAGTTCACGAGCTACCGTCAGGCCGAGCCTGGCGGCGACCGCCTGTGCGGGTTCGAGGTTCCCGTGGGCCCAGACTCGTGCTCCGTCTCCGCCCTCGGACAGCGCACGGTCGACGAGGCTTCGTCCCGCGCCTCGGCCGCGGAACTCCGGATCCACGACGACTTCAGCCATCGGCGGAGCCTCCGCCGAACCAGCTGCGATGCCCGCGTAGCCGACGATACGAGTGCCCTCGGTAACAATGAGATGCTGCACCGAACTGTCCGCCGAGATAGCTTTGACGGCCTGTTCCGACAGTGGTGCGGTGCCGTCGGCGACGGCGGCACGTGACACCACCGCCTTGACGGCCTCGGACACTTCCGAGGTCATCGCGGCGGAGTCGAGTCGGGAAATTTCGAACGAGGGGGTCATCTACTGAGCCGTACTTCCATGTGTTTTGCCGTTGACCGAGGTCAGCTCGGGGCTGTCATAGCCATCGTCTTCGTGGCCGGCGCCTTCGTTGCTTGTGGCCACCGGCCCACCCTTTGCGGTGCGAGAAGGGCGCACCGCCTTGTATCCGACGTTGCGGACGGTACCGATCAGCGACTCGTACTCGGTGCCGAGTTTCGCGCGGAGGCGTCGAACATGCACGTCCACGGTTCGGGTGCCACCGAAGAAGTCGTATCCCCACACCTCTTGGAGCAGCTGCGCACGGGTGAAGACTCGTCCGGCGTGCAAAGCCAAATATTTGAGGAGTTCGAACTCCTTGTACGTCAGATCGAGGGGGCGTCCACGCAACCGTGCGGTGTAGGTGCCCTCGTCGATGACGAGTTCGCCAAGAGTGATTTTTCCTGACGCCTCCGGACTTGCCACTCCCCCGGAACGTCCCACGAGCAGACGTAGACGGGCATCGAGCTCGGCGGGTCCGGTGCCGGGGAGAAGAATGTCGTCCAAGCCCCATTCGGAGTTGACGGTGACCAGACCGCCCTCGGTGAGTACGGCCACCACCGGGATCGCCGAGCCGGTACTGCCCAGCAACCGGCACAATCCGCGCGCGGCGGCCAAGTCGGTGCGAGCGTCTACCAGAGCGATGTCGGCAGAACCTGCCTCCAGCAGCGAGGAAACTTCGGTGGGAACAGGCCGCACGTGGTGCGACAGAAGCGCAAGCGACGGTAGAACGGCCTCCGGATTCGGATCGGAGGTCAGAAGCAGGAGCTCCACACAGCCTCTATTCTTACCGCTGTCGTGCCGATATCGAACTGAGTCGAATTCTCGGCGGGACGCCGTCTTCGGGAGCGAAGCCGACGGCTTTCTCAGGGGGTAAGACTAACTTGTCCACGGGGACCACCGTCCAACGCAGTCCAGTATCCGTCGGTCACAATGGTCCCCATGCGCAAACTGATCATCGGTCTCGTGAGCCTGCTGGCACTTGTCCTCGTCGTCGACTTCGGGGTTGCCGCCTACTCCGAGTACCGCGTCTCGCGCGCAATTCGCGAGGGCGGGGACCTCACCTCCGACCCCCAGGTCACGATCCACGGTTTCCCGTTTCTGACCCAGGCCGCCGAAGGCAAGTACCAGAACGTGGAGGTCCGGGCACAGGACGTCCCCAACGATTACGTCGGGTCGACGACGATCGAAGCCAATCTGCGTGGCGTGTCGATCCCCCTGTCGGACTTGGCCGACGGGTCGGTTCAGACCGTTCCCGTCGATATATTGGACGGGCGGGTGCGCATCGAAGCGACGGACCTCGGACGCTTCCTCGACATCGTCGACCTGCAGGTTTCTGCGCCACCCGCCGACAAGTCGGACGGCACGGGCGGTTCGGGTGGGTCCGGGAAGACGACGAACGGCGGAGTCGTGCTCACCGGCACCGTCCCGGTCGGCCCGGTCGAGACCGAAGTCAGCGTCCAGGCAGATCTGATTCTCGATGGCGATCGGGTGAGCATCGTGGCGACCGATTTCTACTTCGGCCCCGAGGGCAGTGCCGATTTCACGATCCCCGACTTCGCGAAGTCTGCTGTGCTGGGTCTGTTCACCAAGACGATCGATAGCCAGACACTTCCGTTCGGAGTGTCCCCGACCGATGTCTATGCCGAGGGTTCACAAATCGTGATCGAAGGCTCGGCGGAGAATGTGACGATCGACTTGGACCAGATCGAAAAGCCATGACCGGAATCACAATTATCGTTGTCGTACTGGTTGCCGCATCGATGGTCGGCGTACTCCTCACCTCACGCGCTGGAAAGGTACGCCATGCCGCCACGGAGGGAGCCTCCCCACAGTTGACCGCCATGCTGACGGACGCCGGTGCGGTCTCGGGGCACGCGACGGTTCTGCACTTCTCCGCCGACTGGTGTGGCCCCTGTAGTGCTGTGCGACGCATCGTGGGTCAGGTGCTCGCCGAACTGGACGGTCCCACCGAGCTCGAACTCGACATCGACGAACATCAGACGCTCGCCCGGGAGCTGGGTGTCCTGTCGCTTCCGACGACATTCGTTCTCGACGGGCAGCTGAACCAGCGCGTTCGGATTGCCGGAGTACCGAAAGCTGCCGCCCTGAAGGCTGCGTTGCTCGACCTGTAGTTCTGCTGGTCGGAGTTCTCGGGGTAAGGTGTTCGATGTGTTGTCCCGCCATGAGCTGTTGCTCACCAGTCGTCGCACGGTAGACCTGTGCCGACTGGGCGGTTGTTGCTGTCGCTGCTGCTGATCCCTCGTTCCACAGGTGCCCTTGGTGCGCACCCCGGAAAGCTTTTCAGGCGATCACGGGTAGATCCCCCATTACCCCTCTGCAGATGTGCCGGTTCCGTAGATCGGATCCGCCTCGACAAACCGATTCGGTCAACAAATCAAGCGCAGGAGCACCTTCACGATGTCTACCGACCTACATTCCGCGGTCGAACAAGTCGATGCCCGTGGACCACGATTCGCGGCCTGGATCACCACCACCGTGCTCGTCGTAGTTCTACTGTTGTCTTCCTTCTCCGTGGCTGCCGCGGCAGTCCTTCTGGCTGCGCAGGCCGTGGTTTTCGCGATCGGCGCCGCTTTCGGTCCACGGCGCAGCCCCTACGGCCGACTGTTCGGACTCTTCGTCGCACCCAAGTTGTCGCCGACCAGCGACCGCGAGCCGACACCGCCACTGAGGTTCGCGCAGCTCGTCGGCTTCCTGTTCGCGGCCGCCGGTGTCCTCGGTTTCGCCGCTGGGCTCCCGACTCTCGGCGCAGTGGCCACTGCCTTCGCACTGTTCGCGGCCTTCCTCAATGCGGCCTTCGCCGTGTGCCTCGGATGCCAGATCTATCCCCTCGCGGCGCGAGCGCGATCGCACGCCGCTCGCGCCTGACATACCTACCCACCTACCACCCATCCATCACCGACCGACACAATTTCTCCCCTCAGATATCCATCACCGAAAGGAAAACCATGGCCCGCTCCGACGTCCTGGTCTCTGCCGACTGGGCCGAGCAGAACCTGAACGCCACGAAGACCGTTTTCGTCGAGGTCGACGAAGATGCAAGCGCCTACGACGGCGGTCACATCGAAGGCGCAGTGAAACTCGACTGGCGCAAGGACCTGCAGGACCCGGTTCGCCGCGACTTCCTCGGCCAGGACCAGTTCTCCGATCTCCTGTCGGCGAAGGGCATCGCCAACGACGACACCATCGTGCTGTACGGAGGTAACAACAACTGGTTCGCCGCCTACGCGTACTGGTACTTCAAGCTGTACGGCCACAACGACGTCAAGCTCATCGACGGCGGACGTAAGAAGTGGGAACTCGACGGTCGTCCACTGTCGAGCGATGTCGTCACCCGGGACACGACACAGTACCGGGCACAAACGCCTGACCTGTCGATCCGAGCATTCCGTGACGAGGTCATCGACGCCATCGGCAACAAGAACCTCATCGATGTCCGCTCCCCCGACGAGTTCTCCGGCAAGATCCTCGCGCCGGCGCACCTGCCGCAGGAGCAGGCGCAGCAGCGTGGACACGTGCCCTCTGCGATCAACATCCCGTGGAGCACCACTGCCAACGAGGACGGCACGTTCAAGAACGACGACGCCCTCGAGGCGCTGTACAAGGAAAAGGGCTACGACGAGGGCAAGGCGACCATCGCTTACTGCCGCATCGGCGAGCGCTCGAGCCACACCTGGTTCGTTTTGAAGGAACTTCTCGGCAAGTCCGACGTCAAGAACTACGACGGCAGCTGGGTCGAGTACGGCTCCCTCGTCGGAGCACCCATCGAGTTGGAGGTTCACTGATCATGTGCGGAGCACCCGTTCAAGGCCAAACGATTCCGGCAGGCGTCGATGTCGAGAAGGAGACCGTCATCACCGGTCGTGTTCTTGCCACCGACGGTGAGCCTGTGGGCGGCGCATTCGTGCGTTTGCTCGACGGCACCGGCGAGTTCACAGCAGAGGTAGTGGCGTCGGGAACCGGAGACTTCCGGTTCTTCGCGGCACCCGGCAAGTGGACCTTGCGTGCACTGTCCGCGTCCGGCAACGGTGACGCGGTGATCACCCCGGGGGGTGCAGGCGTGCACTCGGCGAATGTGACCGTCGGAGCCTGACTTCATACAGAGCGCAAAAGAGCCCCGCATCGATTGTTCCTCGATACGGGGCTCTTTCGCACTCTGCCTAGTTCTGCGGTAGCGCTACGCCGAAGGAATCGAGCAGTGCTCCCAAATCGGTGTCGCGAGTGAGGGTTCCGGGCGTCGGGGGTGTCTGCGGAGCCGGGGCGGGACCTACCTCGGAGGGCGCCAGAGATGTGTCACCGCCCTTTTTCTCGCGTTCGGTTTCGGCCAGATCCGTCACCCAGGCGACGATTTTTTCGCTCTCCCACACGCGGCCGTCATTCGGATTGTTGTTCCAGTACAACAGGTGCTGCAGGAATCCGAGAAAGATATACGGCTCGATGAGGACGTCGACTATCCCCTTGTTGTTCTCCACCAGACCTTCACCTTCGGCACGGAGTTTGGCACGCACCGTCTCGGCTCCCGGCCCCATCGCCCAGTCGAGGTCTTCGCGCAGCCGCTCGGGGGTCAGCTCTGCACGGGCCTTCCCCTCGTCGACCTGGTAGGTCTGATCGGAGACCTCGAGAAGCACTTCGAGCAGCGTCTCCTCGGACCCGACCCAGTCCTCCTGGGTTACGATGTCGACGATCGCGCGGGTGGCTATGGAGGCCACGGTGCGGGCGAAGTCGGTGACGGTCTGGACGGGGTCGAGCACCGTCAGCCGCATCTGTCCGAGCACTCCGAGTGCCAGTTGCAGCGCCAGAATGTTCTCGGGAGCGTCGCAGGCAAGATCGTACGGCCGACAAGCCCATGTCATTTTGTCGTTCAGCGTGCCGTAATCCTTGACCTCCGGCGACTGGAACCCACCGCGTGTCGGGCCGGGCTCGTCGATATTGGGTACGCCTGCAGGTCGGTACGGATCCCCCAGGAGCGCAACACCGGCGATGTCCTCGCCCGTGACGAACGCATCGGGTGCGCGGTGTCCGAGTTCCATCGCGACCCGCTCGACCACCTCGCCGCCGACGCTGTAGCCGAGGAGCACGAACTTGGTGTTCTCG
This sequence comes from Mycobacteriales bacterium, assembly GCA_038198705.1. GTDB lineage: Bacteria > Actinomycetota > Actinomycetes > Mycobacteriales > Mycobacteriaceae > Rhodococcoides. The sequence goes on from JBBPZN010000176.1 coordinate 14,449, forward strand.
CCGCACTTGCTCTTGTACTCGTCGAGCAGACGGTTGGTCGAGGCGACGCCTGCGGCAACCGATTCTTGATACGTGGGCACGTCGGAGAGGAGTCCCACTCCGTACGTCGATGGATACGGGACATAGAGCCAGCCGACCGATCCCGGGTTGCTCGCTCCGGCCTGGCCGGCAGGGAGCGTCACGTTGCCCACCCAATTGGCCATCGGCGAGCGAGGTTCTTCGTTCAGCGGATCACGATCGGCATCCGAGTCGGTGGCGCCGGACACTGCGAGCATCAGAACGTCCGGGCACTCTCGAGCGAAGTTGTTCGGGTCGATATTCGGGCCGTCTTCCTCGGACGAGGGTGCGCCTGCAGACCCCGTCGTGGACGAGCCCGATTCCGGGGATGCGGCTGCTGCCGCGGGAACAGCAAGGAGCAACGCCACCCCCAGCGTCGCGGACTTCGTCAAAATCGAGCCCGCGCGTGTTGGGCGACGCATTCGAGATCCTCTCCTGCACACTTCGAGACAGCTTTCCACCGGACAAAAGATGTCGGGCGGTGTACGCCCGACATCACACTGGAGAAGGTACCGTGCCGAGCCCGCATCGTTTGCGACAGAGTGTGAATCCCCGACGTCAAAGGCCCGATATTGGGAAATCGCACTATCGACTTCGGCGTTGTCGCGACCGCGATTCTGCGGAGTGAATCGCGTGGGTCTAAACTCGGCGTCGTGGTCATCTTCTTCGAGCTTCTGCTGGCACTGGCTGCAGTAGCCATCATCGCGTTCTCGCTCTACGTCGTCTACCGCTTGGTCACCGAAGAATCGTGACCGACCGCGCAGCCGACGGGTCGGGCGAGACCACACGGTCCGCCGATGAAGCGATCGCCGAAGCTGCCGAGAAATTTGCGGCGGCGTCGGCACGCAACATTCCGACGTTGCCGGATCTTCCGCACCCTGAAGACACCGCCAACCTTCGCCTCGGACCCGAACTGAATCCAGCGATGCTAGCGCTGCTTCCGTTGGTCGGCGTCTGGCGCGGCGAAGGTGAGGGTCGCGATCCCGAGTCGGGACAGGAGTACCCGTTCGGGCAGCAAATCGTCGTCTCACACGACGGCGGCGCCTACCTCAGCTGGGAATCCCGCTCGTGGCGCCTGGACTCCGACGGAAACTATGCGCATCCCGATCTTCGCGAAACCGGCTTCTGGCGGATCACCGGCGATGACGTCAAGGGCAGCGAGACGCCTGAGGTCATCGAGTTTCTGCTGACGCACAGCACCGGCGTCGTCGAACTCTATTACGGGCACGCGCTCAATCAGACTTCGTGGGAACTGGCGACCGATGTCGTCATTCGGTCCACTTCGGGAGCCCTCGTCGGTGGTGCCAAGCGGCTCTACGGCATCGTCGATGGTGCCGACCTCGCATACGTCGAGGAACGCGTCGACGCCGACGGAGAACTGGCACCGCGGCTGTCTGCGCGCCTCGTCCGCTATATCGGCTGAGATCTTCTTCGGTCTCGACAATCTGGTCCCCACGCACGCGAACGGCCCCCGAGCCATACCTGCTTTCAGGTCTCGGCCGGATATGGCCGAGGGCTCGGAGGCCGGGTAGCTGCCTTGGATTCGCTTGCCGCTCGCGCGGTCTTCGAAAAGTGAATCCGTCAGCGATTGCGGCTAGCTGACAGCCACCTCACGCGTCCTAGAGTTCTTCAACGTCAGACCACCTCCTCTCCCGTGTACTCAACAAAGTACGCCGCGATTCCGAAGTCGGCAAAGGAATTTTTTCGTCGGGAAGGCCGAGGCCCAAGACCAGGTCAGCATGGTTGTCCGCCGGAAGCTGATGCGTCACCACCACAACCGCGCGATGGGCATCGACGATATCGTCGGAGCGGTCGAGCAGCCGCCGCAACAGCTGCGCTCCCCCATCGTCGTCGAGGTGTTCGGTCGGTTCGTCCAGCAGCAGGATCGGCGCGTCGGACAACAACGCCCGAGCCAGCAGAATGCGTCGACGCTGCCCTCCGGACACGGCCTGCGCACCGCCGACAAGGGGTGTGTCGATGCCGTCCGGGAGCGAGGAGATCCAGGCGCCGAGGCCGACTCGGTCGAGCGCCTCGAGCGCCTCGTCCGAGCGCACATCTCCGCGTGCCACCCTCAGGTTTTCGAGAATCGAGGTGTCGAACAGGTGCGCATCTTCGGCGAAGAAACGGGCGCCGGAGCCCGCGACGGTTCCGCTGACCGGCGGCAACAGTCCCGCAAGCGTCATGAGAAGGGTGCTCTTGCCGATGCCGCTGGGTCCGACGATCGCCACCCTCGCTCCGGGACCGACATCGAGATCGACCGGCACCGTGGTCGACGAAGACCCCGGCCAGCCGCACCGCACGTTCATCGCAGTGACACGCTGGCTGGGCGAGTCCAGATCATTCGCTGTCTGCGGAGCGGCCTCGTCCGCAGCGTCCAGCAGTTCCACGATGCGCGACGCCGAAATGCGGGCCCTCGTCAGTGCAATGGCGGCACCAGGCAGGGCGGAGGTCGCCTCGAAGGCGGAAAGGGGCACGAGCACGATGATCGCCAACGCCATCGGCGTCATACCACCCGCTGTTCCCCCCGTGCTGCCGTACAACGAGATACCGACCAGCAGGGAGCCCAGCACCGCCGCACCGATGGAAAGGGGTAATGCCGCGTCGGCGAATGCTGATGGGATTGCCGCTCGGTCACGGGCCTTCACCGATGCTCGGTTGGCTTCGGCAGCGTCCCGAAGGGTCGCGTCCAAGCGTCCGGCGACCCGCAGCTCCCCGGCGTGATCGAGGGCGCGGACGGCGGTCTCACTGAACTCCGCACGGGCCGAAATGCCCTCGGACTCGGCGATGACGGCAGCTCTCGCCGACCAGTAGGGGGCGAGCACCCCGGCAACCACGAGAGCCAGCAACAGAATCAGTGCTGCAGCCGGCGAGACGAATGCCAGCACGACGACGGCCGCAATCGCCAGAACTATCGATACGCAGATCGGCACGATCGCACGCACCACGACGTCACCGAGCACGTCGACGTCGTTGCCGGTGCGCGACATCAGATCGCCGCGGCGCACTCCCGCTGCTGCAGCCGGGTTGCCTGCGGCAAGCCGTTCGTACAGACGAGTTCTCGCCGAGGTCGTTCCGCGCAGGGCGGTGTCGTGGGTAGCCAGGCGTTCCAGGTATCGGAATACGCCGCGCGAAATGCCCAGCGCTCGAACAGCGACGACGGCGACCGTCAGATCCAATACCGGTGGCATCTGCCAGGCGCGGGTGATGAGCCAGGCGGATACCGCCGCAAGAGTCAGTGCGCTACCCAAGGTCGCGACCCCTGCCGCCACGGACATGGCAACTCGAGACGGACGAAGTTCGAGAAGTTCGAGAGCGCGCCGAAGGTCAACGAGCATGGCGTGCCTGCACTTCGATGATCGTGTCGGCCGTGATGAGAACCGACCGACGGTGACCGACCACTACGACGGTTCTGCCCTCGTCGGCGAGGCGACGAATGGTTTTCAGTACTGTCGCTTCGTGGGTCGCGTCGAGGTGAGCCGTGGGTTCGTCCAGCAGAAGCACCGGGGCCGAGGAGGTCAGGACTCGTGTCAGCGCGAGGCGTTGGCGCTGTCCGAGGGAGAGCCCGACACCTCCGGTACCGACGACGGTCTGCCATCCGAGCGGTAGCTCTGCCAGAACCTGATCGAAACCTGTTGCCGCGCAGATACTGTCGAGTTCCTGGGGATCGGGCCGTGCCCCGGTGAGCAGGAGATTGCTCTCCAGGGTACCGGGAAGAAGGACGGGTCGCTGTGGGAGCCAGGCGATCTGACGCCACCAGGACTGCACATCGACTTCGGCTAGGTCTGTTCCGCCGACCGTGACCGTGCCTTCGTCGGGCGCAGTCAGCGCGAGAATCACGCTCAGCGCCGTCGACTTTCCTGCCCCGTTCGCACCGGCCAGCACTGTCACGGTGCCGGGTTCGAATACGGCGTCGAGTCGATGTGGGGCGCTACCGCCACGTGCGTCGACAGAAATCGAAGCCAGCTCCAGTCTTGCGCCGCGGGCTTGAATCGAGCGCCTTCCCGTTCTCTCCGCCGGGCGATCGTCCAGCACGCCGAACGCCTTCTCCGACGCCGCGACGCCGTCCTCGGCGGCGTGGAATTGGGCCCCGACCCGTCGTAGCGGAACGTACACCTCGGGGGCGAGTACCAGCGCGATGATGCCGGCCTCGAGAGCCATATCCCCGAAGACCAGTCGGAGTCCGATACTCACGGCGACGAGAGCTACACACAGTGTGGCAAGCAGTTCGAGCACCATCGAGGACAGAAACGCGATCTTCAGTGCGCGCATGGTCGCGCGGCGATGTGCTTCGCCGAGTGCCCGGACCCGCGCTGCAGGCCCGTGTTCACGGCCCAGTGCACGGAGCGTCGGAAGCCCGGCAAGAAGGTCGAGCAATTGGGCAGACAGTCGTGTCATCGATTCAAGCGTCGCCTCTGCTTTCCCCTTGGTCAGCAGGCCGATCAGGATCATGAAGATCGGAATCAGCGGAAGCGTGACAAAGATGATCACTGCCGATGTCAGATCCTCGGTCAGGATGACCACGAGCGTCAGGGGCGTCAGCGTTCCCGCCAGGATCAGCGCGGGCACGTAACCGGTGAGATAGGGCGCGAGACCACCCAAAGCCCTGGTCACGACCGTGGCAACGCCTTCGCGCTCGGAATCGAGTCGACGTGGATCACTGTTCGACGCGGCGGCGAGGACGTCGTTCTCGAGTTCTTCGACCACGCGCGAGGCCGCACGATGCGCGTAGCGCGATTGCAGCCATGTCGAGGTAGTTCTGACCACGATGGCTCCGGCAAGAACTGCCAACTGCCCAGACCAGTTCGAGATCGATCGTGCTGCGGGATCGGTGATGACGCCCGCGAGCACGGTTCCTGTCATGACCGCGGAGACGATGATCGCCGCGGTATCGACGAGCGAAAGAAGCACGGTCGACAGCAGATACCGCCGCGCCGATTGCGAGTACCTCCACAACCGAGGGTCGATCGGCCCCCGGCGCGGCGCGGCGGTAACAGTCATGACTTGCGACCGAGTGACAATCCGATCGAGTCGGGGATGTGTGCGGTGGAGATTCGCTGGCGGAAGACCCAGTAAGTCCACGCCTGATATCCGATGATGACCGGTGCAGTGAAGGCCGCTGCCCAGGTCATCACCTTGAGCGTGTACGGGCTCGACGACGCGTTCTCGATGGTCAAACTGAACGCAGGATCCGTCGTGGACGGCATCACGTCGGGGAACAGTGATCCGAACAGCAGCACGACGACGGCGATGACGGCGATCGTGGTGAACACGAATGCCCAGCCCTCGCGCACCTTGGCGGTGAGAGCGACGACGGCGATCAGCGCGAGAGCGGCGATCCCGACCATGATCCACGTCCACCCCGTCCCGTAGGCGAGTTGGGTCCACAGGGCGAAGGCACCGCCGACCACGACGGCTGGAACAGATAGCCGTACCGCCATTTTGACCGCGTCCTCGTGCACGTCGCCTGCAGTCTTGAGCGCAATGAACACTGCTCCGTGCAGCGCGAACACCAGAGCCATCGTGGCGCCACCGAGCAGGGCATACGGGGAGAGCAGGTCGAAGAACCCGGCGGTCACTTTCTTGTTCTCGTCGATCGCGACTCCGCGCACGATGTTGGCGAACGCGACGCCCCACAGCACGGCCGGTATCCACGATCCGATACCGATGCCGAGATCACAGCGTCGTCGCCACACCGGGTCGTCGATTTTGCCGCGGTACTCGATGGCGCAGACACGCAGTATGAGCGCGACCAGGATCAGCAGCAGCGGTATGTAGAACCCGGAGAACAGGGTTGCGTACCACTCCGGGAATGCCGCGAACAGTGCACCTCCGGCGGTGATGAGCCACACCTCGTTTCCGTCCCACACCGGGCCGATGGTGTTGAGAACTGCGCGACGCCTGCGTTCTCCGACTTTCGGATCCGATGCCCGTCCGAAGACCGGGATCAGCATGCCGACGCCGAAGTCGAAACCTTCGAGGACGAAGTAGCCGGTGAACAACACTGCGATCGCTACGAACCAGAATTCTTGAAGTCCCATGATCGTTCCCCTCAGTACGCGAACGAAAGTTGTTGCGGAGCATCGCCATCCGTCGGATCGTCTTGATCGCTACCCGGCGGGTGCTGATCGTGCTCGAGCGGGCCTTCGACGACATATTTGTGGAGGAGGAAGTACCACACGACGCCGAGAGCTGCGTAGACCACCGTGAACGTCACCAGCGAGGCAACGACGAGGGAGGCCGGGTGATCGGACACTGCCTGATCGACAGTGAGTCTTATTCGATCGACGCCGGTCGGGTTGGGAGCGACAACCCACGGCTGACGTCCCATCTCGGTGAAGATCCAGCCGGCACTGTTGGCCAGGAACGGCGTCGGGATCGCGGCGAGGCTCAGCCAGGAGAACCAGCGCTGGTTCGGAATGCGTCCACCTCGGGTCACCCAGAGTCCAACGATCGCGAGCAGTGCCGAGCCCGCCGCCAGGCCGATCATCGCGCGGAAAGCCCAGTAGGTGACGAACAGGTTGGGTCGGTAGTTGCCCGGCCCGAACTGCTGTTCGTACTGAAGTTGTAGATCCTCGACGCCCTGCAGCGTGACGCCGGAGAACTGGCCCTCGGCAAGGTACGGCAGCACGAACGGCACTTCGAGAACGTGGGTGACACCGTCGCAGTTGTTGTGGGTGCCGACGGTCAGGATGGAGAAGTCCGGATCGGTTTCGGTGTGGCAGAGCGATTCCGCCGAGGCCATCTTCATGGGTTGCTGCTCGAACATGAGCTTGCCCTGGACGTCACCGGTGTAGATCAGCGCGATGCCGGAAAGGATCATGACCACGAAGGACATTCGAGCGGCCGGTCGGAACATGCTCCGCGAGTTGGTGTCGCGGCCCTTGCGAGCCTCGCGCACCATCCACCAGCCCGAGATCCCTGCGACGAACGTTGCAGCCGTCAGGAATGCGCCGGCGACGGCGTGCGGAAATGCGGCGAGGGCGGTGTTGTTGGTGAGCAGTTCCCAGATACTCGTCAGTTCCGCGCGACCGGTCTCTTCGTTGTAGATCGCACCGACTGGATGCTGCATGAACGAGTTGGCGGCAATGATGAAGAAGGCGGAGGCGTTGACACCGATAGCGACGAGCCAAATCGTGGCCAGGTGAACAAGTTTGGGCAGTCGGCCCCATCCGAAGATCCACAGTCCGAGGAAGGTCGACTCGAGGAAGAACGCAACGAGGCCTTCCAGTGCGAGCGGTGCACCGAAGACGTCACCGACGAAGCGGGAGTACTCGCTCCAGTTCATGCCGAACTGGAACTCCTGGACGATGCCGGTTGCGACACCGAGCGCGAAGTTGATGAGGAAAAGTTTGCCGAAGAACTTGGTCAGGCGATACCAGGAGTCCTTCTTGGTGATCACCCACATCGTCTGCATGGCCGCAAGGATCGGGGCAAGACCGATCGTCAGCGGAACGAGAATGAAGTGGTAAACGGTGGTGATACCGAATTGCCACCTCGAGATATCCAAGGTATCCATGACGACTCCGACTCTCCCGCCCCCCGGGCAGGTAACTGAAGTTACCGCTGACGCGGGCTTGTTTCAGCGAACCCTAGATTACTACTACGCGGAGTAGTAGCTCAAGCGTCGACAGTGTCGCCCTCCCCACGTTCGATCGCGAAATCGACCATCGAACGGATGTCGTCGGCGTTCTCAGGGGTGCCCAGCGTGACCCCGTTCAGGGTGACGACACGCGCCGCGAGCGTGATACTCGAGATCAGCCAAACACCCTCTGCAGCAATCAGATCCGCGGGAAAGACGTTCGACTTCTCGCAGGTGTATCCCTTCGGGGTCGCGACGTCGAACAGAGCGTCGACAGTGGTACCGGCCAAGATCCCATGTTCGACCGGCGGTGTGATCAGTGTCTTACCGCGAGAGATGACCACCGTGGACCGCGGACCCTCGAGGACCTGCCCCTCGTTGCTGGTGTAGACCACCTCGTCGACTCCCTGCTGGGCGGCATATCGCAACGCGGCCATGTTGGTTGCATACGACAACGTCTTGGCACCCATCAGCTGCCACGGCGCCGCCGCAGCGAAATCCACCGAGTACCCGCGACCGAGGGTGATAGCCGACACCCCTTCTGCACGGGCCTTGGCGACCCGCTCGTGCAGTGGACCCACAGTCGCGTAACCCGTCGGGCCACCGCCGCTCTCCCTACCACGGCTCAACACCAACCGCAGAGCACCCTCGTTCCGCGTCTTGCGCTCCCACTCGTCCACCGCGAGGCCGATGACCAGCCTCCAATCATCCAAGTCGGGCTCAGGCAGATCCAGCGCCCTCGCCGAGGCAGCCAGGCGTGCGAGGTGCCTCTCCACCCCACACGCAGCTCCATCCCGAATCAAAAGCGTCTCGAAGATTCCGTCGCCGCGTACCGCGGCAAGGTCGTCGGCACACAGAAGCGGCTGGTTTGCGTCGTGAACTTGCCCATCGAGGGTCACTACTACACGGTCGGACATGGCGCCTACCCTAGTTGGGTCGCCCGCAGGCCACCCTTGTCCACGAGGTCGCTCCGCAGGCTCCGCTCCCGCCCAATCAGGTCGCTCCGCAGGCTCCGCTCCTGCCCAATGCTCCTACTATGGGAGACGTGTCCGATACCGCCCCGATCGACCCGAGCCCACTTCTCACCCTCCCCGGCGCTGTCCCTTCGCCCGAAGACTCCGCAGACCATGCCGTCGCCTGGCACTACGGCAACCCCTTCGGTGAGCAACGAGACGCGACATCTGCTGCGGCAATCATCGACCGCTCCAACCGCTTCGTCATAGCGATCAGCGGGGACGAGCGCCTGACCTGGCTCGATACGATCTCCAGTCAACAGGTACTGGGCCTGCCCGACGGCATGTCGGCAGAGAACCTGAGTCTGGACATCAACGGACGCGTCGAACATCACTTCGTGCAGACCGATCTCGACGGCATCACGTGGATCGACACCGAGGCCGCGAACGGCCCCGATCTCCTCGGATTCCTGAAGAAGATGGTGTTCTGGTCCAAAGCCGAGCCTCGGGAAGGACACGAGCTCGTCGTGCTGAGCGTGTTGGGCGGTGACGCGCACCGGGTCCTCGAGGCTGCCGGCGCGCCGACCCCGGAGGTCGTCTATGCCGCACTCCCCCTCGACGGTGGCGGGTTCATCCGGCGGATGCCGTGGCCCGGCCAGAACGCGTACGACCTGCTCGTCCCGCGCACGTCGCTGACCGCGTGGTTCAAGAAGTTGCGCGAGCAGGGCGCGACCCCCGCCGGTACCTGGGCATACGAGGCGCTACGGGTGGAGTCGATTCGCCCCCGTGTCGGTATCGACACCGACGAGAAGACCATTCCCCACGAGGTCCGTTGGATCGGCGGAGTGGCCGAACTCGGCGCCGTGCATCTGAGCAAGGGTTGCTACCGCGGGCAGGAGACCGTCGCGCGCGTGCACAACCTGGGTCGGCCACCACGCCATCTTGTTCTTCTTCATCTCGACGGTTCTGCAGATGGTAGACCCGAAACCGGGGATCCGGTGACGGCCGGCGGGCGTACCGTCGGCAGGCTCGGCACCGTCGTCGATCACTTCGAACTCGGCCCCGTCGCATTGGCTCTGATCAAGCGAACCATTCCTGCCGGCACCGAGTTGGTCGTCGGTCCGTGTGCGGCGTCGATCGACCCGGATTCGATTCCGAACTACGACGACGTTCAGGCGGGCCGCGCAGCAATCGATCGGCTCCGCGGAAGATAACCATCAGTCAGGTCACTTCTACGTCGCGATGCGTTCTCGTGATCCTTACCGATGCTACGGGCATTGCCGCAGGCCAGCGGCCCTGACCGGCACTTCTGGACACGTGATACATACAAGAAGGAATAATGCCACCCAGAGGCGTATGAGCATCTGAGCCATTCTCGCGCTAGAGTGTGGTCCAGGAAGAAATACCAAAACCAACGGGGCGCCCAAATTTCCCCAGGCCGCCCCGCAAGTCCGCGAGGGGGCAACGCCATGGGCCGAGGCAGGGCTAAGGCAAAGCAGACAAAGGTCGCTCGTGAGCTCAAATACAGCTCTCCAACAACGGACTTGGAGAGTTTACAAAGAGAACTCTCCGGCGGTTCGTCCAAATCCCACCGTGGCGGCATTACCTCGGGCGGCATATCCTCCTCGTCGGACGCGGAAAGCAACACCCGCGTCGAAGAGGATGAATACGAGGATTGGCGACGCTGATCTGCAATCTATACAACTGAGGGGGAGCCGCAATGCGGCTCCCCCTCAGTTGTATAGATTCCCTGCAGTTGTCATAGAACGCTTGGCGCTCAGAAGCGTGGGTGATTGCCCAGCAGTACGGCGCGCTCGGTTGCGACCGTATTGTCCGTCGACTTCTTGACCGTTCCCAGAGTCCAGCATTCGATGTGCCGTGCGGTCAGGACAGCGAGTGCACGGTCAACATCCTCGGGCGCCACGATGGCGACCATGCCGACCCCCATATTGAACGTCTGCTCCATCTCGCTGCGCTCTACGCGTCCACGCTGAGCGATCAGTGAGAACACCGGTGCCGGACTCCACGTTCCACGGTCCAGTTCGGCGACGAGCCCTGCGGGCATGACGCGTCCCAGGTTGTTCGCCAACCCGCCTCCGGTGACGTGACAGAACGTCCGCACCTCGGTCTCGGCAGCCAACGCCAGGCAATCCTTGGCATAGATCTTGGTGGGCTCGAGCAGTTCCTCACCGAGAGTGCGGCCGAACTCTTCGACGTGGCCACCGAGATCCATGTGGTTGATCTCGAGCAGAACCTTGCGCGCAAGGGAGTACCCGTTGGAGTGCAGACCCGAGGATCCCATGCCGATCACGACGTCGCCGGGGCGCACGCGATCGGGGCCCAGAACCGAATCGGCTTCGACCACGCCTACCCCGGTTGCCGACAGGTCGTAGTCTCCGTCTGCCATCAGGCCTGGATGCTCGGCCGTCTCGCCTCCGAGAAGCGCACAACCCGCAATGACACAGCCGTCTGCAATGCCTTTGACGAGCTCAGCAACCATTTCCGGTACAACGCGGCCGACGGCGATGTAATCCTGCAGGAACAGCGGCTCAGCTCCGCAGACGACCAGGTCGTCGACGACCATCGCCACGAGATCCAATCCGAGGGTGTCGTGCTTGCCCATTGCCTGCGCGACGGCGACCTTGGTGCCTACCCCGTCTGTCGAGGCTGCGAGAATCGGCTCCCGGTAGTCGCTCTTGAGCGCGAACAGTCCGGCGAATCCGCCCAGACCGCCCATCACCTCGGGTCGACTCGCCTTCTTGGCGAGGGGGGCGAACAGCTCGACTGCTCGGTCCCCTGCGGCGATGTCGACGCCGGCCGAGGCGTAGGAAGCACCACCAGAGGAGGTTGCGCTCGGTGGTCGGGTTTCCTCGGTCATGCGGCTCCAGCCTGTGTGCTCGTACTGTTTGTCTTCGCGCATCGTGCGCATAGTGCGCTCTCACGGTACCGGAGCGGACAATCGTCCGGGAACACGACAGACCTAGTCCAAAGCTTGTGACATCGACAACGCCGAATGGGACGTAACGACGATCACACGTGGCTGACGGTCAAGAGAAGCTAGGGCCTGCTCAACGCGCTCGCGTTGGCGTTGTCTGTTTCGGTCTGTTGGCCGGCGGCCGTCGCAAGCATGCCTTCGAGTACATGCTTGCCCAGAGCGTTGTCCGGCGGAAGGGCGATCGGGTACTCCCCGGTGAAACATGCAGTACAGAGCCTGGATTCGGGCTGCTCCGATGCCGCAACCATTCCCTCGATCGAGATGTATCCGAGGGAGTCGGCACCGATGGCCTGACGCACACCTTCGAGGATTCCGTCCCCGGAATCAACACCGTTGGCGATCAGCTCTGCAGGTGAGGCGAAGTCGATGCCGTAGAAGCATGGCCAGCGAACGGGCGGCGACGCGATCCGTACGTGGATCTCGAGCGCACCGGCCTCGCGCAACATTCGAATGAGGGCTCGTTGCGTGTTGCCTCGCACGATCGAGTCGTCGACGACGATCAGACGCTTCCCGCGAATGACTTCCTTGAGCGGATTGAGCTTGAGCCGAATGCCGAGCTGACGGATGGTCTGCGATGGCTGGATGAACGTTCGCCCGACGTAGGCGTTCTTCATCAGTCCCTGGCCGTACGGAATGCCGGAGCCTTGTGCGAATCCGACCGCGGCCGGAGTGCCGCTCTCGGGAACCGGAATGACCAAATCACCTTCGGCAGGGTGTTCCTTCGCGAGCCGTCGACCGATCTCGACTCGAGTGGAGTGCACGGAGCGACCACCGATGACGCTGTCGGGACGGGCCAGGTACACGTATTCGAATACGCAGCCCTTGGGCTCCGGGGAGGCGAAACGTGAGGACCGAACACCGTCGGCGTCGATGGCAAGCAGCTCACCGGGCTCGATGTCGCGAACGAAGGCAGCACCGACGATATCGAGTGCAGCCGTTTCGCTGGCTACGACCCAACCCCGATCGAGCCGCCCCAACGACAGCGGCCTTACGCCGTGCGGATCACGCGCGGCGTACAGCGTGTGCTCGTCCATGAAGGTGAGGCAGAAGGCGCCCTCGAGCGTCGGCAACAGTTCCATCGCGGCCTGCTCGATGGTGCGATCGGCGGCCTTGTGCGCCAGCAGGGCTGTCACGACGTCGGAGTCCGACGTCCCGTTGCCCTGAAGTCGGTCGCTGATGAGACCTGCGTCGCGAGCTCTGGTGGCAAGTTCGGCGAAGTTGACCAGGTTTCCGTTGTGGCCGAGCGCGATGCCCGTCCCGGCAGTGGTCGTGCGGAAAATGGGCTGAGCGTTCTCCCAGATGACCGAACCGCTCGTGGAGTAGCGGCAGTGTCCGATGGCGACATGCCCCGGCATGGCGCCAAGGGTCTGCTCGTCGAATACCTGGCTGACGAGTCCGAGGTCTTTGAAGACCAGCACCTGCGCGCCGTCGGAGACGGCGATACCCGCGGCCTCCTGGCCTCTGTGTTGCAACGCATACAAACCGTAGTAAGTAAGCTTCGCCACATCCTCGCCTGGGGCCCATACACCGAAGACGCCGCACTCTTCTCGCGGCTCACTTTCGGGTACGTCCAGCGGTTTGCCTACCAAAAGATTCGGACTGTCGACCGACAACTCGGCGTTGGTCACTGGCACTGCTCCCTAAGGGGGACGAGGGCGGGGGGTGAGACCAGTCTACGGGCCCACGGCAAGAGGGATCGCATCGTACGTGCTCAGTATCCCCTCGGGGGCTCATTCCCGCAGGATCGGCAGCCGCATGATCGGCAACCAGTGTGCGACGTCACCGGCCCGACTGCCGGAGGCTGTGATGGATCCGTCTTTCAGCGCATCGTCGAAGGTGCGAACTCCTGTCGCTATCTGCAACCAGGTGTACGGATCCGTCTCGACGACGTTCGGCGGCGTTCCGCGAGTGTGCCGCGGGCCGGTGATGCACTGCACCGCCACGAAGGGGGGAACCCGAACCTCCACGCTCGAACCCGGTGCCACCTGCGCGAGCGTGCGTACGGTGGTACGAACCGCATCGGCGAGTGCAGAGCGCGTGGGCTTCTCGACGTCCTGGCCTCTGGTCCAGTCGGCGACGGCCAGCACCGCTTCGCGTACCTGTCCGGGGGTTACGAGTTTGCTCGGCGCCATCGCCTCAGCCTAGTTACAGCGGCCTAATTCCAGCCAGAACCGCCCCACTGACGTTGACCGACAGGTGCATCAGCGCAGGGGCGAGGACGCTTCCACTGCGTCGCCGTAGCCACGAGAACATGACCCCCGCGGCGGCACTCCCGATCACGGTGCCGACCACCGAATCGCCTGCTGTCCGTGCCGGGCGAATGTGCCACAGCCCGAAGAACATTGGCGACAGCGCGGGTGATACTGCGTCGAACACGCTTCGAAAGACAAGCTCCTCGCACGCTACGGTTCCGAACGGAATGCGAAACAGGATCCACTCGGCGAGGTCGTTGTCGGATGGACGCACGCGCTCCAGCCACGACGGTTGGGCCGCGATGACGACCGCGCTTACCACCGGGACAGCACCTGCCGCGGCTCCCCAGGCGAGCCCCGAACGCCAGGACGAACGACAAAGGCCTGCGGGGCGGATACCGAGCATGCGGGCAAGGACGACCGTGCCGACACCGAACGAGAGATTCGCGACGGCATTGTGCCGGTCCGGCAACGCCAACCGCGGCAACACCGAAGTACTCCAGCCCGTGGTCACCGCGCCGAGCGCAATCCCGCGGATCACTTTTCCGGGCCGTCCATGCCCTTGTAGGCGTTCATGACGGCGCGCACACGTTCGGTGTCGGCGGCGGTCCACCCATCGGGGGCTGCGATCGAGACCCATCCGTCGAGGACCAGCGTTCCGTAATTGTGTCCGTGACCGTCCGGGACGCCTGCGGCGTTGGTCAGATCCGCTGCCACCTGCCAGAACGTGACGATCGGGAACCAGCGCATATCAGGCAGTCGATCGGGCCCGGGTGCCTCGGACAGCCAGTCCGGCCGCTCGAACAGCAGGTCCGGCGACCACCAGACGACGGGATCCGACGCGTGCTGCACGTAGAGCACCCGCGGGCCGTACCAGGGTTGGCCCACGGGCGGTATCGCTCCCGAGTTGTCGGCGAAGCGCAGCACGAGACCGTCCGCGTAGACCGGGAGCACTTCCGGGCTGCCCAGGTCGCGTCGATCCACGAATTGGCTCCAGAGGCGATTGGAGTTCGGCGGTCCCACCCACAGCACGCCGTCGGTCGTGTCACGGATGTCGGCCACACCGTCGAACGCACCCTCACCCGCATTGGTGCCGAGGCTTTCGCCGTAGACGTAGAACTTGGGGCGCGTGGCCTCCGGCTCTTGCAGCCAGCGCTCGTGAACCTTGTCGATGAGTGCCTTACCTGCCTCCGATGCGATTTCTCGTTCGGCGAGAAAGGAAATCCAGCTCGGCAGATAGGAGTACTGCGCGGCCACCGTGGCCACATTGCCGTCGAACATCAATTCGGCCGCTTCGATGGCGGTCGGATTGACCCAGCCCGTCCCCGTCGTGGGTACCACGACCAGGGCGCTACGCTGGAAGGCGCCAGTTCTTTCGAGTTCGTCGACGACGAGGTCGAGCCGCTCGTCCTGGTTGTCAGCGGATTCCAGTCCGGCGTATGCGCGGATCGGCTCCATGGCGTTCCGTCCGAGCGCCTGGGTCAGCTCGCCGGCGTCCATGCCGCTGGAAACGAAGTTTCGGCCTTCGAATCCGAGCGATTCCCACGACGCGGCGGACTGTGGACTTCCGGATCGTTCCGGCTCCGTGGGTTGGATTGCGCCGTCGCGAGTTTCGTCGTTCTGGAGGCTGAAGATCGAGTTCGTCAGGTCCGACACCGCCCGAAGCAACACGCCTTGAACGAGTGTGACGACGAGAACGACGACCAAGACCACACCGATGACGTTGGCGACCTCACGTGGCATCTTGATCACTTTGTTGATCTGCCGGACTACGAGGCGAACGAAGTCACGGAGCACCCGAATGGCCGAGATCAACAATGCGGCCGTGGCGATACTCAGAGCCCCGGTCCGTAAGTAGCCGGTCGTCGTGGTTCCCTCGGCGTCCATCAGCGCAGCGAGTTCGCGTTGCCAGCCTGCGGAGTAGGCGAGCATCACGAGCGAAGCGAGGACTGCAGCGATCGGGACGAAGATCTTCAGGCCCAGCTCGGCTCGTGGTGGCAGCGGCCACCACGAACGTGGCCGCAGAAACACTCGGAGTACCAGCCATCCGACGGCGACACCGAACCCGTAACCTATCGCGGAATTGATTCCACCGATGAGGCCCTGGAACAACCAATCTCGGGGCAGGAGCGACGGTGTCAGCGACCAGCAGAAGAACAGCGCACTGAAGGCGAGGCCGGTGAAGTCGAGCTTCGGCAGACCCCACAGCCACATGAGGAAGGGATGCGCGAGCGGGGAAGGCATCGAGAACTCGACGGGGATACGGAGGTGGTGAGCATGTTCGCGCTCGACTGTGCTTACGACCTCGGCCGCGTCCTCCGATACCTCGCCCCGCGTCACGGCCCTACCCGAAGAGTCGGGGAAGAGTGCCCTCGAATACTTCTCGCAGCTCGGTCATCGGGACCGAGAACTGACCCTGAACCTCGATCTCGTCGGAGCCCTCGTCGACGACGCCGATGCGCGTCCACGGCAGCTGACGAGCGGTACACATGTTGGAAAAACGCGTCTCCTCGGTACGTGGGACCGCAACGAGAACGCGACCCGAAGACTCCGAAAACAGTGCCACGAAAGGATCTGCACCCACGGGAAGCAGAATGCGGCATCCGGTTTCGCCGGCCAACGCTGCCTCGACGACGGCCTGAGCCAGTCCCCCCTCGGACAGGTCGTGGGCGGCGGTGACCATGCCGTCGCGCGAACCGGCGAGAAGGATGTCCGCCAGCAACTGCTCCCGCGCGAGATCGACCTTCGGCGGGACGCCACCGAGATGATCGTGCTCGACCTGTGACCAGATGGAACCGTCCAGCTCGTCGTGCGTCTCACCGAGCAGGATCAACGTTTCGCCGGGCTCGAGACCCAGGCCCGTCGGGATGCGTCGGTGCACGTCGTCGATCACACCGAGGACGCCCACCACGGGTGTTGGCAGGATTGGCTCGGAGCCGGTTTGGTTGTAGAAGCTGACATTTCCGCCGGTGACGGGGATGCCGAGAGTGACGCAGCCGTCGGCGAGACCGCGAACAGCTTGCTGGAACTGCCACATGACGCCCGGGTCTTCGGGGGAACCGAAGTTGAGGCAGTTGGTGACGGCCTTCGGAGTCGCACCGGTGACGGCGACGTTGCGAAATGCCTCGGCAAGGGCCAGCTGAGCACCCTGATACGGATCGAGCGCGGTGTAGCGGCCCGATGCATCGGTAGCAAGCGCGATACCGCGACCGGTCTTCTCGTCGATGCGGATCATTCCGGAATCGGCGTTCTCCGCCAGCACGGTGTTGCCGCGAACGTAGCGGTCGTACTGCTCGGTGATGAACTTACGGCTGCAGAGCTGCGGCGAGGCAATCATCTTCAGCAACGTTGCCTTCAATTCATCCGGCGTTTCCGGACGCTTCAGCGACGCAGTCGTGTTCGCGATCAGTGCGTCCTGATGCGCTGGACGCTGCACCGGACGGTTGTACACCGGGCCGTCGTGGGCGACCGTCTTCGGCGGAACATCGACGACGGTCTCGCCATGCCAGGTGATCTCGAGGTGGTCGCCGTCGGTGACCTCGCCGATGACGGTGGCCAACACATCCCACTTCTTGCAGACCGCCATGAATGCGTCGACATTGTCCGGCGTCACGACGGCGCACATGCGCTCCTGCGACTCGCTCGAGAGCACCTCGGCGGGGGTCATGCCGGTGGCGCGCATCGGCACCTTCTCCAGCTCGATGGACATTCCCCCACTGCCGGCGGACGCCAGCTCGGAAGTGGCACAAGACAATCCGGCACCACCGAGATCCTGGATGCCGACGACGAGCTTGCCTGCATACAGTTCCAGGCACGCCTCGATGAGGACCTTCTCGGCGAACGGGTCGCCCACCTGAACCGCCGGAAGCTTCTTGCGCTTGCCGTCGGTCTCGTTGCCGTCGAAAGTCTCCGAGGCGAGAACGGAGACGCCGCCGATGCCGTCGAGACCGGTACGAGCGCCGAACAGAATGATCTTGTTGCCCAGTCCCGACGCGAACGCGAGATGCATGTCCTCGACCCGCATGACACCGGCACACAGAGCATTGACCAGCGGGTTACCTGCGTAAGAGGCATCGAACACCGTCTCTCCGCCGATGTTGGGGAGGCCGAGGGAGTTTCCGTATCCACCGACTCCCGAGACGATGCCGCTCAGCACGCGGCGAGTGTCCGGTGCATCAGCGGCACCGAAGCGCAGTTGATCCATGACGGCGATGGGACGCGCACCCATAGCCATGATGTCGCGGACGATGCCGCCCACGCCCGTCGCGGCGCCCTGATAGGGCTCGACGTACGACGGGTGGTTGTGGCTCTCGACCTTGAACGTGACGGCCCAGCCGTCACCGACGTCGACGACGCCTGCATTCTCGCCGATGCCCGCGAGCATCGAGGTACGCATCTCGTCCGTGGTGGTCTCCCCGAAGTACTTCAGGTGCACCTTGGAGGACTTGTACGAGCAGTGCTCGCTCCACATGACCGAGTACATCGCAAGCTCGGCATCGGTGGGTCGACGGCCGAGTATTTCCTTGATTCGGACGTACTCGTCTTCCTTGAGTCCGAGCTCTTTGTACGGCTGCTCTACATCTGGTGTGGCGGCTGCGGTTGTCACTGTATCGACGGACACGAGGAGTGGGGTCCCTTCTTGGAGCGAAATGCCAGCTGAAGTCTATCGGGCGGGGCCGGGCGCGAGTGTTGTGGGAGCGGCTCGCGGTGTTCGCGCGCTCAAAGCGTGCACCCTTTTTCCCAAGCGCATCCCCGCGCTAGCCGAACAGCGCGGGGGTGTACTTCGGAAAAAAGGTGTTCACTTACTCAGCCGGAGCGAGGAACGCTGCCAGCGCACCGGAGTACGCGGCGACGTCGGCTGCGCCCATCAGCTCGCGAGAGCTGTGCATCGCCAACTGCGCCGCCCCGACGTCGACGGTGGAGATCCCTGTTCGAGACGCGGTGATCGGTCCGATGGTCGATCCGCACGGCAGATCGGCGCGGTGAACGTAGCGTTGCATCGTCACCCCGGCCTGGTCACACGCGAGCGCGAAGGCACCTGCACCCGCGGAATCTGTTGCGTAACGCAGATTTTGGTTTACCTTGAGCACCGGTCCACCGCCGAGCTCGATGCGATGGGCGGGTTCGTGTCGGTCCGGGTAGTTGGGATGCGTCGCGTGCGCCATGTCTCCGGATGCGCAGATCGAGCCTGCCATCGTCCGGAGAAATTCTTCGCGCCCGCCGCCGCGTCCGAGCACGATTCGCTCGAGCACGGTGCTGAGCAGGTCGGAGAATGCGCCGCGGTCCGACATGCTGCCGACCTCTTCATGGTCGAAGAGCGCCAACACCGGGGTGGCGTTCGTGGGGTTCTCCACTGCGGCGATCAAGGCCTGTGTTCCGGCGTAACAGGTGCCCTGGTTGTCCAGGCGCGGCGCGCTGACGAGTTCGGATTCGACGCCGACGACTGCGCTCGGGGCCAGATCGTGTGTCATGAGTTCCCAGCCGAGCACCGCCGAGGGGTCCACTCCCTCGCGCTCGGCGACGTAGGAGAGAAAGGACCGTGGTGAGCGTCCGATCCCCCAGATCGCGTTGACGTGGCGCTGCGGATCGAGTGTGACGCCCTTGCGGTCCTCGGACAGGTGGATGGCCAACTGCGGGACACGCAGGATCGGCTCGTCCACCTTTACCAGTACCTCGCGTAGCCCGTTGCCGTCACGGACGCTGAGGCGGCCGGAGATCCCGAGGTCGCGGTCGAGCCAGGAGTTGAGCCACGCCCCGCCGTACGGTTCGAGCCCGACCATCTGCCAGCCTGCCGACTCGAGGTCCGGATGCTGCTTGATCCGCAGGTTGGGGCTGTCGGTGTGGCCGCCGACGATGCGGAACCGGGCAGGAGTGGAGCCTGCGGAACGACCAGGGCCAGGATTCGAGCCTGCGGAATGACCAGAATCGCGAGAGTTGCTCTCGGTGCTCCACGCCACCAGCGAACCGCCGCGGATCAGGTAGTACCTGCCCGCAGCGGTCGGCCACACTTCGGTCTCTTCGACCCGGACGAAGCCGACCTCCTCCAATTGCACCGCCACTGTTCGGCACACGTGGAAGGGCGACGGTGAGACGTCGATGAAGTTGCACAGACCGGCAGCGGACGCATGAGTCGACATGGGGACCATTGTGGCAGTCGAGCAGGTCAGGCCGAGACGATCGCGTCGAGCGCCGAGTAGAAGATGCCGAGACCGTCGTCGCTCGGGCCGGTGAGGGGCTCGGTCGCGTGCTCGGGATGCGGCATGAGTCCGACGATGCGACCGTTGGCCGAGGAGATACCGGCGATTGCGCGTTGCGAACCGTTGGGGTTGGAACCGCTGTAGCGGAACACGACCCGGCCTTCACCCTCGAGCTCGTCGAGAACCTCTTCGGAGGCCTGGAATCGACCTTCGGCGTTCTTGACGGGAATGAGGATCTCGGCGCCGGCCTCGTAGCGCGAGGACCATGCGGTGTTGCTGTTCTCCACCTTCAGCCACTGGTCGCGGCACACGAAGTGCAGATCCTCGTTACGCGTCAGGGCGCCTGGCAGCAGCCCGGCCTCGCAGAGAATCTGAAAGCCGTTGCAGATACCGAGGACGGGCATGCCGCCTTCTGCTGCCTTGACGACGGACTCCATGACGGGTGCGAACCGGGCGATGGCGCCGGCGCGCAGGTAGTCACCGTAGGAGAAACCGCCCGGAACGACGACCGCGTCGACGTTCTTCAGGTCGGCGTCCGCGTGCCACAAGCTGACTGCCTCGCCGCCTGCCAACGTGACTGCACGGGAAGCGTCGACGTCGTCGAGAGTTCCTGGAAAGGTGATGACACCGATGCGAGTGCTCATGCGAGACGGGTCACTTTCCAGTCCTCGATGACCGTGTTCGCGAGCAGCGATTCGGCGATTTTCTCCAGCTCGGCATCGTCGACACTGTCGTCGACCTCGAGCTCGAAACGCTTGCCCTGACGCACATCGGACACACCTGCGATCCCGAGACGCCCCAGCGCGCCGGTGATGGCCTGACCCTGCGGGTCGAGAATTTCGGTCTTGGGCATGACGTCGACAACAACACGGGCCACGTGAGAGCTCCTCGAGATATAGGTACCGGCAGGTGAGAGTCTACGCAGGCACTGCCGCGCGGATGACACTGCGTTTACTGTGGGGTGATGCGGCTGACTCACTTCGGACATTCCTGCCTTCTCGTCGAACTCAACGGAACGACCGTCCTCTTCGATCCCGGCAACTTCTCCCACGGATTCGACGGCATCACCGATCTCGACGCCATCCTGATCACTCACCAGCACCCCGATCACGTGGACCTCGAGCGCCTGCCGGCGTTGGTGCAAGGCAATCCGCGGGCGGCGCTCTACGCCGACCCGATGACGGCGTCGCAGCTCGGCGAACGCTGGACGGCGACTCACCCGGGGGATGTCTTCGGGGTCGGCGGCATTCAGGTGACCGGCGTCGGCGGCACTCATGCGGTTATTCACCCGGAATTGCCGGTGATCGACAACACCGGTTATCTCCTCGGGACTCCCGAGAATCCGTCTCAGTTGTTGCATCCCGGCGATTCACTGTTCGTCCCCGAGCAGAAGGTGGACATTCTCGCGCTCCCCGCCGCGGCGCCGTGGATGAAGCTCTCCGAAACCGTCGACTTCCTACGCGCAGTCGCGCCCCGCACTGCCTTCCCGATCCACCAGGCCATCATCGCCGAGCAGGCCCGCGGGATCTATTACGGGCGCTACAAGGAGTTGGCCGACGAGAACACCGAATTCCGGACGTTCCCGGAAGAAGGTTCGATCGAGCTCTAGGACCCCGTCACCTCCACGGGGAGCGCGTCCAGCATCGTCACCGACGACCCGTCCCACTGGTAGCGGATCGATGCGGGACCGCCGCTCGGGTTGGCGTTGGCATCGTCACCTACGGGCCAGCGGTATCCGACGGTGATGGTGTCGACGGATTGCGAGTCGACGAACGTGAACCCGTACGCCTCGGATGTTCCGGTGCCGAGGTAGTCGCCGTCGGCGAAGAACAACACCTGCACCGGCGAGCTGGCAGTACCGCCGGAAGTATCGGCGCGAACCCAGGTGAACGACGCACACGGGTCGCCGATCTCCGTTGCCACCCACGGAACGCCGTCGAAGTACTGCGGCAGTGAGGCGAGAGCGTCGGTCACTGTCGTCGAGGCAAGATCCAGGCAGACGGGATATTCGGGACCGGGCGTACGCGTAACAGGGGCAGCCTCGGCGCGCGGAACCACATCCGTTCTCTCGCCGGGCGGGCGATCCTCGATGATCGGTGGGAGAGACCCAGGCGAGGGCACGACGGTCTGCGGCACATTCTGTTGTCCCGGGGCGGCCGACGATTTCAGCGCTGCCGAGGATTCCGGGGCGGCCGTCGCATTTCCGTCCTCGGACTTCCCGCACGCCACCAGTGCCATGACGCTGATCGCTACGAGAAGAAGTCGTTTCATGTCGCCACCTGCGAAGTCGGTTGCACAGTCGGAGATTTACATCCCGCGAACCGAATGGTCCGTTACACCCAAGGGATACACCACTGACTGCTATGCGGCACGGCGAACCGGCCGCACGTGCTCGTAGACGCCAGGCACCGCCCCGCTGTAGAGCGCGAGGTCGATCGCGTCGAGCATCGCCCGGCGCGGCCCACTGCACCCGAGCTGCTGTGCGCTGACGGCCAACCGCACCAGGCCGTCGCGTCGAGCTGCGCGGCCCGCACCGATCACGAGTGCCCTGCACCACCACGGTTCGGCCTTCATCCCCTCCCCGATACCGAGAACTCTTCCCCTCTCGGCGGTACCCGTTTCCAGGTCTCGAATTACATTGATAGCGGCGATCATTCGAAACCCGGCATCCGGCAAGGCCGATACCGCACCGGGTGAGGCGAGCCACCGGGGCGGCGCGAAAACCCTTGTCCGCAAGCCGGTCTCTTCCATGACGCGATCGGCAGCCATGAGCCGCAGCCGGGCCTCATGGCGCGGCAGTGCAGCGAACTCGGCGCGGCGACGCTTGGTTGCCGCCTGATCGTAACCGTGCAGAACGATGGCATCCCCGCTCTCGCGTCGGCCCCGAAGCCATTGCTGGGTGGCCGAATCCTTCACGAGCCGGTATTTATCCTTCAGCCGGGGCGCGACGAGCAACGACAGTGGTACCGATCGCGAGTCGAGTTCACGAGCGAATTCCGCAGCGTGGTCGCGGGTGTCGTCGCTGATTCCACTTACCGAAACGATCAGTGCTCCAGACATGACTCGAGCCTCGCGCACCAGGGTGAACGAGGCTCGACTTCAGCATTGACCGTGTCTAAACGGCGATGGTCTCTTTCGGCAGGATCTTGTCGATCGCTGCGAGAACTTCGGGTGCATCGGGTTCGGTGCGGGGACGGAACCGGTTGGTGACGACGCCGTCGGGCGAGATCAGGAACTTCTCGAAGTTCCACTGGATGTCGCCTGCCGTGCCGTCCGCGTCTTCGACCTTGGTGAGCTCGGCGTAGAGCGGGTGCCGGTTCTCACCGTTGACATCGACCTTCTCGAACATCGGGAAGGTGACGCCGTAGGTGGTGGAGCAGAACGATTCGATCTCTTCGGCTGTGCCGGGTTCCTGTCCACCGAACTGGTTGCAGGGGATGCCGATGACCGACAAGCCCTGTGCCGCGTACTCGGCTGCCATCTTTTCGAGGGTGGAGTATTGAGGGGTCAGGCCGCACTTGGATGCGACGTTCACCACCAACACTGCTCGGCCTGCGTACTCATCGAGCGTGGTGGGCGCGCCGCCCAGCGTGTTGATGCCGATGTTGTGAACTTCAGTCATGCCGACGAACTTACCTGTGCATATCGCGGGAAGGGGAACCGACCATATGAAAAGAGAACGACCCTCGGTGAGGGTCGTTCTCTTCATTTCCGAACCGGACGACTTTATTTCCGAACCGGACGACGGGGGGTGCGCGGCGCCCGGCAGGTATCAGACCCTGGCCGAGGCCTTCTCGAGTTCGACGCGCTCTACGCGCTTGTCGTCCTCCGGAAGGTGATCGTCGACCATGGTGGTCTCGTCGAACGGCAGGTTGCCGTCGAGAACTGTTTTGACGCGGGACGCGTCGATCGTCTTGGTCCACGTGCCGACCAGCAGGGTGGCGACGGCGTTGCCGGAGAAGTTGGTCACTGCACGAGCTTCGGACATGAAGCGGTCGATTCCGACGATGAGGCCGATGCCGTCGAGCAACTCGGGGCGGTGGCTTTGTAGGCCGCCTGCGAGCGTGGCCAGACCGGCACCGGAGACGCCTGCGGCACCCTTGCTGGCGATGATCATGAAGAGCAGCAACGAGAACTGCTCAGGGATCGACAGCGGCAGGTTCATGGCGTCGGCGATGAAGATCGATGCCAT
Source organism: Mycobacteriales bacterium (assembly GCA_038198705.1). GTDB lineage: Bacteria > Actinomycetota > Actinomycetes > Mycobacteriales > Mycobacteriaceae > Rhodococcoides. The sequence continues at coordinate 38,614 of JBBPZN010000176.1, forward strand.
CGTCAGGTAGATGGCGGTCCCGTCCAGGTTGAACGAGTATCCGGTCGGGACAACGATTCCGACGGTGGTGCGCTCGACACCGACATGCTCCATCTTGGCGATCAGCCGCGGCAGCGCCGACTCGGAGGAGCTGGTCGCAACGATGAGCAGGTATTCGCGGGCCAGGTATTTGACCAGCTTGAAGATCGAGAAGCCTGCGACGAAGCGAAGAATCAGGCCGAGGAAGCCGAAGACGAAGATGGCGCAGGTGATGTAGAACGCCAACATCAGGGTGCCGAGTTGGATGACGGCGTCGAATCCGGTTGCGCCGACGACGCCTGCGATGGCTCCGAATGCGCCGATCGGGGCGAGCCACAGGATCATCGTCAAAATGCGGAAGACAAGCTTCTGCACTGCGCCGATGCCCTTGAGGATGCCTTCACCCTGCTTGCCCATCGCTTGGAGGGCGAAGCCGACGAGGATTGCTACGAACAGGGTCTGCAGCACCGAACCTTCGGTGAGCGAGGACAGCAGTGTCTCCGGAATGATGCCGGCGATGAAGTCCATCGTGCCGCCCGCGCCCTCCGCGGTGGCCGCGTACTTGTCACCTGCGCCACTGGCCGGAATGTTGAGCCCGCTGCCTGGCTGGATGAGGTTGCCGACGACCATGCCGATACCAAGGGCGATGGTCGACATGCTGAGGAAGTAGGCGAGTGCGAGTCCGCCGACCTTGCCGACGCTGGCTGCGGCCCGCACCGATCCGATACCGAGGACGATGGTGCAGAAGATGACCGGGCTGATCATCATCTTGATCAAACTGACGAACAATGTGCCGAGCACCGCCAGGTCGACGCCGACTTCCTTCCACAGCAGACCGACGATGACGCCGGCGACCACTGCGATGATCACGGCGATGTACAGCCAGTGTGTCTTGTCCCGCTTCGCCTTGGGTTTGGGCGGCGGGGTCTGGCTTGTGTCAGCATCGATGCTGGTAGTCATTGTTACGTCCTCTGCGACTTGTGCCGAGTGAGTTGGATCACGCCGTGCTAGGAAACGATGCTGGTGCAGATCCAGGCCACAGTCACCAATGCGTTCATTCTGTTCACGGTTCTACTATTCATTCGAGGTGACATGACATGGCCAAGCGTCCGAGGAGCGTGGCAGGGCAGGTATTGCTCTTGCAGCTGGCGGTCATCGCTGTCGTCGTCGCCGCAGGCGGCATCCTCACCGTCCTGAACGAACGCTCCAACAGTGACGAAGCGACATCCCGGGTAGTCGTCGCGGTAGCCGCCAGCATCGCCAACGAACCGTCGACGCCGTTGGCTATTACCTCCGATGATCCGACGGCTCGGCTACAACCCGAAACCGAACGCATCCGCAAGATCACCGGCGTCGACTTCATCGTCGTCATGGCACCGGACCGCACCAGATTCACGCACACGACCGTCGACCTGGTCGGTAAACCGTTCAGCGGCAACATCGATGACGCTCTGCGCGGTGAGACCATCACCGAGACGTACGTCGGGTCGCTCGGTCCGTCGATCCGTTCGGTCACCCCTGTCACTGACGCCTCGGGAAATATCGTCGGCCTCGTATCGGCAGGCGTCACCCGCGCCAAGATCAGTGAACAGTTCGTGCGCGGTCTACCCATGATCTTCGCCGTCGTACTCGCGGGATTCGCTGCCGCTGCAGCAGGATCCGTACTTCTCGGTCGACGCCTCAGACGGCAGACCCTGGGGATGGCGCCCGATCAGTTGCGCACCATGTACGGCCATCACGAAGCGGTACTGCATTCGATCGGAGAAGGACTGGTGGTGTTCGGGGAGGGTGAGCGTGCCGAACTCGTCAACGACGAAGCGCGTCGACTTCTCGACCTCGAAGACGAACCGGTGACGCGGGCCTCGCTGCCGGAGTCGATGCAGTCGATGGATACCGGAATCGTCCGCGGCGAGCTTCATCTCACCGATTCCAGGGTCCTGTTCGTCAACCAGGATCCGGTGATGTGGGAGGGCACTCGGCTCGGCCAGGTACTCAGCATCCGTGACCGCACCGAACTGCAGAACGTCATGGGCGAACTCGATTCGGTCCGCAGCTTCGCCGAATCGCTCCGCTCGCAGGCCCATGAATCGGCGAACCGTTTGCACACGGTCATCACCATGGTCGAACTCGGCCGACCCGAAGAAGCCGTCGAGTTCGCGACTGCCGACCTCGAGTTGTCTCAGCATCTGATCGACCGATTGATGGCATCCGTGCAGGAACCTGCGCTGGCGGCACTACTGCTCGGCAAAATGAGTCAGGCCGCCGAACAGGGCGTGGAGCTGACCGTTACCGAGGACACTGCGCTCGGACCCGTAGGCGTGCTGACTCCGCGTGAATTGGTGACCGTGGTGGGAAATCTGATAGACAATGCGATCGATGCCTCGAAAGAATCCGAACAACCGTGGGTCGAAGTGACGGTCCGTGACTCCGATGAAGTCCTCATCGTTCGAGTGGCCGACAGCGGTCCTGGGATGTCACCGGAAACGTTGCGCACCGCGATGACTCGCGGTTATTCGACGAAGGCAGATTCCCGTGGACTAGGACTCGCGTTGGTCACCCAGATCGTCAATCGCCACCGCGGAGAGATGACGTCCGAGGTCACCTACGGCTCGGTGCTTCTCGCCCGCATCCCGGCCGGGGACCACTCGTGATCAGGGTACTGATAGTCGACGACGAACCACTGATCGCCGAAGCCCATCGAAGCTACGTCGACCGGGTACCCGGCTTCACTGTCGCCGCCGTCGCACACAGTGGCCACGGGGCGATGCGCGCCGCCAGCGAAGCCGAGGAACCTATCGACCTCGTTCTTCTCGACATCGGCCTACCCGACGCCAACGGAATCGACGTTGCAGCTGCCCTGGGTGGTCTGCGTCCCAGCCCGGACGTCATCGCCATCACGTCCGAACGTGATCTTTCGGTCGTTCGTTCCGCGGTCGCCCACGGTGTGGTGCTGTACTTGTTGAAACCGTTCACCTTCGCGGCTTTCAGAGACAAGCTCGAGCGTTACCGCGAGTTCCACGACGCGTTGGCTGCCGGCGAGAATGCAGCCAGCCAACGCGACATCGACCGTGCCATGTCCCATCTGCGGATCGCCGACGAGCGCGCCTCCACACCCAAAGGTATTGCGCCGCAGACGATGGACGGCATCACCGCTATCGTCCGTCAGTCGTCTGCCGGTTTCAACGCCTCCGAGGTCGCCAAGGCGGTCGGGGTCTCGCGAGTGACGGCCTGGCGTTACCTCGAACGCCTCGCCGACGACGGGCTGGTCACCCGCATCACCGCATACGGCAAAGCGGGGCGACCGCAGGTCCGTTACCTCTGGCGGTAGTCGAGGGAACCGCCCGTCTTGTCCACGATCCAGGCGTACTCGAAGGCTGCTTCCTTCCACTTCTCGTATCGCCCGCTGACGCCACCGTGGCCTGCACTCATCTCGGTCTTGAGCAGCAGGTCGGAGTCGCCGGTCTTCGTAGCGCGCAGCGCAGCAACCCATTTCGCCGGCTCGACGTACAACACGCGGGTGTCGTTGATCGAGGTGATCGCCAGGATGCTCGGATAGTCCTTTGCCTCGACGTTCTCGTAGGGACTGTACGACTTCATGTACTCGTACACCTCCATGTCTGCCAACGGATTACCCCATTCGTCCCATTCGATGACGGTCAGCGGCAGCGATGGGTCGAGGATCGAGGTCAAGGGATCGACGAACGGCACATTGGCAAGAATCCCGTTGAACAGTTCGGGTGCGAGGTTCGCGACCGCGCCCATCAGCAGCCCGCCGGCACTTCCGCCGTCGGCGACGAGATGCTGCGGCGAGGTGCGGCCGCTGTCGATCAGATACTGTGCGGCAGCGACGAAGTCGGTGAACGTGTTCTTCTTGGTCAGGGTCTTGCCGTTGTCGTACCACGATCTGCCCATTTCGCCGCCGCCGCGAACGTGCGCGACGACGAACACGATGCCCCGATCCAGCAGAGACAACCGGGCGACCGAGAAGGACGGATCCATGCTCGCCTCGTACGAACCGTAGCCGTACAGCAGTGTCGGAGCCTGCCTATCCGGCACGTCCTTGCGCAGGACGACCGACAACGGAATTCGAGTACCGTCCGCGGCGGTGGCCCACTCACGATGCTGGACATAATCGTTCGCGTCGAAGTCGCCCAATACCGGTTGCGACCTACGCAGCATCATCTCACCCGTTGCGAGGTCGTAGTCGTAGACCTTGGCGGGGGTGATGAACGAGGTGTACACCAGACGCAGCAGAGGCTGACTCCACTCAGGATTGGAACCCGCTCCGACGGAGTAGAGCTCCTCGTCGAACGTCATCTCCGCGTACTCGCCGTAACCGTTCTCGTCGAGTGGCCAGATCGCCAGCCGCGTCAGAGCCTCACGTCGATAGTTCAGTACGAGGTAGTCGGCAAAGGCATCGACATCCTCGAGTCGGACGTCGACGCGATGTGGAACGAGGATCCGTTGGTCCTCGGGATTGTCGACGGGAGCCTCGGCGAGCAGAAAGTTCTCCGCCTTCGCCCCTTCGGTGCCCCATCCGTTCACCGATCCGTTGTGCTGGATGAGGAACCGGTCCTCACCCTTCACGACGGCGTGTTCGACGCTGTATTCGACACCGTCGACGCGCGGAAGAACGACGCGGAATTCGCCTTCGGGATTGTCGGATTCGAGGACGAGGCATTCGGTGGTGATCTTCGACCCCACCCAGATCATCAGGTATTTTTCGCTGCGCGTGGATCCGAAACCGACCCAGTAGCTTTCGTCGGGCTCGTGGAAGACCTTCTGGTCCTGCTCGGTAGGGGTGCCGAGGGTGTGACGCCACACGGTGTCCGGCCGCCAGGATTCATCGACGGTTTGATAGAAGACGTGGCGGTGATCGATAGCCCACGTTGCGCCCGTGGAGACGTTTTCGATCGTGTCGGCGAGTAGTTCGCCGGTCGAGAGGTCCTTGAAGCGCAGCGTGTATCGCTCGTCGCCCTCGGTGTCGGTCGAGTAGGCCAGGAGGTTCCCGTCCTGGCTGATCGAGAAGGCGCCGAGCGAGAAGAAGTCGTGTCCTTCTGCTTCTAGATTGGAGTCGAGGAGGATCTGCTCGCCGGCGATCTCGGTGTCCGCCGACAGTGTCGGCGGGGTCCAGTTGTCGGGTGAGTCTACCGGGCAACGGCATTGGAGCCCGTACGACTTCCCTTCGAGGGTGCGCGAGTAGTACCACCAGTTGCCCATACGCGTCGGGACCGACAGATCGGTTTCCTGGGTGCGCGATTTGATCTCGTCGAATATCTGCCCCCGCAGTTCGGCCAGCCCGGCGGTCTCCTGCTCGGTGTACGCGTTCTCGGCTTCGAGGTAGGCGATGACCTCGGCATCGTCTTTGTCACGCAACCATTCGTAGTTGTCCACGAAGGTATCGCCATGATGGGTTCGCTTCAGCGGAACCTTCTTGGCGATCGGTGGTGTGAGTGTCATGGCTTGACCCAATCTTCGAAGTTCAGACCCGAAATGCGTTCGTAGGCCTCGATGTAACGTGCGCGTGTTGCTGCGACGACTTCGTCTGGAAGCGGTGGCGGCGGGGTCGGCCCATGGCGGTCCCAGCCGGATTCACCGGTGAGCCAGTCGCGGACGTACTGCTTGTCGAAACTCGGCTGCACCCGGCCCTCGGTGTATCCGTCGGCGGGCCAGTAGCGCGAGGAGTCAGGAGTGAGAACCTCGTCTGCGAGGACGAGGTTGCCGTCACGGTCGAGTCCGAACTCGAACTTGGTGTCGGCCAAGATGATTCCACGATCGAGCGCGAAATTCGCGGCACTGATGTAGATCTCGAGGGTTTCCGAGCGGAGCTTGAAAGCAAGCGCCTCACCGACCTGATCGACGACGGTCTGGAAGTCCACGTTCTCGTCATGCTCCCCCATCGCTGCCTTGGCGGCCGGAGTGAAGATCGGCTCGTCCAGCTTCGAGGATTCGACAAGGCCCTGCGGCAGTTCCACTCCGCATACCGCGCCGGTGCTGCGGTAGTCCGACAATCCGGAACCCGTCAGATAGCCACGGACGACGCACTCGATCGGGACCATCTGCAGCTTCTTCACCACCAGGGCCCGCCCGAGGAGTTCCTGCGGAATCCGCTCGTCGAGAGGGTCGCCGGCGAGATGATTCACTCCGCCGAGCTGGTCGAAGAAGAACACGCTCATCGCCGTCAGGACCCTGCCCTTGTCGGGGATCAGGGTATCGAGGACATGGTCGTAGGCGGAGATGCGGTCGCTCGCGACGAGAAGCAGGTGGTCGTTGTCGACGATGTAGAGATCGCGAACCTTGCCGCCGGCCAGATGCTGATAGCTATGAAGAGTTGGGCGCACGTAATCACCCTATCTGGGCCTGATGGCGCGCTCTGAAGGCGACGGGAGAACAATGAACCGCAATGGCAACGAACAACGAGGTCGCCGATGTCGGCTTCCGGTCCGAACGCGGGCCCGTACTCATCGCGTTGATGCTCAGCACCTCGCTGGTTGCGTTGGACTCCACGATCATCGCCACCGCAGTCCTGACCATCGTGGGCGACCTCGGCGGCTTCGGTCAGTTCCCGTGGTTGTTCTCGATCTACCTGCTCGCCCAAGCTGTGTCGGTACCGCTGTACGGCAAGTTGTCCGACCTGTTCGGACGCAAGAAGATCATGCTGTTCGGCATCGGTGTCTTCCTGCTCGGTTCGATTCTGTGCGGGCTGGCGTGGAGCATGCCTGCCTTGATCGCTTTCCGAGCGGTTCAGGGTCTCGGCGCGGGGGCCGTGCAACCGATGTCGATCACTATTGCCGGTGACATCTATACGTTGGCCGAACGCGCGAAAGCACAGGGCTATCTCGCGAGCGTCTGGGCCATGTCGGCGGTGCTGGGTCCGGCCCTCGGCGGCATCTTCTCCGAATACCTGTCGTGGCGCTGGATCTTCTTCGTCAACATCCCGTTGTGTCTGCTCGCGGCGTGGATGCTGATTACCAAGTTTCACGAGGGTGAGCTCGAACGGACGAGGCCGAAGATCGACTACCTCGGAGCAGGGCTGCTCACCACAGGTGCAGCACTGATGCTGTTGGGGCTGCTCGAAGGCGGTCAGGCGTGGTCATGGGCGTCGCCATTGAGTATCTCGATCTTTTCTGCAGGTGTCCTCGCACTCACGTTGTTCGCGTGGGTGCAGACGCGGGTACCCGAGCCGATCCTGCCGTTGTGGGTCTTCACCCGGCGAGTCCTTCTCGTCAGTAGCGTCATCTCGTTGCTCGTCGGAGCGCTGGTTCTGGGCCTGACATCGTATGTTCCGACCTTCGTCCAAGGGGTACTCGGAACCGGCGCGATCGTGGCGGGCTTCGCGCTCGCAACTCTCACCCTCGGATGGCCGATCGCGGCCTCGCAATCGGGCAGGCTCTATCTTCGGTTCGGTTTCCGCACGACCGCGTTGACCGGCGCGTCCATCGCTCTTGTCGGTGCAGCGGCGTCGACGTTCATCGGTTCCGGGAGCGCCATCTGGCAGATCGCTGTCGTGTGTTTCGTCATCGGCCTCGGCATGGGGTTGATCGCAAGTCCCACCCTCATCGCCGCTCAATCGAGTGTCGAATGGTCCGAACGTGGCGTCGTCACCGCCACCAACATGTTTGCGCGATCGATCGGAAGTGCAGTCGGCGTTGCCATCTTCGGAGCCATCGTCAACTCTCGGATCTCCGGCCCAGGCGCACCCGATCCACAACAGTTGTCCGACGCCATCCATGTGGTCTTTCTAGGGGTAGCGGCGGCGGCCGTGCTGATGGCTGTTGCTGCGTTGTTCATGCCGAGGAACCCGGCGCGATGACGGGCCGCTACAGCCCGACGCGCTCGAGCATGGCGTCGAATTCCTCGCTCGCCTCCTGTTCGGTGCGCCCGGCCTCGATGACGCTGTTGTAGAGCGCCAGCGCCTCGCCCTGGTATTTCTTGTACTTTTCGAGCCACTGTTCGGACCGCGCGCGCCAGTATCCGATGATGTGGAAGTGCGCGATGTCGAAACCTCGGTCCTTGCGGAAGTACTTGCGTACTACCCGCGAAGATGCTGCCTCACCTGCGAACCACACGTATCCGACGCCTTCGGGTAGTTCGTAGTTGCGTACGGCGTCGCCGAGAACGCTTGCGCAGTCACCGTTTCCGGAACCGATGCGCCAGTCGTAGGTGACGGATGCTGCGGTGTCGAAGCTTTGGATGTCGCCCCGCTCGAGGACCTCTACGACGGCGTGAGCTCTCGCGCCGGCCGGAAGCTCCTCGATGATGCGTCCGAGTGCAGGGAGTCCGGTCATGTCGGCGACGAGGAGTTGCCACTGGACGTCGGCCGGAACGCGGTACCAGGATCGCGGACGCGCCAGCAGCACCCGTTGGCCGACGGTTGCCTGCAGAGCCCACGTGGCCGCGACTCCCCCGTCGTGTGCGACGAAGTCGATGATCAGCTCGCCCGCAGCGCTGTTCAACCGCCGGACCGTGTAGTTACGCCCGTCGGGAACGTCTTCGATTCCGTGGTACCACCAGACGCCGTCGACCTCGGTCATCGGCGGTGGGGCCGTTTCACCGTTACGCGGGAAGTAGACGGCAACGCATTCGTCCGGTGCACCGATGCCCTCGTACCGGGCCAGGTGCTCTCCGCCGAACGTCACCCGCACCATGTGCGTGGTGAGCTGTTCGACGCCGACTACCTCTGCATAGTAGAAGCCGAGTTCGCCTTCACTCATTTCTTCACCCCCGTCACGATGACCATTGACGTAGGCTAGCCTACCCTGTGACTTTCGTACAGGGGTGCCGCGAACTCCAATACCGTCGACCCCCACCCCAATGACCCCACCCGTGCGGATCCACCGCCGGATTCGGTTACCAACGCGCACACCTCCGCTTCGGTACGACGTCCGGCGCCGTAGAGACACAGCCGCAGCAAGTCCTCCTCGGTATCGTGATCGTCGGTCGTCGACGGATCGAGTAGGTCGGTGATCAGCACGACTCGCCTGGCGGATGCCCCGAGGGTGCGCAGCAGCAGCAGAGCGTCGGAGTCCGGGTGTGTGTCGAGGACGTCGACAGCGATCACCAAGTCGACGGGTGCCGCCAAAGCTGCGAACTCGCTGGCGTCGACGCGGGTGACCCCATCCCGTCGCGTCTCCGCGACGTCACCGAGGTTCCTGGCGTTCAAGGCCGGAAGCCCGACGAGAGATATCGACAGTTCCGGACGCACACGTGCCAGCGTATCGGCGTACACCCCGGCGCCTTCGCCGTAGATCGCGACCGACGTCACGTCCTCGAGGTCCACCGCCTCCGGCAACGCCGGGGCGCGGTACACCGCGCCGAACGCGGACTCCTCATGAAAGTCTTCGATGAAGCTCGGATCGGCTTTCTTGTCGAGGAAGCTGTGCGCGGCGGCGGGCAACCCCGTCCGAACCGACTCGAGCAATCCGAGGAACGCCAGATCCAGACGAGTGTGGATCTTCTCGAAATGCAATGCCTGACTGGCGAAGGTGTCCTGATCGGCGAGAATCGATCCCATCTCGGTCAGGGTGAATCGGCCGTCGTCGTGGCTCAGGAGATCCATCAGCACGAGGTGTCGCAGCAGCTTCGCCGTCGCACTCGGATGCGTCGCGCATTCCGCTGCAATGGCATCCGCAGAATCTTTGCCGCCGTCGACGGCGGCAAAGATACCCACTGTCACCGCGGTGCGAATGGCGAAAGGTGGCAGTAGTTCCGACATTTCGTGGAGTCGTTCGTCGGGGCTCGGCTCACCTGCGGGATCGAGAACCGGTTGGCCCGCAGCCACCGCGGACGTCTCACGAAAACGCCAGTATCCGGCGATCTCGACGAACTGCTTCGGGATCTGCTTGTCCTGCTTGGCCCATCGACGTAACGGCTTGATGGTCGACGCCTCACCGGCCACCCAAAGATAGGGCTGGCCCGGACGCCACTGCGCGGCCTGCACAGCGTCCACCATCTGCGACTGGCCGTCGTTCTCCGACCGGTACAGCCAGGTGATGTCCACCGAAGCCGCAGAGAAGAGTTCCTGGCGGTGCGAAGGCTCGGCCACCTCGATCACCACCGTGGCCGGCAGATCTGCCGGCAGCTTCTCCAGGCAATGCGCGATGGCGGGCAGCGCGGTCTCGTCTCCGGCGATCAGCATCCAATCCACCTCACGCGGCAGCGACGAAGAATGTTTGGGCCCGGCGATGAGGATCTTCTCCCCCGCCTGCACTCCGAATGCCCAGCCAGCTGCCAGCCCACCATCGTGCATCGCGAAGTCCAGTGCCATCTCGCGGGTGTCCTCGTCGAAGCGGCGCACGGTATACGTCCGGCTGTACTGGAACGAGCCTGTCGGCCAGTCGACCGTCCCGTTGTCGGAGTTGACCGGAACCGTGAACGGCAGGGTGCCGGTCGCTGGGTCGACGGGCAGAATCTTGACGTCGTCGTCGAAGCCCCTGGTACGTACCGGCGGAAGCTCGACGCCGTCGCGAACGTGGCGATCCATCGAGGGACCCCCGACGATCACTCGACGCATTCCCGGGGTGATGTCCTCTACCCGAAGAACATCCAGTTCTCGTATGCAAATCGGAAAAACCTCGACCTCACGGACAGTCGCGACCATCGAAAATGCCTCTCTCTCAAATGTTTTCAGTACTCGCCGAGCGCGATGGCGATCCAATGCGCGACGGTCGGGTCGGCGGCAAGCGTCGGAAAGTCGATATCGGGCGCACCCGCGGACCGCCATCGTTCCACAAGCCCCATGATGCGAATCGAGTCCAATCCTTCGTCGAGCAGGTTGGTGTCCTCGCTGATCGAGCCGAGCGGCCGATCCAGGGCGGTGGCGATATCATTGATGACGGTCTCGCGGGTGAGCACAGTGTTGTTCCTTCGTTGTTCGGTGAACGGGTTTCGGGCCGAATCGTCCTATGCGGCGAACATCTTTTGGACCTGGTCCAGAGTTGCCATCACGCCGTCGTAGTCCGGACGGTAGCTGGTAGCAGGCAATTCGTAGACCTTGTTGCCGGCGAATGCAGGCAGGCCGACGTACAGCGGATCCTGTTGGAGCTCTGCGAGAGTGCGTCCGGCGACCGGGACGACGAACATGGCCGGGGCATTGCCTACCGGCGCCAACAGTTCGTTACTGATGATGAACGAGTCACCCGAGCCGTACAGTTCGGGGTTGTTCGCCTTGGTGATCACGTCGTCCGGCTCGAAACCGACGGCCGAGAGCAGTGTGGGCAAGGTGGCGCTCTGTGGGATGAACGCGGGCTCGTTGGTGCTCAGCGACAGGAAGTACGACACGGGCGTCGCTGGAATGGTGATCGCGTCCTTCACCTCGGCGACCTTGTCTTCGTAGGCCTGCAGCAGACCGTCGACCTTCTCACTCTCACCGGCGGCCTCGGCGACCGCGGTCAGCTGCTCCTGCCACGTTGCGAGCGAAGACGAAATCAATACCGTCGGTGCGATATTGCTGAGCTGATCGTAGGATTCGTTCGCCTGGACGGCGGAGATTCCCTGGCCGCCACCGATGATGAGGTCGGGTTCGGCTGCGGCGAGTGCCTCGATGTTCAACGTTTCACCAGCAGGCAGTTCTTGCGTGCCCTGCTTGTCTGCCTTTTCCGCCCACTGCGGTGGGAAGCCGCCGTCGAGATTCGTCACTCCGAGCAGCCTGGTATCGGTGATCGCGATGGGGGCATCGAGTGTGAACAGGTAGCCCGCGAGGCCTGCCGACAGCACGGCGATCTTCTGCGGCTCTGCGGGCACCGTGATATCACCCTTGTCGGTAGAGACCACTCGCGTCTCGGTACCCGAGGTGTCCTCGCTCGAACTATCGGAGCTGCACGCAGCCAACCCTAGTGCGAGAAAAGCCACCGATGCGGTGGCAAATACGCGAAGGCCACGTCGTCGAAACTGTGAATCAGACACTGAAATAGATCCTTTCGAGATCATCGATCGTAACCGGCACGCGGTGTTCGCGGCCGGGCCTGACATCTTCATTCGCCTCGCCCTATGTCGACGAGTTGCGCTAGCGCTGCAACCGATTGACGGGTGAGAAGTTCGTTGACATCCACCGCAATGCCGGTTCTTCGGGTGAGCATCGACACCAGCGCCATGGCCGCCAAGGAGTCGCCGCCACTGTCTGCGAAGCCGTCGTCCGCACCGATCTCGTCGAGCCCGAGCACTGCGCAGAACACCTCGGCTACCGTTCGTTGGCTGTCGGTGTGCAAGCTCTCACCGGCGTGTCGAACAGGAGGATCGGGGAGCGCACCGCGATCGAGCTTTCCGTTGACGGTCAGCGGTATCGACTCGATGTCCACGATCTGCGCGGGCACCAGATGTGCGGGAACCCGGTCCCGGAGCATCTCCCGCAGATCCCGCTCCGACGGCGCGCCGTCGGTGACCACGTATCCGATCAACCGGGCGCTCGAACCGTGCTGCCGCACGGTCGCAGCGGCTCTCGCCACGCCGGGTAGCGCTTCGAGTGCAGACTCGACCTCTCCCAGTTCGATTCGGATCCCGCGAATCTTGACCTGCCGGTCGGCGCGTCCGAGATACTCCAGCCTGCCGCCTTCGCGATAGCGGACCAGATCTCCGGTGCGGTACATCCGCTCACCCGACCGGGTCGGGTCGGCCACGAACACCGCACTGCTCTGCCCGGCCCGACCCCGGTAGCCGCGCGCGATACCGTCTCCCGACATGTAGAGCTCGCCGACGGCACCCGCCGCGACCGGACGAAGACCCGAATCCAACACCCGTGCAACAGCATTGCGCACCGGGGTTCCGAGGCATGGAGTCTCGCTGTCGGCGACCGCCGAGCCCATGGCATTGATCGTGAACTCCGTCGGCCCGTACAGGTCGTAACCGTCGACCTCACGCTGATCACGCAGGCGCGTCCACAATTCCTGCGGGACTGCTTCGCCACCGAGCATGACCAGTGTCGGTGCTCGCTCACCGTCGAGCAGACCGGCTGAGATCAATTCCCTTGCATAGGAGGGTGTCACGTTCACCACGTCGATTCCCACGCTGCGGTAGTGCTCGACCAACGTGACGGGGTTGGCTCGCGCATCCTCGTCGATGACGTGGACATGGTGGCCGGCGAGCATCCAGAACAGTTCTTCCCACGACATGTCGAAGGAAAACGACACCGTGTGTGCAATGCGTAGCTGCCTTCCCCCCACGATAAGTTCGGTGCGCGCGAAGATCTCGTCGCGATGATTGTGATACATCGAGGTCAGCCCGCGATGACCGATCTCGACGCCCTTCGGTGTACCCGTCGAACCCGAGGTGTAGATGATGTAGGCGGACTGATCTCGATGACGTGGTCCACCGACCTGATCTGGTGACACCGGTTGCGCCGCAGCATGTCCGGATAGAATGTCGCCGACTGCTGGATCGGTCAGATCCACGACGGCGATGTCCAGCCCTGCGACGACGGCGGCGGCCGCAGTTGCGGACGAGGTGACGATGGTCGTAGCCCCGCTGTCGGAGAGGATCTCCCGCAGCCGAGAAGCCGGGCTCTGTCGATCGAGCGGGAGATACGCTGCGCCTGCACGCATCACGGCGAAGATTGCCACCACATGTTCGGTGGTTCGTGGGAGCAGCAATGCGACCACGTCACCGACGCCGACACCCGTCGCTGCGAGATAGCGCGCCATCGAGGTGACACCGTCGTCGAATTCGCGGGCACTCAGTGTCACGCTTCCGCACGTCAATGCGGGGGCATCGGGCGTTGCCGCAGCCCGCTCGGACAGCAACGCATCGATGCTGCCCTCGCGCTCCCCCGGACCTGGAACCGCGACGCGATCGGCGATCAACGGCGTCCGCTCCAGTTGCTCGAACCGGCGGCCGGTGTCGGCGACGGTCTGCGAATCGATCAGCGCGCCCAGCATCTCGGTCATGGTTTCCAGCAACGATTCGGCAGTGCGATCGTCGATGAGATCCGGACGGCTTTCCATCGTCACTTCCATCGCGCCACTGCGACTTCGCGGATCGACGTCGACGGTCATGGCGTAGTGCGTGGCATCGTCGGCCTCGGCAGCAGTGATACCCGCACGATCGAATACCTCGACGCGGGCAGCGTCGCCGCCGATGTTACGAAACACGAGCAGAGTGTCGAACAAGGTGGCGAACCCTGCCGCACGGCTGATCTCGCCCAACCCGAGATGCTGATGTTCGATCAACCTGCCCTGCTCAGCGAGCATTTCCTTCAACAATTCCGGCAGCAGTGCCGCAGGGCGCATACGCACCCGGACGGGGACGGTGTTGAGCGTCGGACCCACCATGCGATCGATCGACGGCACTACCGGGTCGCGCCCGGACACGGTGGAGCCGAAGACCACATCGTCGCGTCCGGTGAAGCGTCGCAACGTCAGAGCCCACGCCAATGTCACCATGGTCGAGACGGTGACTCCATGTGTTGCGGCAGCGGACACGATTCCTGCACTCACGTCGGCATCGATGGCACGGGTGCGCCGATGCGGAAGTGCCATGCTCGCGCGGTCGGGCGCAGGTGCCACCGACGTCGGCTCGGCGAGGTCGCCCAGATATCGAGCCCACGCGTCGGTAGCACCGACGACGTCCCGCTCAGCCAGTCGCCGGAGGTGATCGGTGAAGTCCGCCGGCGGATCGAGCACCCGTGCCAACGCCGAAGCCATGTCCGACTCCGCCGGGTACAGGCCTACCGTCATGCGCGCCACCCCGTACAGCACGAACAGCTCGGTGAACATCACGCCCTGCGACCACGCATCGGTCAACAGATGGTGCTGAGTGACGATGAGTTCCTCGGAACCGCTCGGTGTCACGGCAATCAGCATCCGGATCAACGGCGCACGATCGAGGTCGAAGGCTCGCCCGAACTCGGCCGCGGCGATACTGCCGAGTGTGGTGTTGCCACTCTGCACGTCCGTGATGGATATCGTGCTGGGCCCGACTATCGCCACGGGCTCGGCAAAAGCGGTGTGGGTGAAGGCGGCGCCGAGGTTCGGATACCGGCGGAGCAGTGCGTTCGCTGCCGCACCGAGCGCACACCGATCGATCGACGCAGCGAAGGTGAACCGGTGCTGCACATGATAATTGTCGGTCGAGGTTTTGCCGCCGGTCACCGACTGGAAGTACATGCCTCGCTGCAGCGGCGTCAGCGGGAGAACCTGCTGCCACCCGGGATACGACGCATCCAGCATTTCCCTGGCCTGCTCGTCCACCTCTACGAGCTCACCCGAGAACCCTTCTGCCTCGGGGACTGCCCCTGATTCCGTGCGGGACGCCCCGGTCGCAAGTTCGGTGAGACTGCTCGCGTCGAAGACGTCGGCGACGGCGATGTCGACCCCTCGCTTGGCAGCGGCTGCAACGAACCGCACAGCGGCGATGCTGTCGCCGCCGAGTTCGAAGAAGCTCGATGCCGGATCGACCTCGATACCCAGAATCTCCCCGGCCGTCGCGAGCAGGTCGGCCGATACGGTGCTCTCCGACACTGCCTTTCCGGACACTGCCTTTCCGGATACTGCCTTTCCGGGCACTGACGGAGGAGCTGCTGTCTCGGGTTCGGGAAGCGCGGATCGGTCGAGCTTTCCGTTCAACGTTCGAGGGAGGCGGTCGATCACCGTGATCGTCTGCGGTACGAACTGATCGGGCAGCATGTCCGCGAGTTCCCCGCGCACCCGTGAGATGTCGACTGCTCGATCTTCGGGTGTCGTCGCCAAGACGACGTAACCGAACAGGCGGGCAGTGCCGTCGGCGATCTCGACGACTTTGGCTGCCGCGTCACGAATACCGGGCAGTGTCCGCAGCGCCGTCTCGACCTCACCGAGCTCGACTCGGAATCCGCGTACCTTCACCTGGTCATCGGTTCGCCGCAGGTATTCGGTGCGTCCTCCTCTGCGACGGACGAGATCGCCCGTCCGGTAGAGACGTTCGGCGGCTCGCTCCGGATCGGCGACGAATCGAGTTGCCGTGTGCCCGGGCCGTCCGAGATATCCCCTGGCCACCTGGGCACCACCCAGATACAACTCGCCACTCGCGCCCTCGGGAACCGGCCGCAACATGTTGTCGAGAATGTGCGCTCGCACCCCGTCCCACGGGGACCCGATGCTGACGGGATTGCCACATGTCATCTTGTCCGCAGTGGCCCATACGGTGACTTCGGTGGGCCCGTACACGTTCCACACCTCGGCGCAGGCGCCCATCAGCGCGTCGGCCAGCGCGGCCGGAACGGCCTCACCACCGATGAGTGCACGCACTCGAGCAAGACGTGCACGGTCACCGGAATCGAGTAGCAACCGCCACAGGGACGGTGTTGCCTGCACCACGCTCACGCCGTAGTCCTCGATGATCGTCTCGAGCTTCACCGGATCCACCACCGAAGCCCGTGGAACGAGAACCACGGCCGCACCGATCGTCAACGGACACAGCAATTCCAGCACTGCGATATCGAACGACACGGTGGTCACGGCCGCGAGCCGGTCGGTGGGACGTACCCATCCCATGTCGGTTACCGCATCGGCGAATACCGCCAGGTTAGCGGTGGTGACCATGACGCCCTTGGGCTTTCCCGTCGTGCCCGAGGTGTGGATGATGTAGGCCAGCTGGTTACTCGGCCCCGGGGGTGGCGGCAGTACAACATGCTCGGACGGGCGAGCTGCACTCGCGTCGACCTGCGGTAGCTGCATCCACCGGATCGAGTCGGCAACGGCGGCGGTGGTGACAACACAGACCGGATCTGCGTCATCGATCATGTACTGCAACCGCTCCCGCGGATAGTCGATGTCCAGCGGGAGGTACGCCGCGCCGCATCGCAGCACTGCGAGCAGTGCGATGGGCAGATTCCAGTCTCGTTCGACGGCGATACCGACGACGCAGCCAGGGCCCACTCCTGTCGCGATCAATTCGCGCGCGAGCGAATCGACCTGTGCGCCCACGTGGCGATAATCGAATACACGCCCGCCTGCCATGATCGCCACGTCTCCGGGTCTGGTGCGAACCTGCTCCACGAACCGCTGGATCACCGACCGCGGAGCATCACTCCGGCTCGGCTCGTCCGCGAGCAGAAGGTCTGCACCGATCTCGATGATCGACGTATCCGGGCGGTGCACCACAAGGTCGAGTACAGCGAGGATCTCGTCGAGTAGATACGACGCGGTAGCAGTGTCGAACAGATCGGCGTCGGCACCGAGTCGGATGTCGGTGGACGGTCCGCGTTCGCGCAGCCACACCACGACGTCCATCCGGGCGGGTGGATCGATCGGGTCGACCGGCCTCGCTTCGACCTCGCCCAACCGAACCGGTTCGCCACCGATCTCGTGTCCGACGAAGGTCTGGAACAGCGGATGACGTCCGTTCGCGCGGGCGGGCGCTACCGCGTCGACGACGCGATCGAACGGAACCTGCTGGTAGGAAAGCGCATTCACTCCCACCGTGCGCACTCGATCGAGGACCTGAGCGAGCGTGGGGTTGCCCGCCAGATCGATCCGATGAACGACGGTGTTGACCAGGTACCCGACCGTGTCCCGGTACCTGCCGTCGTCGAACAGTTCTCGCTCCGACACCGTCGTGCCGAGCGCGATGTCCTCTCCTGCGCCGAACCGCTGCCACGCCAACGCCACTGCAGCTTCCATCAGCATCAGTGGACTGACGCCGTGGCGGACGGCGGCAGCGCGGACGGCGGTAGCGATGGCGTCGGTCAATTCTCGTGTCGAGAACACGGAGGTGTGCGTGGGATGTCGTGGGCGAGGCCGGTCCATCGGCAGTTCCAACTCGACCGGCAGCGAGGCGAGGTGCGATCTCCAGTACTGCAACGCCTCCTGCGCTTGTCTCGAATTCGTCCGGGCGCGATCGGCTGTTGCGAACTCCGCAAACTCAGGAGCCTGCCCGGTTGGCGGCACAGCCGTGCCGTCCAGGTGACCGCGATAGGCCGTGGCCAGGGCGCCCAGTATCAGCGACACCGACGCGCCGTCGACGGCGATGTGGTGAATCACGATCACCAGTGCTGCCCAGTCCGGCCCGGTGAGATGAACCGCTCGTACCGGTGCGGCGTTCTCGATGTCGAATACTGCTGTGGTGCTGGATATTTCACCTCGGACGGCGTCGGTGAGCGAGAGTGTGCTTTCATGCGTCGACAACTCGGGTATCGCGTCCTCGGCAAGGACCAGTACCGAGGGCTCGCCGTTCTCGGCAGGCGGGTAGAAGGTGCGCAGGATCGGGTAAAGAGCAAGGACGTCCCGCCACGCGGCGCCGAGGGCACCGAGGTCCACGGGACCCGACAGTTCCAGCACCACCGGTACATCGTGCGTGTGGGAGGAGGGCTCGAGGTGCTGCAGAATCCACAGTCGCTCCTGGGCGGACGAGAGCACCGGAATTCTGCTGCTTTGCCCGGCAGTCGGGACGAGGTCGAGGGAGACCGTACGGGAGAGCGACGCCAGCGCGCGCGGGGTGCGCGCACCGAAGATGTCCGCGACGGTCACCACGATTCCACGCTTACGCAGGCCACTGACTGCACGCATCGCTGCCAGCGAATGGCCGCCATGCTCGAAGAAGTCGTCTTCCGGCTGCAACGGGGCGTCGAGTACCTCGGCCAACACCGCGGTGACGGCCCCCACCGCCGAAGAACTTCCAGCTGGAACACGCACGGCTGCAGGGATCTCCGTAGGTAAGGAGGTCAGCCTGTTCACGGACGAAGGCACGAGATCGGCGGCGGGAGAATCGAGACCGACCAGCATGGCCTCGATGACGTTCGGTAGCGCCGCCGCGACGGCCGAAGCAGTGGCCGAGTCTACGGCCGTCGGGTCGTGATCGACCACGAGCCGCAAGCTCTCGCCCGGCGGCGCGAGCAGTGACAACGGAAACTGGGTCAGGCTCAGATTGCCCACTGCGGTGATGTGTGTGCCATCGGGATCGGTGTCGACCGTCCCGCCCCCGAAAAGTGCAGGGTAGTTCTCGAACACCAACAGTGTGTCGAAAAGAGCCGTGCGACTCGGTACGTCACTGCACGAGGCGATGTCCGGCGATGGCAGGTGCTCGGCATCACCGAGACCGTATTGCTCGTTCTGACTCTCGCGCAGCACCTGCGCAAGCGTGCGATCGTCCAGCCGCATCCGGACCGGAACCGTGGTACTGAACAGGCCGACCATCTCTTCCACCCGCGCAAGATCGGCGGGGCGTCCGGATACCGTGGTGCCGAAGACGACGTCCTCGCGGCCGACGAGCGAACACAGCACTGCACTCCATGCACCTTGAACGAACGTGTTGACCGTCAATCCGTTCTCGCGTGCCACGACTGCAAGGCGGTCGCCCAGCGATCGAGACAGTGTCACTTCGGTGGTTACGGCGTGTTCACCGGTGCTCTCTCCTCTCGCCACCAACGTCGGCTCCGACAGCCCGGACAACCTGAGCTCCCACGCGGCACGCATTGCACTGCGGTCGCGCCGAGAGAGCCACCTGATGAACTCGGCGTAATCCGCGGCCGGAGGTAGCGAGCGACTTCCATGGTTGTAGTGATGCACCAACTCGCGCAGGACGATCGGAGTAGACCACCCATCCGTGACCAGGTGGTGTGCGTTGAGGATCAGTTGTGTCCGCTCCCCTGGCAATGCCAGTACGTGCGCAGCCAGTAGCGGTCCGGTGCGCACGTCGAAGACGCGACCGGCAGCCTGTTGCTGTGCCGACGATGCGGCCGCCGCCGCGGTCTCCGATGGCAGCAACCGCAGATCGGTACTTCGCCAGGCGATGTCGATCGTGCGCGGCACGGCCTGCACCGGAGTGTCCAGGGTGTCGAAATGGAAGCCCGCTGCAAGATTCGAGTGACGTGCCACGACGCTCGCGAACGCCCTGCGTAGTCTCTCGACGTCGAGGTCGCCTGCGAGATCGACCACCGCAGTGAGTGTGTAGACGTCGTGATCGGCATAGCGTGCGGAATGAGCGAGCAATCCCGCTTGCAACGGGGAGAGGGCCATCACCCGCTCCAGCGGACCTGTCAGCAGTTCGAGCTCTCGAATCTGTCCCTGGGTGATTGCGACGTCGGGGCAGTCGACTGCGCTGAGTCCGCCTGACGACAATGCTGTATGCGCGGCAAGAGCGGCGAGTGCACCGTCGAAGCATTCTTGGATCGAGGCCACACTTGCAGCGTCGAGCACTTCGCTCGCAGCGGTCCATTCGAACTCGAGAAACATCCCCGCCGGGCCTTCGCGAAGGAAAGCGTTGAGCGCCAATGCCTCCGAAAGCATCCGCAGCGGCGGTTCGACGACCCCGAATGCATCCGAGGACACGCTCCGCCACCCCTGGCCCACCATCGACGTCGACTTACCGAGGTAATTCAGCACGATCTGCGGCGACGGCAGGGCCGAGAGTGCCTTGCCCGCGTCGTCGAGGAAACTTAGGACCCCGTAACCGAGGCCGTTGTCGCGGCCGAGCTGTCGTCGCGCTTTGATCTCGTGAACGAGATCGGCCACGACGCCGCCTCCTGCCTGCGCCTCACGCAGCACCTTCTCCTCCGCGAGGAGCGATACCGGCACCGATATCGGGTATTCGGTGGTGAACCATCCCACGGTCGAGCCCGGACCGGCCGAGGTGCGTTCGTCTGCATCGCGGCCGTGGCCCTCCATCATGACGGGGAAGTCCGCCAGTGCGCGGCCGCAGTGGGCACGAACTGCGATCGTCAATGCAACGAGCAGCATCTCGTCGGGGCGCATTCGGTACTTACTGCACAGGTCGTCGAGGACGGCGCCGGTGATGGCCGAAGTTGCCGAGGTCCGCGTGATCGACGCACTCGCGTGGGTGTCGATGCCGCCGCGAAGCGTTCCGTGGGCAAACGGATCGACGCCCCTGCCCAGCACGGTCTGCCAATGATCGAGCTCGTCGAGGTAGCGGTGCACGGTGCCCCGAGCAGCCAGATCCAGTGCGCGGTGCCGCCAGGAGGTGCCGGTGCGGGGAGCCAGGCCATCCCCGCGGCATGCCGAGACGAAGTCGGTCAGTAGGACCGGCCACGACACCGCGTCCACGGCGAAGTGGTGCACGACGGTGAGCACCACATCCGGTCCGTCGAAGACCCGAATCATGGCCGACTCCATCAGGTTTCCACGCTGAAGCGACAACGTATCCGCCGCGATACGGGCAAAGTTCGCGAGTGCGCCCTCGACCTCGCGGCGAGTGAGGGGACCGTACTCGGCCACCTCGACCTCTGCGCCTGATTCGGTCACGACAATCTCCACGCCGGCGGGGTCCCGGACGATCATTCGCAGGGCTGGATGGTGATCGAGCACAGCCAGCCCTGCCTCGCGCAGGGTAGCGAGCTCGAGGGTGTCCTCCACCTCGACAGCTGTCCATTGGGCGTACGCCGCAACTGTTTCGATCGCGTTGTGGTCGAGAACATTGCGCATGATCGGCGACGCCGGGGCCGCTCCGAACTCGATGTCGTCGACCGAGGCTTCGATGTCGGTGGCCAGGGTCCTGCTCGTCTCGGCGAGCGTCACCAGATCACGACCGGACAGCATCTCCTTGGGAGTCAGTAGCACTCCGTGACTACGCAGGCGAGAGCTGATGCTGATCGCAGCGATGCTGTCGCCGCCGAGCGTGAACAGGTCGGCATCGAGAGCGACCTCGTCCAGATCGAGGACCTCGGCGATCACCGAGCACAACGCATACTCGGCGGCGGTGCTCGGAGTTCGTGAGGTCGGTGTACCGATCCGCTGTGGATCGGGAAGCTTCGCCCGATCGACCTTGCCGTTGACCGTCACCGGCAGTCGGTCGAGGACTGTCACCACCGACGGCACCATGTGTTCCGGAATTCGGGTGAGCAGATCGCGTCGAACCTGGTCGCCGCCCAGATCGGTGGCGTCGCTCTCGACAACGACGTAGCCGAACAATTTTGCTGCCGAACCGGTTCCGGTGACGACAGCGACCGCGGAGCCGACGCCCACGGTGTGCGCCAATGCCGCTTCGACCTCACCGAGTTCGACGCGATGTCCACGAATCTTGACCTGATCGTCGGCTCTACCGAAGTATTCGTATCCGCTCTCGGCGTGCCATCGAGCGAGGTCACCGGTGCGGTACATGCGGTCACCGGTGATACCGAACGGGTTTGCCACGAAGCGGTCCGCGGTGGCCTCGGGTTGATCGAGATACCCGCGCGCGAGTTGCGGGCCTGCAAGATAGAGCTCACCCGTCTCGCCTTCCAGAACGGGACGTAATGCGGTGTCCAGCAGGTATGCCGCCGTCCCTTCCAGTGGCCGACCGATGCGCACTGTCGGCCCGGTGACCTGGGCGCCGATTGCGTCGACGGTGGCTTCTGTCGGTCCGTACATGTTGTAGACCTGCTCCGCGCTCGAGACGAGCCGTCCGGCAAGGCTCGACGGCAGTGCCTCACCGCCGACCACTATCGTTCCGAGGGGTGCAAGTCCTGCATCCACGAGGAACGCTGCCATCGACGGCGTCGTGTCGATCACATCGATACCGTCCGCCGCGAACCGCTCGACCTGTTGCTCCGCATCGCGCTGCACTTCACTGTCGTACAGGTGGATTCGGTGCCCGTCCAGAAGCCACAGCAGCGGATCCAACGAGGCATCGAAGGCGAACGAGGTGGTGTGCGCAACGCGAAGGCGTCGACCTCCGGCGCGGAGAGTCGCATCGGCGTACAGCGTGTGACGGTGGCGCTGCACCAGGTTTCTCAGTCCGCCTGTGCGGACCATGACGCCCTTCGGCGTTCCGGTCGAACCCGAGGTGAACAACACGTAGGCCACGTCTTCGGGGTGTCGTGCACTCGCGAGCTCGTGCGACGCCAAGCGATCGCCGCGCAGGGACGCCAGCTCACGCTCTGTTCGATCGAAGCCCAAATGCACTGTTTCGCAATCGATCTCGAATATCGGTGCGTCCACTTCGCAGATCGACAGGGACGGCTTCGAGCGCGCGGCAAGGTCGTTCAACCGCTCGGTGGGATATGCGGGGTCGAGAACGACGTATCCCGCACCCGCCTCCCAGACTGCGAACATCGCTGCCACCAGATCCGAGGATCGAGCAAGCGCCAGCGCGACAACGTCGCCGGCGCCTACGCCGCGGTCACGGATCAGACGGGCGATCCGGTAGACGCGATCTGCGAGTTCTGCTGCGGTGGTGACTTTCTCGAATTCGGCCAGCACCACGGTGTCCGGCCGGGTGGCAACCATGGCCGCGAACATATCGGGTACGAATCCCTGATCGGACTGGGTGGACACCGAGCCGGACTGGGTGGACACCGAGTCGGACTGTGTGGACAGCGGGGCAGAGGTCCATGCCGGATCGACTCCCCCGCAGCGTAAGTCCACCTGGCCGAGCTGGGGGCTCGCGGGTGAGCACAGCGCCGACAGTAGGGTGGACAACCCGTCGACTCGAACTCGCACTCGAGCCTCGGGCACCTCACCTGCGTCTACTTCGAATCCCAGCAGCATCCGGCCACCCTCGATCGGGGTAGCGGTGAGACCGAACTCCTCGGGCGGCCCGCCCGCGACATTGCGCAGAGTCCCGACCGCACCGGCGAAGTTCAGCTCGAAGTCGAAAGCTTTGAGATTGATTCCGACGCCGTGTAGAATCGCGCCTGCGTCGGGAGCGGCGAGGTCTCGGACGAGATCCTCCCCGCGGTATCGCTGGTGCTCGCGAAGTTCCCGTAGGGCAGTCGCCACCGACGTCGCCAAAGCGGAAATGTCGCTACCGAGGTCGACCGAAACCCGCAGTGGCAGAACGTTGACGGCCATCGAGGGCGTGGTCAGCGCGGCACGAGTGGTACGCACCATCATCGGAAACGCGACAACGACATCCGACGTGCCGAGCAGACGGGCCACGAAACCGGTGTAGGTGCCGATCAGTACGTCCGCCCACGTGCAACCACAGTCGTCGGCGATCTGCTTGATTCTGTCCATGGCGTCGCTGCCGACGATGGTCGTGGCCGAATGGGTTCGCCCGCTCGGGCCGTCATCGGAGCCTGCTCGTCGAAGATCATCCGGAAGTGGTTCGAGTCTGTGTGACCAGTAGAGACGATCGGTCTCGAAATCCGAGGATCGACGATAGCGCGCGTCCTCGTCCACCACTTCACCGAACGATCCGAAAGCATTGGGGCACAATGCCGTACCCGCAACCGCAGCGGTGTACCGTGCAGCCAGCCGACGCGAGATCATTGCCGCCGAGTAGCCGTCGACGATCAGGTGGTGGTAGAGCTGAACGCACCACACTTCGGTAGGCGACAAGCGCAGCAGAGTGTAGGCGAAGAGTCGACGATCGACCATGCTGCGGCACTCCGCCGCCGCTTGTGCCCTGCAGTGCAGGACGCGGTCTGCGGCACTCGCCCGCGGGTTCTCTTCCTCGGTCAGGTCGATGATCGGTACCGACACCGCATCTGCATCGGCTATCCATTGCCGGGGCCCGTCCTCGGTCTCGACGAAACGCAGTCGCATCGTTTCCGCTTCGTGGACGGTCGCGTCGATGGCCCCGACGAGTGCGACCGAATCGATCGGAACCTCGTTCGCTGTTCCGTCGATCTCGAGCACTTCGCCGACGAGGTAGTACGGCGACTCCGGTTCGAGGCGTTGGGCATTCCAGATTCCCACTTGAGCGCCGGTCAACGGTAGCAACGTAGCTTCGTTCATCTTCACTGTCTTTTCTTGTCGATTTTGCCGACAGAGGTCTTCGGAAGCTCGGTCACGAACTCGAAGCGATCCGGCACGGTGTAAGCCGCTACCTTGCGCTCGGTGCGGAGAAATTTCCGGAGCAGATTTTCGGTCGGTGAGTCCGATTCGGGGTCGCGGCGGATGATGTAGGCACAGATTTTCTCTCCCAGAACATCATCGGGAAATCCCATCACCGAGACGTCGTGAATTTCTTCGTGGGCCAGCAGATGGTTCTCCACCATCGCCGGAGCGATCTTCTCGCCGCCGCGGTTGATCTGATCCTTGGTTCGCCCGACCACTCGGAGGTATCCCCGGCCGTCGCGGGTCACGATGTCGCCGGTGCGGTAGAAGCCGTCAGCGGTGAACGAGGTGCTGTTGTGTTCGGGCGCCCGGTAGTAGCCCCGAATCGTGTAGGGCCCACGCGTGTACAGGTTGCCCGGTTCACCGTCGCTTACAGCGCGACCCTCGTCGTCGACGACGAGTACTTCGTCATCGGGCGAAATGGGTCGACCGACCGTGGTGCACACTGTCTCCTCGTCGTCGCCCCGTCGGGTGTAGTTGACCAGTCCTTCGGCCATCCCGAAAACCTGAGTCAAGGCGCAGCCGAGTTCCGGGGTGACTCTGCGTGCGACCTCGGCCGACAGTGTGGCGCCGCCGACCCAGAGGCCGATCAAGGACGAAATATCGCTACCACCGAGCAAAGACGAGTTCAGCCAGGCGACGAGCAGCGGTGGCACGAGGGCCACGTGTGTCACCGAATAACGCTCGACGAGAGCGAAGCAGGTGTCCGGGCTGGGGTCGGGCGCCATGACCACACATCCGCCGACCGCCAGAACTCCCAGAAGACCGGGCGAGCTCATCGTGAAATTGTGTGAGATAGGCAGCGCCGCAAGCATCACCGAAGATTGCCCGAGATGACAGATTCGGGCACTCTCGCGAACGGAATACAGGTAGTCCTCGTGTGTGCGGGGAATGAGTTTGGGGGTACCGGTCGTGCCACCGGACAGCTGAAGAAACGCGACATCGGTTGCGAGGGAACGATTCTGCCGTGGCAGCGATGCGCAGCCGGCCCACTCGGCGTCACCGTGGGAAACCACCACAGTGATCAGATCGGGGAAGGCCGCACCGATCTCCGCCGCGATGGCACCGAAGTCGGTCATGCCGAAACGATCGACGCAGACGTACCCGGCCGCGGTCGTCGCAGCACAGAACTGAGCGATGTCCCCGGCACGGTGGGCAGCCAGCGCGAACACCGGCAGTGCGCCGAGTTCGAAGAGCGCGAAGACCACCTCGACGTACTCTGTCGTATTCGGCATGTGCACGATCACTCGGTCGCCGCGACGGATCCCACGTGCATCGAATTCGGCCGCGACCACGGCCACGCGGTTCGCTAATTCCGTGTAGGTCAGGCTGCGCGAATCATCGACCACTGCGACGCGAGAGGGATGATCGGAGACACTGAGCGCCAATAGGTCCGAGTGGGTCCCATCGATCCAGTAACCCTTGCTGCGGTACTCGGCAGCGAGATCGTCCGGATAGCCGACGACGCCGTCTAGCAGCAGCGGCTCGACGGTCAACTTCTCGCCCCAGCCCCAGCTGCAGCGTGCACGCGGCGCAGTGATTCGGTGACCGTTTCGGTGGTGACGACCGCCCCGCAACGTTTCGCCGCATAGGTCGCGGCCATGAGGTGCTCGTCGCGGGAGAAGTCCGCGGTCGCGTCGAGGACCAGGAACGGGCGCACGTCGGACATGAAGGCCTCGGCCGCGCTGAGCATGCACCCCATGTGCGCATAGACGCCCGTGATGATGAGTTGATCTCGCCCGTGATGACCGAGCAGTTCACGCAGATCGGTCCGCTGAAACGCCGAGTACCGCCACTTGGTGACCTCGATGTCGCCGCGCTGCGGTCGCAGTGCCTCGATGACCTCGGTGTCGCGACCGGACCCGAGACCCGGGCCCCAGAAATCCGCGAGAATTCCCCGTCGGGAGGGGTGTTGGTCACCTGGTTGCATGGTGAACACCACGGGGATGTCCAACTCCGTGGCCAGCGTCCGAATCGCGGCGATGTTCTCGGTCACCGAGGTGATCAATTCGGGGGCGTCGCAGTATGCGTCGATGAAGTAGTTCTGCATATCGTGGACGAGAAGTGCTGCCCTGCTCGGGTCGAGTTCCCAGTCGACCGCGTTGGCTGGAATCTCCTCGCGGGTGGGCATCGTGTAGCTCGCAATTCGCGGTATCGCCATCTTGTCGTTCCTCTCGCTCGGTTTCGTTTCTCGCTGTCAGCGGTGACGGCTCCAGGCCGCCCACAGTTCCGCATACCGGCCTGCCCGCTGGAGCAGATACTCGTGCGACCCCGTCTCGATGATCTTTCCTTTGTCCATCAACATGATTCGGTCTGCGCGACGGGCCTGACTCAAGCGGTGCGCGACGATCAACGCACTACGGCCCTCGATCGCAGCCTCTGCGGATCGCTCCAACAGCGACGCACCGGCACTACCTGCGTCCGCGGTCGCTTCGTCGAGAATGACGACCGGCGGATCGAGAAGCACCACTCGAGCGAGGGCGAGCTGTTGAGCCTGCATCGGTGTCAACCGATGCCCGCCGTCTCCCACGCGGGTATCGAGGCCGTCAGGCAGCAGGTCGAACCAGTCACCCGCGAGAACCCTTCCGAGCGCCGACTCCATCGCCGCGTCGTCAGCGTTCGGGTCCGCCAGCGCCAGATCTTCACGCAGCGTCCCGGTGAAGACGTGTACCTCTTGCGAGACGAGCACGATCCGTTGCGCTCGTTGCACTTCGGGTGCATCGAGCAAGGAGATCGAGCCGAAGTTCACCCGCCCGCGATCGGGTGAGAACACCCCGGCGAGCAAAGCCGCAAGAGTGCTCTTACCTGCCCCGGACGAACCCACGAGCGCGACGGTCTCACCGATCGCAATACTGATGTCGACTTCGTCCAACACCGGGGACGACGCCGAGTAACCGAAGCTCATGTGCCTGGCCTCGAGTACCCCGGCGGCCGGCAACGCGATCGACTCCTCTCGCGTCGAGAGAACTCCATCATCGAGGTCGATGACACCGACGATGCGAGCCAGCGATGCAAGTGCCGATTGCAACTCGTCGATGACGAGCAGGAGAGCATCGATCGGATCGAACAACCGAAGGAAGAACAGCATTGCCGTCGTCGTCGCGCCGACCGTCAACGCATCGGCGCCGACGAGAAAGTACCCGATGACCAGCAGAGCTGCCATCGCGACGAACTGAGCCGTGTTGAGCCGTCCGTAGAACCGGTTCTGGACGAGGCGTGCTCGCATCGTCCAGCGGACGACCTCCCACGAGTGAAACCCGATGCGGCTCGACAGTTTCGGTGCCAGATCGAATTCGTGCACCGTCCTGAGCCCGCGGATGGACCCGAGTACCTGTTGTGCGCGCAAGCCCATCGCGGCCCGCTCGGCGGTGTAGATGCCCGGCGCATGTCGCAGATACCACCGCACTGCCAGGACGTAGATCGGGACTACCAGCACCAGCGCGCCGAGGAATCGCCAATCCAACGCCGTCAAGCCGACCGCGGTCAGGATCACCGTGAACAGCGAAGTCGACAGTGCGGGAACGACGTTCTCGATTGCCGAAGAGACCTCGTCGACGTCGTCGGTAGCGCGGGAAAGGAGATCTCCGCTTCCTGCGCGTTCGACCCGTTCGAGCGGTAGCGACAGACTGGTGGCGAACATCCGCTCACGCAATCGAGCAAGTGCCGTTTCGAACAACCGCGAAGACAGCACGACCCCGAGGGCGGTGAACCCGGCAAAGCCCAGTGCCGCACACACCATCACGATGCCGAGCAACCAGATTCGATCGGAGGCGCCCTCGTCGATGACGACGTCGACCATTCGACCGAGAGCCCACGGCGCAACGAGACCCAGAGCGGCACCGATGACCATGGTCGTTACGACGGCGGCCAGAGGTCCGCCTTGACCTGCCAGCGAACGCCGCACCTCGGCTCGGACGGCGCGCGCGTCCGCTATCGGTAGCTTCACTTGTACTCCAACACTTTCGAGTGGTCTGCGGACACGGTCTCGACCGTCAACACCCGCGAGGCCGCAGCCAACAGGGCAGGCGCCGAGGTGAACACGATGGTCGTGCGACCGCTTCGCTCCCGAACGATGCGCTCTGCCATCACCGCTTCGGTGACCGAATCGACCGCGGTCGTCGGATCGAGAAGAACCAGCACTGCAGGATCGGCAGCCAAAGCCCTCGCAAGGCACACACGTTGACGCTGGCCACCGGACAACAGCCGACCTGCCTCGCCCACGTCGGTGTCGAGTCCGTTGGGTAGGGCCAGGGCGACGTCGTCGCAG
The DNA here is from genome assembly GCA_038198705.1 of Mycobacteriales bacterium. Taxonomy (GTDB): domain Bacteria; phylum Actinomycetota; class Actinomycetes; order Mycobacteriales; family Mycobacteriaceae; genus Rhodococcoides. The sequence goes on from JBBPZN010000176.1 coordinate 67,579, forward strand.
GCGGCAGCGAACACTGCCCGTGTCACTGCGTCGTCCGTGACGGGGCCTGCAGCCTCGATGTTGTCGAGAACCGTCCCCTCGAACAAGTCACTGTGGTGTGGAGCAACCAGCAGGGTCTTCCTGCGGTCGGATCGCTGCAGTGCGTCGATGTCGATGCCGCCGACGGTGACGGAACCTGCTTCGGGTCGGGCGAGTCCGCCGAGTACCGCGGCAAGCGCGGCCGTGGCGACCGGGTCCGCCTGCACGGCAACGAACTCGCCCTCCGGCACTTGCCAATTCACTGCGCTGACGCCGCCGCATTCGGTACCGACGAAGTTCACCTCGAAACCGGTGGCAACTCCGAGATTGGCGAGCCGCTCGCTCGCGTACTCGGCATCGAGAACGCTCGCTACTCGTTCCGCCGAGGCCAGAGCCCCAGCCCAGATGGTGCCGAAATTGGATGCGAATGCCTGGAGCGGGCCCAGGACGAACTGCGTCACTGCAACCACGGTGATCAGCTGACCAACGGTCATCGCACCACCGACCGCCATCAGACCTGCCGCGACCGCAACGCCTGCGATGAACAACCCGGACACTGTCTCCATCGAACCGAGGTAACCGGCCCGAGCCACATTCGCCTTCAACGTTCCCTGCAGGGCGCGCTCGCTGGCAGCCTGGTAACGCCGACCTGCCGCGTGCTCTGCACCGATCCCCTTCACGATCCGGAACCCTCCGACCAGGTCGGAGGCGGTACCGGCAGCCTCCCCGGCGACCTGCTGCTGCTGAACACTTCTGCGGCGCAGTGGAGACCCGGCCCGGTCCATCAGCCACAGCATCAGCGGCGTCGCAACGAGGATGGCCAGCCCGAGCGGCCAGGAAATGGTCAGCAGGATCACTGCTGCGAAGATCACGGCGGCGAACTCACCGAGGGGGTAGATGACGATTGCGACCGAAGTCGCCAGGGCACGCGCGTCGGAAGTGGCGATACTCAACAACATTCCGGGTTGACGAGCAGGTCCGGCCATGCCGCGTGCATCGAGGATGCGGTCGGTTATCTTCGTACGCACCTGATGCGCGATGGAATTCATGCCGAGGAATCCGATGCGCCCACCGAAGCGAAAGGTGAACGACACGAAGGCGTAGTCGAGCGCCAGTACCGCGATCCACAGGACCATCTGCCGAGGGTCACGTGCGCTGATCGCTCGGTCGATCGCCAGTCCCATGATGACGGGAACCAGTGCAGCACAGAGCTGATGGACGATCATCAGCGCCCCCGCCGGGATCGTGTACTTCTTCGCCGCGAACATGGTTCGTAACGTCAGTTGACGTGGCGTCGTCGATGACGTGATCGAAATATCGGTGGTCGGGAGTGGTGTCGCAGGCGCGTCGAAGAGGATCGGCAGTTTCATCACGTCAGCACGGCGTCGAGCATCGCCCTGGAAGCGAGTGAGTCCACGAGTTCTCCGGATCGCACCGCGATGTTCGACAGCAACGAGGAGGTCAGTCCGTGCGAGTGCTCTGTTCCGCCCTGGAGGTAGATTCCACCGGTGACGTTCTCTGCGGTGCGCAGTCGGTAGTCGCGTTGGACCTCTGGAGTTCCGTCCGCAGCGAAATTGCAGTCATCGGCAAGTGGACCCAGGATGGCACGCAGATCCAGCGGTTGGAAACCGGTCGCGAAAATCACTGCGTCACAGAGCAATGTGTCCTCGCGGCCCGTCGGTCGATGATGCACCGATACCTCTACTCCGGTCCTGCTCACGCGCGGCGTCGACACTTCGGACGCACCGTGGACGAACAGTCTGCGATCGCCGGATACTCGTTCCCCGTACTCACGCTCGTAGAGTTCCTCGATCAACGGCAGATCGACGGCGGAGTAATTGGTGCTGCGGTGGTAGGCAATCAATTGTTCGCGAAGCTGCGGGGAGGAAGTATAGAAATCGTCGACAGCTTCCGGATCGAAAACGCGGTTGGCGTAGGGACTGTCGTCGGCAGGGCTGTACCCGTACTTGCCGAACACCGCGTGCACCTCCGCGCCGGGGTACCGATCGTGGAGGTGCGCGAGCACCTCGGCGGCGCTCTGGCCTGCACCGACCACGACGAATCGCTGATGACGTATCTCCGGCAATCCCTCGAGATGATCGAGTACCCGGTGATTGTGGAAGACGCGCTCCCCCGTTACGACGCCCGCGGGGAGTTTCGGGGTGAGCCCGCCTGCAAGCACGACCTCGCGCGAGCGCAGAGTGCGACTCTCCCCGTCCGATGTCTCGACGGTGACCTCGAAATGCTCACCCGTCCACGCAACTCCGGTGGCCGACGAGCCGTAGTGCACGTCGGCGGCTACTTTGTCCGCCGCCCAGGTCAGGTAGTCGTGGAACTCCAGTCGGGAGGGAAAGAACGTCTGCAGGTTGATGAAGTGCGTCAAACGACCACGCTGCGATAGGTATTCGAGAAACGTGTACTCACTACCGGTGTTGCGCTGCGTCGCCAGATCCTTCAGAAACGAAATCTGCATGGTCGCGCCGGGCAGCAGCATGCCGGGATGCCAGGTGAAGCCGGATTGCCTCTCCACGAACATCGAGGTGAGGCGGTCACCTGCGGGCACCAGCGCGTTACGTTCCTCCAGCGCTATCGCAAGTCCCAAGTTGGACGGTCCATAGCCGACTCCGAGGATGTCTACTACGTCGGGAAGGGTGTTCGCCATGTGGTTCCAGTCATCCTTTATCGGGTCGGAGTGAACGTAGCCTAACCTATTTTCGGTAGATAAGTTTAGGCTACGCATGCCTAACCTTTCCGCGAGTCGACGGATCCAAACGAGAAGAAAAAGAGGTACGCGAATGGGTTCTCGCACCGCCGTCCACACCACCACCGGACGGTTCGTTCTCTCACGCCCACACGGCTCGGTATCAGCTCATGGACTGCGCGCCCAGTACGACAGCGTTGCCGCGGCCGAAGCTGCGCTGCGCTCGGGAGAAGTCCCCACGATCGTCGGCGCCCTTCCCTTCTCCACGCAGGCACACTGCGCACTGTCCGCACCGGAAGTGTTCACCGTGACGCAACAGCCCTGGAGTCCGAAGTCCGAATGCCCCTCTCTACCAACGTTCGTCCTCGCCGACTCACTCGATGACGGCGAACACACCGACCGAGTCCGCACTGCACTCGACGTACTCCGCGAGCCTTCGACGCCCCTGCAGAAGGTGGTCCTGGCACGCACGCTGACCCTGATCGCGGACGGCACAGTCGATCCGACCGCCGTTCTAGCGGCCCTGATAGCAGGAACACCCGAACGCAACGGTTATTGCGTCGACCTGAGCGCCGCAGGCGGCCCCTACGTAGGCAGAACCCTCGTCGGATCGAGCCCGGAGGTACTTGTTCGCCGGCGTGGAACGGTGGTCACGTGTCACCCACTGGCCGGATCTGCCCCTCGCCACCCCGACGCGGCGCGCGATCGGCAGAACGGACGCAGTCTGACCGAGTCGGACAAGGACCGACGCGAACACGCCTTCGTCGTCGATGCAATCAGGGACTCGCTCGCCCCGTTCTGCAGCGAGCTGGACATACCGCCGGAGCCGACCCTGGCTCACACTCCGCAACTCTGGCACCTGGGCACTCCGATACGCGGCGAACTACGTGATCCATCCACTACTGCACTCGATCTCGCATGCGCACTACATCCCACACCCGCTGTGTGTGGGACACCCACCGACCTCGCGTACCGCACGATCGAGGAACTCGAGGGTGAGCGTGGCTTCTACGCAGGCGCCGTCGGATGGTGCACCGCAGACGGGGACGGCGAATGGATGGTGGCTATCCGTTGCGCGGAGATCAGCAGCGACCGAAAGCGCATGACGGCCTACGCAGGCGGGGGAATCGTCGCCGAATCGGACCCGGACACCGAATTACGAGAGACGGTAACCAAGTTCGGCACTCTCCTCGGCGCCCTCGGGGTGGCATTGTGACGCTCGCAGTCGTGGTCGGAGCGGGTAACGGAATCGGCAGCGCTGTCGCCATATCGCTCGCGCGAGCAGGCCACGACCTCGCACTGCTCGATATCGACGCAGACGGTATGACGAAGACGGCGTCGCAAATCGCCGGTGTGGCCACCGCTCACGTAGTAGACGTGCGCGACGCCGAAGCCGTACTCGCCGCGGTCACTGCGATCGAGGAGTCCGCCGGGCCCATCACCTCACTCGCCCACGTCGCAGGCATTCTCGACACCGGATCCATCGTGGACTCCGACGTCGAAGACTGGCGGGCCATGTTCGAGGTCAACGTGTTCGGGCTACTCAACGTCGTCCGAGCCGTCGGTCGATCGATGCGTGAGCGACGGGCCGGGTCCATCGTCGTAGTCGGATCCAATGCTGCGGGTGTACCGCGCATGTCGATGGGCGCCTACGGATCCTCGAAAGCTGCGTCCACCATGCTGACCCGTGTACTCGGCTTGGAATTGGCACCGTACGGAGTTCGCGCGAACATCGTCGCTCCGGGTTCGACCGACACCGACATGCAACGCTCGATGTGGGCGGACCCGAGCGACATGTCCTACGCACGGCCCGTCATCGACGGCGATCTCCCGACCTTCAAGAATGGAATCCCTCTAGGCCGCATAGCTTCTCCTGAGGACATCGCCGACGCTGTCGAGTTCCTACTGTCGGATCGAGCCCGTCACATCACCATGCAGTCGCTCTACGTCGACGGCGGTGCCACGCTGCGAGCATGACCGGCATCCATCACGAGGTTCGTGGGCGCGCGAGCGGAATGACCAACGGCGTGAGCGACTCCGGGTCCTCGATGATGCGACACGGCAATCCGAATACCGCCTCCACCAGTTCCGCGGTGATGACCTCCGCAGGATTACCGCGAGTGACCACCGCGCCGTCCTTCATCGCAATGATGTGATCGGCATAGCGGCAGGCGTGATTGAGATCGTGCAGCACAGCGACCATCGTGGTGCCCTGATCTCGATTGAGTTGCGCGCACAGATCGAGAAGGTCGATCTGATGCGCGATATCGAGGAACGTCGTCGGTTCGTCGAGCAACATCAACGGGGTTTGCTGGGCGAGAACCATTGCCACCCACACTCGCTGACGCTGCCCTCCGGACAACTCGTCGACCAACCGTCCGGAGAGGTCGCTCACGCCGGTCGCGTTCATCGCGAACACGACAGCAGCCTCGTCGTCCCGCGACCATTGCCTTATCAGCTTCTGATGCGGATAACGGCCGCGTGCAACGAGATCCGCCACCGAGATACCGTCCGGCGCGATGGACGTCTGCGGCAGCAACCCGAGGCGTCGGGCAACTTCCTTGGCCGGATAAGTCGAGATTGCCTTGCCGTCTAGAAGTACCGTCCCCACCGTCGGTTTCAACAACCGCGACAGTGCTCGCAGTAACGTCGATTTGCCGCTCGCGTTGGGACCGACGATGACGGTGAACTGACCGTCTGGAATCTCGACGGTCAGCCCCTCACTGACGATGCGCTTGTCGTATCCGATCGTGACGTCGTCCGCATGTAAGCGCGGCTTCTTTCCAGTCACTGTTTTCTACCTTCCCGAGCCAACAACCACACGAAATATGCCCCACCGATGGACACCGTCACGACACCGACCGGCAACTGCGTCGGCGCGAATATGCGCTGCGCGGCATAGTCACTGACGAGCAGTAGCAATGCACCCATCACCGCCGAGGGAATCAGCGCGACACCCGCAGTCTTGGTCAAGCGTCGAACCAGCTGCGGCGCAGCGAGCGAGATGAACGAGATCGGACCGGCCACTGCCGTGACGAGCGCGGTCAGCGCCACGCCGAGAACGATGAGTATCAGCCGCGTCGGCTCCGCCCGGATACCGAGCGCTTTCGCTGCGTCGTCGCCCATCTCGAGCATCCGTAGGCGCCCCGCGAAGATGGCCAGCAGCGGCGTGAGAACGACCAACACGATCACCACCGGACGTACCTGCCCCCAGCTGAGACCGTTGAGAGTCCCCGCGCCCCACACCGCTGCGGCCAGCGCATCCGAGAGATCGGCTTTGACGATCAACCACGTGTTGACCGACGCCAGGATCGCGCTGATCGCAATTCCGACGATGATGAGCCTGAAACCTTGCACTCCACGTTTGAAAGCGAGGACGTACACCACTGCAGCAGTAGAGATCCCACCGACGAAGGCGCCCACGCCGGTGGGATAGTAGCCACCTCCCAGCGCGAGGACGACGATCAGCGCACCGGTGTACGAGCCGGTGTCGAAGCCGATGATGTCAGGGCTTCCCAACGGATTTCGCGTCAGCGATTGGAAGATCGCACCCGACACACCCAGAGCACCACCGAGAAGCAAAGCCAGGGCTACCCTCGGGAATCGCCACTCCATGACGATCAGTTCGGTGAACCTTCCGGCATCGGAAAACACCGCGGCCAGTACTTCGCCCGGCGCGATGTAGTAGTCACCGGTGCCGAGCGCTAGGACAGCGACGGCGAGCGATACGAGCGCCAGAAGGCAGCAGACCACCACGGTGCGGATGTCTACCCGCCCGCTGAGCTTGTCACCGGCAAGGCGAATGATGCGAACTCTGCGACCGAAATCGACCTCGGTCTCGGTCGTCACAGCCCACTGACTTTCTTGCGGCGCACGAGAAAGATGAGCACTGGCGCTCCGACGAACGCGGTGACGATCCCGACCTGCAGTTCGCCAGGCCTGATGACCAGTCGCCCGACGATGTCGGAGAGCAGCAGCAGGCACGGCGCCGCCACCACGGTGTACAGCAGGATCCATCGCTGATCTGGTCCGACGAACCACCGCACCATGTGCGGAATCATCAAGCCGACGAAGCCGATCGGACCTGCGGCCGCCGTCGCAGCACCGGCCAGAAGAGTGACTGCAACGACGCCGATCACCCGGGTGCTGTTCACCTTCGCACCCAGCGACCGAGCGAGATCGTCTCCGAGCGCAAGTGCATTGAGGGGTCGCGCGATGACGAGTGCGAGCACCGAACCGGCGATGACGAACGGCGAGATCGCCAACGAAATGTCCAGTCCTCGACCAGCCAAAGAACCAGCACCCCACAATCGCATCTTGTCGAACGCATCGGGATCGAGCAGCAGCATGCCGGAAGTGATGCCCCCGAGCACCGCGGACAGCGCAATTCCGGACAGCGTGAGCCTGATCGGAGTCGCACCGGCTCGTGACATGGATCCGAGTGCATACACCGCCACCGTCGCGAGGATGGCGCCGAGGAACGCGAACCAGATGTAGGACCAGATCCCGGTGAATCCGAGCATGCCGACAGCGAGTGCGACGAAGAATGCCGCACCGGCGTTGACTCCGAGGATGCCCGGGTCCGCCAACGGGTTACGCGTCATAGCCTGAATGAGCGCGCCGCTGACACCCAGAGCGACACCGACGATCAACCCCAGCACCGTCCGCGGTACACGGATCTCGCGGATGATGACGTGGTTGTTCGACTCGTCGAAGTGCAGCAGCGCATTCCAGACCTCGCTCGGCGGAATGTACTTGGTGCCGACCGCGATACTGAGCAGACAGATCGCGGCCAGAACGCCGAGCAGAACGAGAAGGCCGAGAGCGCGGCGCGAGTTCGTCTCGGCGAGCCCACCGGACTGTTCGAGCCTGTCGGACTCATCGGTCTTCTTCGTTGCCACAGGCATGGATCAGTTACCCCAAAGCGTCCGCGATATGTGCAGCCTGGGTGTCGAGCTCGGCGCGTTCGGGGGAAGTCGGTCGGGCACGAAGACCGAATCCGTCACCCGAGGTACGCGGAATGACATGAAGATGGACATGGAAGATTTCCTGGCCTGCGATTTCGCCATCCGCAAGAAACAGATTCACCCCCGCGCATCGGGGGTCGCTCGCCCGCAGCGCGGCCGCGATCTTCTGCCCGACGACGAACAGATGACCGCCGGTGTCCGGCTCCAACTCCGCCAACGAGCGAGCCTGCTTCTTCGGGACCACCAGAACGTGCCCAAGCGTGACCGGCCGGATGTCCATGAACGCGATGACCACGTCGTCCTCGTAGACGCGAGACGATTCCGCGTTCCCTGCAATGATTTCGGCAAAGATCGTATAGGGGTTCACAAAGAGACAGTCTAGAACTGCACCGAAACGGTGCTGCGATTAAAGTCTGACCATGAGTATCTTGGGCGGCGTTCTGTTCGACATCGACGGGGTGCTCGTCACGTCGTGGAAGCCTCTCCCGGGCGCCCGCGAGACTCTCGACTATCTCGACCGCAAGGACATCGCCCGCGCGTTCCTGACGAACACCACCTCGAAAACTCGTACACAGATCGCGGAGTCGTTGACAGGAGTCGGTCTTCCGGTCCTTGCCGACGACATCGTCACGGCCGCGAGCCTCACCGCAGACCACCTGCGCGAAACCTACCCGGGCGCTTCCGTCGTACTCGTCAACAACGGCGACATCGCTGGCGACATGCCGGGAATCGAGTTCGTGGAAGAGTCGTCGACGCACGATCCCGACGTCGTCGTCGTCGGCGGCGCCGGTCCCGAGTTCACCCACGAGCGACTGAGCCGGGTCTACGACTGGCTGTGCCGCGGCATCCCCGTCGTCGCAATGCACCGAAGTCTCATGTGGACCACCGGAGCCGGACTCCGCATCGACACCGGAATGTATCTCGTCGGCATGGAGAAGGCATCCGGACACACTGCGCAAGCCATCGGAAAGCCTGCGCCACTTGGCTTTCAGACCGCCGCCGAAAGAATGGGCGCCGACCCGGTCGACGTCGTCATGGTCGGTGACGACATCGACAACGACGTACTCGCAGCCCAGGTCGTCGGCATGACCGGTGTCCTGGTCCGCACCGGAAAGTTCCGCCAGGACGCCCTCGACCGCCGAGCCAAGAACGAATTCGGTCTGCAGCCGAATCACGTCATCGGTTCGGTGGCCGATCTGCCGGAGCTACTAGAGAATCGGTGACGGAGAGTACTTCGCAGCTTCTGGGAACTGCGCGATCAGCGTCTCGACGTCGGAGACGACGGCCGCGACCTGCGATTCCGACGAGCCGATGAACGCCGACTTGTCGGCAAGAGCGGCATCGAGACCGGCGCGATCGAGCGGGATGCGGTCATCGGCGGCGAGGCGATCCAGCAAATCCGGATCCTGCCCCTGCTCCCGCATCGCGAGTGCGACAGCGACAGCGTGTTCCTTGATGGCCTCATGTGCCGTTTCACGACCGACCCCGGCGCGAACGGAAGCCATGAGCACCTTCGTCGTCGCGAGGAACGGCAGGTAGCGCGTGAGTTCCTTGGCGATGACGGCCGGGTACGCACCGAACTCGTCGAGCACCGTCAGGAAAGTCTCGATCATGCCGTCGATCGCGAAGAACGCATCCGGTAGCGCGACACGGCGGACGACCGAGCAGAAGACGTCGCCCTCGTTCCACTGCGCGCCTGCCAGTTCGGCCGCCATCGATCCGTAACCGCGCAACACCACCTGCAGACCGTTGACGCGCTCACACGAACGCGTGTTCATCTTGTGGGGCATCGCCGAAGAACCGACCTGACCTGGCTGGAAGCCCTCGGTCACCAGCTCGTGGCCTGCCATCAACCGAACCGTATGAGCGAACGAGGAAGGTGCGGCCCCGATCTGAACGAGAGCGGATACGACGTCATGGTCGAGTGAGCGAGGGTAGACCTGACCGACGCTGGTGAGCACGTGCCGGAACCCGAGATGGTCGGCGACGATGCGCTCCAGAGCGGTCAACTTCGAGGCGTCTCCCCCGAACAGGTCGAGCATGTCCTGCGAGGTACCCATCGGGCCCTTGATACCGCGAAGGGGGTAACGCTCGATCAGCTCCTGCATTCGGGTGAGGCCGATCAACAGCTCGTCCGCCGCCGACGCGAAGCGCTTGCCGAGGGTCGTTGCCTGCGCGGCGACATTGTGGCTACGCCCAGCCATCACGAGCGAGGAGTATTCCGCGGCGCGTTCGGCGAGCCGGGCAGCGACCGCCACGCCGTGACTGTGGACGTGTTCCATCGAGCGAAGAATCTGCAGCTGCTCGACGTTCTCGGTCAGGTCACGAGAAGTCAAACCCTTGTGGATGTGCTCGTGGCCCGCGAGTGCGTTGAACTCCTCGATACGGGCCTTGACGTCGTGGCGGGTGACACGCTCACGCGCAGCGATCGACGCGAGGTCGACAGTGCCGATCACGTTTTCGTAGTCCTTGATCGCGGCAGTGGGCACATCGACACCGAGGGTGGCCTGCGCTTTGAGAACGGCCAACCACAGCTGGCGCTCGAGGATGATCTTGTGCTCCGGAGACCACAGGTTCACCAGTTCTTTGCTCGCATAACGGGTGGCCAGGACATTCGGAATAGTCACGAGAGACAAGTTTACGCAGGAGTGGAGCCTGCGGAACGACCAGGTGGTTCAGGAGTGGAGCCTGCGGAACGACCAGGTGGTTCAGGAGTGGAGCCTGCGGA